>JAYSRO010000046.1:0-1752 GCA_043720995.1 Candidatus Eiseniibacteriota bacterium
ATCTGCAGCTGGGGTCCGGAGGTTGTTGAGGGGACGGGCATGAGAGGATCCTTCCTCGAGAAGGGGATTGGAGCAGGACGCCCGACACCGAAGCCAAAGATGGCGGAGGGACATCGATTCATGCTCGCGACCGTTGAAGAGTACATGAAGTTGCCGCAGGCGAAAGCGGAACATCGCTTCAGCTACGGCAAAGATTCGCAGCAGTTCGGCGACTTGTTCCTGCCCGCAGGACCAGGTCCCCACCCGGTGGTGATCGCGCTGCACGGCGGCTGCTGGTTCGCGGACTACGACCTGCTGCCGCTGAGCGCCCTGTGCCGCGCGATCGCCGGGGAAGGCTTCGCGGTGTGGAGCCTCGAATACAGGAGGCTGGGGAACGGTGGCGGCTGGCCGGGCACGTTCCACGACGTCGGGGCCGGCGCGGATTACCTTCGCACCTTGGCGCCCAAGCATGCGCTCGACCTCAAGCGCGTGATCGCGCTCGGGCACTCCGCGGGCGGGATGCTCGCGTTGTGGCTGGGCGCGCGCCTGCGCGTACCCCACGGCAGCGCCATCTCGGTCGCGCACCCGCTGGGCGTCCACGCGGTCGTCGCCCTCGCTGGAGTCGCCGACCTCGCCGAGGGGGCGCGCCGCAACCTGTGCGGCACCGCCTGCACCGACCTGTTGGGGGGCACCCACGCGCAGCATCCCGACCGGTTCCGCGCGGCTTCACCCGTGGAGTTGTTGCCGTTCGGCGTGCCGCAGCGCCACATCGTGGGGCGTCATGACACGATCGTGCCCGTGGACTACCTCGAGCACTACGTCGCGCGGGCGGCCAAACATGATGATGCCACGCTGACCGTGATCGAGGACGCGGGGCACTTCGAGACGGTGATACCGGGATCGATCGCGTGGGGGACGGTGCGCCAGGTGCTGCGGGAGTTGCGTTAGCCGCAGGTGTCCGCGCTAGGCAGAGCGCGCGATGCGTTCGGTTTCTGTCTCCGCGTCGCTGGCCGGCTCGATTCGCGGTGGATGCGCGACCAGCAACATCAGCCCCGCGATCATCGCGAGCGCCAGCATCCACGACAGCAGCCGCGAGTCCGGCGAGCGCGACAGCACCGCCTCCGAAGGGTGCCACGGATTGAACCATGCGGTGACGGTCGTGCCCGGAGCGAAGCGCTCAGCCGTTTGCTGCACCGGTCCAGCCGGGGCCGGCGGTGGCTGCGAGCCCACATACGCCTTGCCATCGACCTCGTAGCTGAAGTGCGTCGAGGAACCCTTGGCCGCCAGCACCACCGCGGTCGTCGTGCGGTAGGCGACCAGCGGTTCGACCTCGTGCCAGCCGCGCACGGAGACGGCGAGCAGCAGGGCCGTGGCCAGCACGCTCAACAGGGGATGTGCGGGCCTCGGCGCGGGGGTGCGGCGGGCCGGCTGGCAGGCGGCCCATTCGTGGTAGATCGGGGAGCTCATTACGGGGGGTAATCGGCAGGGTCGGGGGCCGTCTCTACTCCGGGGTTGGAGGCGGTCCCGACCCATACGAGCGGCTCAACTCCCTTGAGTATCCCGCCGATAACCCACTCCGAAGACACCCGCTGTCACCAGCGGGCCATGTTGCGCACGGGCGTTGCCGCGAGTCACGCGGTTTCGGAGCCGGACGGGGCGAATGTGCCCCGGACCTCCACGCCATTTGCCACGACCTATTGACCTCATCGGGGCACTCACAGATGCGACGCAAGACCGACCACAACGCCATGAGCGGATCGCTCACTCCCGCGC
>JAYSRO010000047.1:0-1751 GCA_043720995.1 Candidatus Eiseniibacteriota bacterium
TCCAGGGTGTCCGGCAACGCGGTCGCCCAGCGCCGGTCCGGGATCGGTGATGCCCCCGCGCGCAGCTCGACAGCGTCCGGCACGAGCGGCTCGATCGCCACGCGCACGATACGCAAGGGGTGCGAGACCACCTTGCCCCGAAGTTGTGGAGACTGCTCCACGGGGTCAAGGCGGCCTCGCGATACACAGCTCTCGCTCCGTCAATCTCAGCCTGAGCCAACCTCAAGCTCTCGCCGAGTTAGCTTGTGCCGCGCACGCTCCGCCTGCGACGCAGCGTGAAGAGCCCAATCGCCCCCAGTAGTGACGCGAGCGCTCCCGCCGTCAACGGTGTGGACATCGGCACAACAGCCATGGGCGTCATGACGTTGTACATGTCCCAAGTATTCGTGTTGGTGGCTGGCAGCCACTTCGCCTCAATAAATGAAACGTGACGTGTCTCATCGAAAGGGAGAACGTTGAGCATCGTCGAGTTGGGGTAGACGATGCGTTTGCCGTGAAGAATGGGAGGCGGCGGCGGCGGATTCCAGACCCCGGATCCGACGGGACCCACCCGATAGCTCTGCAGGTTGCCGAGCCCCGCCGAGATTTGGGTGGGCGAATCCTGGTGCCAGAGTTCGTTCAAGTCGCCCAATGCAACGCTATCCGTGGGAGCGATCACTGGGATTGTGCCGTTGATGGTGCCGGTGAAGTGAATGCTGTCCCCGCCCGTGTATGAAACGTTGTGCACGATGGTGACCGAGTCACCGGTCCCGAGGTACTTCAGTCCCCCGGTTCGCACCATGTTGCCCCCAAACAAGGTGCTCCCGTTGACGGCGCCGCCTGATGTTACGGCGCAGGTGCCCCCTGCGACGGTCACAATACTCATGGCAACCCGCAGGCTGCTCCCGAGCGTGGACGGCACGTTGGAAACCTCAGAGTGGGTGTGTCCGTTCGTGTAGTCCATCGTGATGTACGCGTGCAGGTTTACCGCGGTGCCGTTGACGGTGCCGGTGAGATTTCCCACCACGTGGGTCGGGCGAGTTGATGCGGCCAGACTCGTACTTCGTGAGAATGCGCTCCCGGGGACTACGATGAGTGCAGCGAGCAGCAGGAAACGGGCATGGGGCAGACGTTTCCACGAATTCATGATGGCCTCCTCCGATGTGAGGTGACAAACGCCGTGGCGAAAGCAGCTCGGGTGGGACCGTCCGGGCTACGTGCAAGGACGACCTCTTGCGCCGGATCTATCTAACAATCGGTTCGCCGGCCGACAGGGGGCTTGCAGCCCCCTCAACCCTCCGCTATGCCGCCCCCGGCCATTCCCGCCTCCGACCGCACGAATGCATCGGTTTCGTTGATTGCAGCCGCACGCAACACACCCGTGATCGCCAGAGTATCCGCTCCGCCCTCGCGCCCAATTTCCCCGAGCGCCCACGCGGCATGCCCGCGCACCAGCGGCTCAGGGTCCTGCGTCAGCGCCCGCAGCAGCGCGGGCACGGCGGTCTGCTCGCGCCGGTTCCCCAACGCCACGCAGACGTTGCGGAGGAAGCCCGAGCGCTGCGCTCGCCGGATCGGGCTGCCTGCGAACAGTTCCGCGAACTGCGGGTCATCGAGTGACAGGAAGCGCTCCAGCGTCCAGCCCTCGAGCGAGCGGGCATGCAGCCGCGCCTCGCGCGCGGGAGGGGCGAAGCGGTTCCAGGGGCAGACGTCCTGGCAGATGTCGCAGCCGAAGATCCAATCGCCGATCAGCGGCCGCAGCTCGCGCGGGATGG
>JAYSRO010000048.1:0-3683 GCA_043720995.1 Candidatus Eiseniibacteriota bacterium
CTCGATGATCCGCTGGCGATGTATTTGAGCGACATCTTCACGATCGGGGCAAACCTCGCCGGTATCCCCGGAATCAGTTGCCCCGTGGGGCTGAGCTCGAGCGGCCTGCCGATCGGCGTGCAGTTGTTGGGTAACGACGACGCGGAACCGCTGCTGTTGCGTGCGGCGCGCGCCCTCGAAGTGCATGGGGATCGCGGCCGCATGGGGCGCCATCAAGAAACGGAGTTCGCATGGCCTTCGAAGCGGTAATCGGACTCGAGTGCCACCTGCAGCTCAACACGGTGAGCAAGATGTTCTGCGGCTGCCCGGTGCAATTCGGTGGCGAGCCAAACACCGCCGTGTGCCCGGTGTGCCTGGGGTTGCCGGGTGCCTTGCCGCGCGCCAATCGCGCGGCCATCGATGCGGCGATCCGGCTGGGGCTCTCGCTCGGCTGTGAGATCCGAGCGATCAGCGTGTTCGCGCGCAAGAACTACTTCTACCCGGACATGCCGAAGAACTTCCAGATCAGCCAGTACGACCGGCCCTTGTGCGAAGGCGGCGCGTTGCCGGTTGATGTGGCAGGCGAGCCGCGGACGTTTGCCCTGACGCGCATTCATGCCGAGGAAGATACGGGGAAATCGTTCCACCCGGAGCGTGCGCACGACCGCCGCCTGTCACGCGTGGACTTCAACCGGGCCGGAGTGCCGCTGCTCGAGCTGGTCACCGAGCCGGTGCTGCACACGCCGGAGGAGTGTGGCGCATTCCTCACCGCCTTCCGCCGTCTGGTGCGCTGGCTCGGCATCTCGGACGGTGATATGGAGAAGGGCCAGCTGCGCTGCGACGCAAACGTCAGTCTGCGGCCCGTGGGCGCCACCGCGCTGGGCACCAAGACGGAGCTCAAGAACTTGAATTCGATCCGGGGCGTGGAGCGCGGTGTGGCGGCTGAGTGCCGCCGCCAGCAGGCATTGCTCGATGCCGGGGAGCGCGTGAGGCAGGCGACCCTGCTGTACGACGCGGACCACGACCATCTCGCGATCATGCGGAGCAAGGAGCATGCGCACGACTACCGCTACTTCCCCGAGCCCGATCTGCCCGTACTGAGCGTGGACGCCGCGTGGCTGGCGGACGCCCGGGACCGCACACCCGAACTGCCGTGGACGCGCACCGAGCGGGTGGCCCGCGAGTACACTTTGCCGCAGTACGATGCCGCGGTGCTGACCGAAACGCGCGCGGTCGCGGACTACTATGAAGTGCTGGCGCGCGGTGGCGACGCCAAGCTCGCGAGTAATTGGGTGATGAACGAAGTGCTGCGGGTCTTGAACGAGCGGGAATGGGACATCGAACAGTGGGCGGCGCACGTGCCCGCCCCCAGGCTCAGGGAGTTCCTCGACGCCGTCGGCTCGAAGCAGTTGCCCGGGCCGCTCGCCAAGCAAGTGTTCGCGTGGTTGCCGGATGAGCAGGGCTCACTGGCCGAAGTGCTGGCCCGTCACGACGTGCGGGTGCAGTCGTCGGCGGAGGAGTTGCGTCCGCTGGTGCGCGCGGTGATCGAGGAGCACACGGGTCCGGTCGCGCAGTATCGCGCGGGGCGCACGGCGACGATGGGGTTCCTCGTGGGACAGGTGATGAAGAAGAGTGGGGGGCAGGCGGTGCCACAGCGCGTGCAGGAATTGTTGCTCGAGGAATTGCAGGAGGGCGCGTGAGCGGGACGCCGGGTCTGAGGCCGCGTTGCGTGGTCGTCGTGGGTTCGGGTGGACGCGAACACGCACTCGCCCGCCGGTTGGCGGCGGACCCTGAGCCCGCGCGTGTGGTCGTCATGCCCGGCAACGATGGGATCGCGCAATCGTTCGAGTGCGTGAGCCTCGCGGATCGCGAGGTCCCGACGATCGTCGCAGCCTGCGTCGCGCTGGCACCCGACCTGGTCGTCATCGGGCCAGAGTCCTTGCTTGCCGACGGGCTCGCCGACCGGCTCAAGGAACGGGGCATGCTCGCGTTCGGGCCCGGTGCGGAGGCCGCGCGGCTCGAGTCGAGCAAGTGGTTCGCCAAGGAGATCATGCGCGAGGCGGGGGTTCCGACCGCCGAGGCGCGCGTGTTCGAGGATGTGGACGCTGTCCTCTCAGCGCTCGATGCGATGGGACCACCGTGGGTGCTCAAGGCCGATGGACTCGCCGGCGGCAAGGGGGTACTCGTGACCAAAGAGCGGCCCGCCGCGACCCGCTTTGCCAACGAGGTGTTGAGCGGCGCGCGCTTCGCTGCTGCTGGGCGCAGGCTGGTGCTCGAGCGCTTTCTCGAGGGCGACGAGGTGTCAGTGATGGCGGTGTGTGATGGGACGCGCGCGGTGTTGCTGCCCGCGGCGCGGGACTTCAAGCGCGCCTATGACGGTGACACCGGCAACAACACCGGCGGCATGGGCTCGCTCTCTCCCGTTCCGGGTTGGGGCGACGCTGAGGACGCGCGGGTGCGCGAGCAGGTGGTCGAGCCGGTGCTGGCCGCACTCGCGCGCCGCGGTATCGCCTTCCGCGGCGTCTTGTATTGCGGACTCATGCTCACGCCACAGGGTGCGATGGTGCTGGAGTTCAATGTGCGCTTTGGCGATCCTGAAACGCAGGTGATCCTGCCGCGGCTGGGAGGTTCGCTGTATGACCTGCTGCATGCCGCGGCACTGGGTGACCTGAGTGGTTGCGTCGCCCCGACGCGCCCCGGCGCATCGGTGGCGGTCGCCATTGTGGATACGCGCTATCCCGCCCCGCACTCGGGCGAAGGACTGTTGGCGGGGACCGCTGCCGTCGAAGCCGCCGGCGAGGCGTGGATGCTTTATGGCGGGGTGAAGCGCATCGAGGGCGGCTGGCACGTGCTCGGTGGCCGCGCGGCTTACGTGTGCGCGGAAGGCGCCACGCTGGACGAAGCGCGCCGGCGGGCGTATGAGGGAACGGCACGGTTGTCGGGAACCGGCTGGCGTTACCGCACGGATATTGGCGTGCCGCGTCCAGTCCCCCTGAATCGATAGCGAATGCGAGGATCTGCGATGACCACAACGAAGCGCGCCCGGCCGCTGGTCGGGATCGTGATGGGCAGTGAGTCGGACAGGCCCGTGATGGAGGAGGCCGGCAAGGTGCTGGCGGAGTTCGCCGTGCCGTTCGAGCTGGTGGTGTACTCCGCGCACCGCACGCCCGACGCGACCGCCCGCTGGTCCCGCGGCGCGCGTGCGCGCGGGCTCAAGGTGTTGATCGCGGGGGCCGGCGGGGCAGCGCATCTTGCCGGCGCCGTGGCCGCGCAGTCGCGGCTGCCCGTGCTGGGCGTGCCGCTTGCGAGTTCGCCGCTCGCCGGATTTGATGCGCTGCTGTCCACGGTCCAGATGCCCCCCGGTGTCCCCGTGGGGACGCTGTCGGTGGGAGTTTGGGGTGCCCGCAACGCGGCGTTTCTCGCCGTGCGTATACTGGCGCTGGGCGACGCCCGCCTCGAGCGCTCCCTTGAGGCGCGGGCGGCGGCGGCCCAGAAGCCCGCGAGGAGGCGTTGATGCAAGTGTTGCGCGTGGATTCCGAACAACCGGACGAGAAGATCATGCTCGAAGCGGCCGAAGCTGTGCTTCGCGGTGGCGTGATCGCGTTCCCGACCGACACGCTGTACGGGCTCGGCTGTTCGTTGTTTGACGTCTCGGCCGTGGAGATGGTGGCGCGCCTCAAGCGGCGCGACCGTTCGCTGGCGGT
>JAYSRO010000049.1:0-1749 GCA_043720995.1 Candidatus Eiseniibacteriota bacterium
GACTCGTGCGGGTCGGGGCTCAATCCCATGTCCATCCCGGCCTCGTACCACTTGAGCCGCGGCCGCCCCGTCAAGATGCGATGTAACGCCACCTCGAGGGGGACGCGAAAGTAGAATGCCGCGGTGGGCGTGGGCGCGAAGCGGTAGAGCGACTTGACCCAGTCCGGGTCGATGCCCCGCGCGACGTCGCGCGCGAACGCGGTGTAGACATAGCGGTCGGCCAGCACGATGGCGCCCGCCTTGAGCGCGGGCAGCAGCTCGCGATCCACGCGCTCGGTGAAGTCGGTGGCGTGGATCAGCGAGAACGTCAGCGGTGTGAGCAGCTTGCGCCGCTTGGCGCGCGAGGTCGTCTCGCGAACGATCGGCGAGGAATTCCACTCACTGAACACGACCGGGTAGCCGGACTTGCGTAGCCACTGCGCCAGCAGCGTCAGCTGCGTGCTCTTGCCTGAGCCGTCGATGCCTTCGACGATGAACAAGCGTCCCGGGTAGCTTTGCGCCGTTCCAAAACCTGATGCGCTCACCGCGTCTTTTCCTTCCGCCGGCCGCGCGTCATCGCGCGCAGTTGTTTGGGTGTCATGAGCCATGCGATCTGTCCCTTGCCGGCCTCGACCGGACCCTCAAAATCGATCGCGCATGCGCCGGCCTTCTTGAGCGGCAGCGCCCGCGGCGCCCCGAACACGAGACTGCCCGCCAGCTTCCCCAGATCGGGCTCGTGCCCGACCAGCACCAGCACTCCGCCGGCGCCACGGCTCTGTTGCAGCCGCTCGATGATCTCACGCCAGGACCCGCGAGGGCGAAGCGCCTCAACCACGTGCACGCGCGGCTCGTGGTAGGCCTCGCGCAGCAACGCGGCAGTGCCCGCGGCGCGCACCAACGGACTCGCCCAGATGGCGCGCGCCCGCCCGGTCAGCGCCGCGACTCCGGCGGCGGCGGCACGGGTGCGTGTTTCGCCACGCGGCGTCAACGGACGGGCATCGTCATCGGGCCAGCGTGAGACGTCACGCTTGCTGGCTGGGCCGTGGCGGAACAGGACGATCCGCAAGGTCTTCATGGCATTCACTGTGGGCCCCGATCACGTGCGGCCAAAGTCGTCGGCGGGTGCGTGCGGCCGGGTGGGGAGCGCCGCGCCGGCTTCGGCGTGATGTTTGATGATAAGCGCCTCGGCGATGAATACCACTTCCTCGGCGACATTCGTGGCGAGGTCGGCGACGCGCTCGAGATTGCGCGCCACCAGGATCAGTTCCAGTGCGTGCGGGATCGAGGGCGGCGCTTCGAGCATGAAGGCCAACAGCTCCTGCTGGATCTGGCGGTTGAGCTCATCCACTTCGTCGTCACGCCGGCATATTGCTCGGGCGCTGTCGGTGTCGCGCCGCACGAAGGCGTCGAGCGCGTCGCGCAGCATGGCCGTGGCGAGCCCCTCGAGCCGCGGGATGTCCACCGCGGGCGCCAGGCGCGGCACGCCGGTCAAGTGCTTGGCGGCGCGCGCGATATTGACGGCGTGATCGCCCACGCGCTCCAGGTCGTTGGAGATCTTGAGCGCCGCGGTGATGAAGCGCAGGTCGCGCGCCATCGGCTGCTGCAGCGCGAGCAGGCGCACGCAGCGTTCTTCGATATCGATCTCGAGCCGGTCGATCGCCTCGTCGTCGGCATACACCTCGTCTGCGAGCAGCGGCTCGCGCCGCTCCAGCGCGCGGATCGCCTTGCGGGTGGCCGTCTCGGCGCGGCCACCCATCACCAGCAACTGCT
>JAYSRO010000050.1:0-3680 GCA_043720995.1 Candidatus Eiseniibacteriota bacterium
AAGGGGACCTGCGGCCGCGCGGGGCGGTCTGGATCGACGGGTGAGAGACCGGACGGTACGGCGCAAGCGGCGAGGGGTCAAGGGTTGGGCGGCGCGGAAATCCAGAGTGCTCCAGAAGCAGCACGGGCACCGTGATAGTGTGTGCGCCCCGAACGAAACCAGCCGTTGAAAAGCCTTCCCGAACAGACGCTACCCGACACACGGGGCCAATGAAGCCGCTCGAATGGGCCCCGGCGTCGCCTGGCGGGTGCTGGGCCGGGGCCGACTCCTCTTGCGGCAACGGGGAACCACACGGCAGGGCGTGGCGATGGGGGTTGCTGTCTCAACATCGATGGAGAAGCTCCGATGACCACGAGCAAGACTGAACCCGATTCGAAGCCGCGCGAACGCGTCAGCGCTTTCATCGCAAGTGCGCGTTTTGAGAGGGCCATTACTGCGCTGATTCTTGCGAACGCCGTTACGCTCGGAATCGAAGCCTCGCCGTTGGTTGCCGCACGATTCGGCGAGGCACTCTACGTTTTTGACCGACTCGTGCTGCTGGTGTTCGTGGTCGAGTTGCTGATGCGCTGCTTCGTCCACCGTGGCCGCTTCTTCCAGGACCCCTGGCGCGTGTTTGATCTTGTCGTCGTGGGAATTGCGGTGGTTCCTGCGGGCACTGCTTTCGCCGTCCTGCGCGCGCTGCGCGTGCTGCGCGTACTCCGGTTGGTTTCCCTGGTGCCGTCGATGCGCCGGGTGATCGGCGCTCTGCTCAATGCATTGCCAGGCATGGCATCGATCGTCGGCCTGATGGGACTCGTACTCTACGTCTCGGCGGTAATGGCCACGAAATTGTTCGGTGCGATCGCGCCCGAAACCTTCGGCAACCTGGGTACATCCCTGTTCACGCTGTTTCAGGTCATGACCGTCGAGGGCTGGCCGGACATCGCACGCGGCGTCATGGCGCAGTCGCCGCATTCCTGGATCTTCTTCGTCGTCTACCTTCTCATCGCGACATTCATGGTGCTGAACCTGTTCATTGCGGTAGTGGTCAACGCGATGCAGTCACAGGTCACGGAGGACCTCAAGGACGAGGGAGAGACTCACACCCGGCTGATCCTCGACGAAGTACGCGCGTTGCGGAGAGAAATCGAGATCCTGAGTGAGCGGTCGAGATCGTGACATCATGTAGACATGCACCGACAAGCCAGTTGTTGCGGTCCGCGGTGGCCGCAGAAGCGGATCGGTGTTCAAGTGACAAGACGCAGGAAGCCGCCCGCAGGGCCATCGGCCTCTTGAACGCCAGTGGCTGCCTCACCAACGAGGGGAGTTAGGCATGGTCTGGATATGGGCAGGCTTCATCCTCGCGGTACTGGTGATGCTGGCGCTGGACCTCGGGGTCTTCCATCGGAAGGCCCATGTGGTCACGCTAAAGGAGGCCCTCACCTGGTCCGCGGTTTGGATCACGCTGGGACTATCCTTCTCCCTGTTCGTGTACCACGGATACGAGAACCACTGGCTGGGGCTGGGTGCTGCGATTGACGCTGCCGACGGTGTGACCAACAACGGCATGACGGCGACGGCCAAGTACCTGACGGGCTATGTGGTCGAGAAGTCGCTGAGCATAGACAACGTCTTCGTGATCGCGATGATCTTCGGCTTCTTCGCGGTTCCGCCGATCTACCAGCATCGAGTGCTGTTCTGGGGCATCTTGGGCGCACTGGTGATGCGCGGGGCCATGATTGCCCTGGGCGCAACATTGATTGCCAAGTACCACTGGATCCTCTACGTATTTGGGGGCTTTCTGATATTCACCGGCATCAAGATGCTGGTCTTGAAGTCGGATCACACGGACCCCAGCCAGAACATCATCGTACGGCTCACCCGGCGTTTCTTCCCGATCACATCGCGGTTCCACGGGCAGCACTTCGCGGTTCGGGCTGGAGCACCGGCTTCATACGAGGGCGAGTTTCCTGGGACGGCCGCCCTTCCAGATGAGGCGGTGAACCAGGCACGGCCCGGCACATGGATGCTCACGCCCCTGGCATTGGCCCTGATCATGGTCGAGTTCACGGACCTGATCTTCGCGGTCGACTCGATCCCGGCGATCTTTGCGATTACGGCCGATCCGTTTCTGGTCTTCACCAGTAACGTCTTTGCGATTCTGGGCCTCCGGTCGCTCTATTTCGCTCTGGGAGGCATGCTCGACAGGTTCAAGTACCTCAAGGTGGCACTCGCGGTGGTGCTGATGGTGGTCGGCGTGAAGATGCTGGTCGCAAAGTGGCTCAAGGCGATGCTCGGCAGCGGCTTCAACTTCTACCTGCTCGGCGTCGTGTTGTTGATCCTGGCGGCAGGTGTAGCACTGTCCTTGATGGCGGAACGTCACGAGGGACGTGCCGCCTGAAACGGCCTACTGGATAAACACGCAGCGCCCGCCCAGCACGCCTTCTGACGCCTCGATACGATAGAAGTAGATGCCCGAAGCGAGCGGGCCGTGGCCGCCGCTTCGTGCATCGAGATCCAGCCGGTGAGCCCCCGGCGCAAGCCGCTGCTCGTTGATCAACTCGCGCACGCGACGGCCGCTCGCGTCGTACAGCGCGGCGCGCGCGAAGCCTTCGCGTGTCGTGACGAAGTTCAAGCGAGCTCCACCCCGCGCAGGGTTGGGCATGACCGTGGCGCTGAACACCAGCGGCGGCGCCAAGCCACCCACGCCCGCGAGCGGTCCTGCCGCGGCGCCATCGCCCGAGGTGGCGGCGCTTCCGGGGACGCTCAGCAGCGTGATCGACACGTCGTCCACGAGGAACGTCTCGCCGTTGGCGAGCGGCGCATCGGTGACCCGCAGCGACAACGCGGTGCCCGCGACGCGAACGGTGTAGTCCACGCTGAGCAACTGCCAGCCCGATGTCAGCGCCAGCTCCGGCGAATACGTGGTGCTGCCCTGCTGCACTGAACCGAGCAATTCGTAGACGCGCAGCTTTACCTTCCCCCGGCTCGTGCCCGGAGCCTTGACCCACGCGGAGAAGCGGTAGATCGCCCCCACTTTCGCCACGGCCGTGACGGTGTTGGGGCTGTCGTCGCAGCCGAACGCTGCGGTCGAGCTCGGCCCCTTGATCTGCAGCGAGCGCGTCCCAGAATGCCCCTCCGTGCCCTGCGACAGCGCCGGGGTGCCATAGCGCGCCCAACCAGCGATATTAGCTTCGAAGCCGCCGTTGCTCACCAGATTCGAGTTGCTGCCGGTCGTGAATCGCCACGTGGCACTCGTCGCACTCGCGCTGCCGTCGCTCGCGACCGCATACCACTCATAGGCCGTGTTGGCGGCGAGACTCGCCCACGTGACACTGGCGCTGGCACCCGAGGCCACACCGCTGCGCGTGCCGATCAACTGGAATGGCGTGGTGCCGCCCATGTTGTAGGCGAGCGTGAACTGGCTGCTCGAATCCGCATCTGTCTCGAACTGGTTGAGCCACGGCGAATAGGTACGCGCCCGAATCACGTTGTTGGCCGGCGAGAATTCGTAGATCCGCAAGAAGCCATTGCCGCCGTTCGTGTTGTCCTGGTAGTCGGACAACAGCGAATAGACCGTGTTGCCATTGAAGGTGTCGGTGCGCCGGCCTTCCGGCGGCGTCACGTGCCCGCACAGCATCAGGAATAAGTTGGCGTGTCCCTTGAGCGCCGTGTAGATGGCCTGTCCCTGCGTGCCGAAG
>JAYSRO010000051.1:0-7559 GCA_043720995.1 Candidatus Eiseniibacteriota bacterium
CCAGCTCATCCAACGTCAACGACATCGCGTAGAAGTCGCGATAGCCCAGGGCGTGCGCCGCGCCGTTGCGCAGGCGCACCAGCTCCAGCAGCTGGGGTGCGGCGGCGGCCCCCACTTGCTTCGAGGCCTCCCATGCCTCCCGGCGCAACGGGACGTCATCCGACGCCTGAAGAATCTCCCGTAAGGCATTGTCACTCATGGGCCCAGCCGCCGTGGTGGCGCGGAAGTTATTGAACGTCCCGTCGAGCCGCGTCTCGAGCGCCACGAGTTGGTCGATGGTCGCGCGCGGCATCTGGTGAGCCGCCAGCGTGTGCTCGAGCACCTCGAGTTCTCGGTCGAGTTGCGCATCCGCGCCGCGCACGGCCGCTCGATGGTTGCGCGCCGCGGCGAACGTCGCGGCGTCGGAAAGCAGCGCGCGAATCTGCGTGTCGAAACCGGCGCGCCGCGCGGCATCCGCTTCCGAGCCCGAGACGCTGGCGTCCCATCCGGCGCGATTGAACTCGAGGTGCAGCGGCTCGAGTCGCGCGATGGTGGCGGTCAGGAAGGCGCGCGCCGACTCCACGGCGGCGGACGAAGACGTGCTCGATGGAATAGTCATCTGCGCTCCCCGGAAGTCGATCGGCGTCGGGCGGCACGAGTGTGCTCGCCCCGACTCTACCGCCGGGGATTCATTAACCGCCAGCAGCCCGGTTGTGCTCGGGAAATTGGGGGTGAGATTGAACCGGTCCCGCGCCAATTGTGTGTCCTGCGTAATTCAGAACGCGTAGTACAGTTGATGGTCTCGTCCCCTCGGCATCAGCCGCGTCACTGTGCTCCCTTGGTAGTAGCGCTTCCATCGCTTTGGGAGCGTGCTGCGCGTCGCGAATAGCCGCCTCTTCAGGATGTCCTTGACCCGCAGCTTCCGCTTGAAGATCCCCAGCCGCATGGCCGGCGTGTCTTCGTGCTTCCGCTCTGAGACCCACTTCAAGTAGTTCCGCCACACCAGCATGACCCAGATGCGCCAGACCGCCATCTGCCGCCGCTTCGGGAACGCGATCGTTTCGCGTTTATGGTCCGCCCCTCCGTGGCGGAGCAACAGGTCCAGCAGGTTGATCGAGAACAACGGGTTCATGGTGGTCCTCACCGCGCGTGAGCTGATCGTGTGGTGCTCCACCTTCAAGTGAGCCAAGCGCTTGAGCGCCCGCGGGTAGTCTTGGTGCTCGTCCGTGTGCAGCTCGATCGACTCGGAACCGCGGGTCACGATCCTCAGCACTGCGGCCGTCTCCTTCTCGATCGATCGCGGATCAGGCTTCCCGAACTTCTCCTCGAGAATGACCCGCGTGCGCTTCTGCGACTTCGTCATGCTGCCACTGCGACGCAGTTCGCTGTCCGTGAAGCCGTAGAAGAAATGGGACTCGTTGCCGGCGACCACGTGATACCAGGTCGGGTAGAACTGGCTGTACTCGAAGGACTGGAAGCCATCGAGCGCGATGGGTTCGGTCAGGGGGCCGCGCGGGCGGTGGCGTTCGTGGAACAGCTGGCAGTGGCGCCCGAGGCGGTTTGCGTGAAGGAGGATGGTCTGCGGCGAGGCCTCTTCAGCGCGAGCGATTTGGCGCAGGCATGAGCACGAGAGCAACGCCTTCATTACGCGCGGAAGCAACTTCGGCCGTTTGAGCCAGTAGGTCGTGCGAAACGTTTGTTCACTGAAGTGTCTACCGCAGGAACAACAGATGAACCGCTGGACCCGGTGCGGCGGGTTCTTGCGGTAGAACTCGCCATGGAGCTCGTACTTCCAACCGGTTGGCTTGAGATGGAATACGCAATCGGAGTTGGGACAGTACGGCGGCGCCTGGGGGGCTGCGTGGGTTGTCATGGCCCTGCTCAGCGCAAGCGGTTTGCCACCCCCAATTTCCCGAGCACAACGCATTCGTCGAGCCCGAGTTCCGCCACCGCCATGCCGTTGATGAACTGGGTGCCGGTCGCGGTGATGAGCACGAAGAAGCGCGAGCCCAGGTGATTCATGAAGTCGGACAGCCGCTGCGAGTCGCGCTCGAGCGGCATCCACACGCGGCCGTTCAAACGCGTGCCGTCCACCAGCGTGACTTCGGCGCGCTCCTCGCGCCACTCCTGGAACCCGCGCGCATAGAGATCACTCGGCAGCACGTGGCGCGACGGCGTGACACGCAGCAGCCGGTCGCGGCGGAACAGGTGAACGCGCCCCTCTTCCCCGACGACCACCGGGACGAACGGTGTCGAGAGATTCAAGGTGTCGAGCAACGTGGGGTGCTGCGTACCGTGCGCGTCGAGATCGAGGAACAACCAGCCGGACACGTCGCGCCGGTCACCGGTCCAGAGCGTCGCGGGAATGCGCCGCTTGGGGATGTAGTGGTCCATGATGAGCTCCCTCCGCGGGCGCCGTATTGCAACTCATCGGCCGCGACCGGGGGCGGGAAGCCGGGACGCGAAGCCGGCACGCGGACGGCGCGCCCAGCCGCGTTCCCGCGCCTCCCCGGTGCGCGTGGGTGGAACCGCCGGATCGGCGCGCGCCGGCGCAGTCATGCGAAATGCACGGACCCGCGCACCCCGTGATGCACGGCGCGAGCTCGACGCGCGATGCTGCTCCGCTATACTGCGCCCCGAGAATGATCCAGCGCGCCCAGGATGCCCCCCGCCGCGGTCTCGAGCCGCCCCTTGACACCGGCGCCGGGCTCGCCCTGTTCGCGGCCGCCGTGGCAGCCCGCGCAGGCGTGGCATGGCTCGCTGGTTCAAGCGCGCACGTGGACCCGCGCGTGCCGATGGCCGCCGCACACCTGCTTGCGGGCGACGGCCTAAGCCTGGGCCCGCTCGCCGCACCCACGCCCACGGCCGCGCTCGCCCCCTTGAGCCCATGGCTGCTGTCGCAAGCGCTGGGAGCCAGCCACTCGCACCCGCTGACGCTCGCCACCGGGGCGATTCTCGCCGGCGCGCTGGCCGCCCCTGCCGCATCGTGGTTCACGGCGGGCCTGTTCGGCCCCACCGCCGGCCGCGTCGTTGGATGGAGCGTCGCACTCTCACCGTTCCTGCTCGCCGGCGCACTCGCGTTCGACGCGAACGTGTTCGCGCTCGCGGTCGTCCTGGCGCTCGCAGCCGGAGCGGCCTGGCTGCGCACACCGCGCCGCGGCCGCGCATTCGGCGCCGGGCTGCTGTGCGGCCTCGCGGCGCTCGCGTCGGCGCCCGGACTGCTGCTCGCTCCGCTGCTGCTCGCCTGGAGCTGGCGCCCGTTGGGGCTCACGGTGCCGCCGCGCGAACGGTTCAACCAGGCAGCGCTCGTGTTGCTCGGGCTGTGCGTCGTGGTGGCGCCCTGGACGATCCGCAATTCCGTGGTGCTCCATCGTTGGGCGCCCGTCACCGCAGCCGAAGCCAACGATTATCCGATGCGCCGCAGGGCCGCGACGAGCGCCGCCCGATGGCGCGAGGTGTGGACGCTGTCGCCGCGCGACGCGAATCCCGCGACCCTGGCGACGCCGTCCGCAAGTCCGCGCTCCGGGCCGGACATTCCTGGCCATCCCCTCTTCACCTTCCTCGCCGTGGCGGAGATCGCCTGGCTGGGCCTCGCCGCATGGGGCGCCGTGCGCACGCTCTCGGGTCCGCGCCGGTGGTACCAGTCGCTGCCGCTCCTCGGAGTGCTGGCGCTGATGCTCGCCGCACTCACGACGCCGGACGCCTCCCGCGCGCGGCTGGGATTCGAGCCGCTCGTGGCGCAACTCGCCGCCCTCGGCGCCGTGCACGCGCGACGCGCGGTCACCCTGTGGCAGCGCGGCCTACGACTGGTGCGTGGCGGCCCGTCGCGATAATCCCAGGCAAGCTCAGGGTTCGGTCCCGCTCACGCGGTTCCACTGCCGCCGCTACTGCGCGAGGATGAACTTGCGCACGCGCTCGTCGTGGCCCACCTGCAACCGCGCGAAGTAGACGCCCGGTGCGGCGCCCATGCGGCCGCTGCGGCGGTCCCACACGAGCTCGTGGCGTCCCGCCTGCTGCCAGGCATCCACGACCGTCGCCACCTCACGCCCGGTCACATCGAGCACGATCAGCTTGACGCTCGCGGCAGTGGGCAGCGTGAACGACAAGCGCAGTCGGCCCACCGCGGGATTCGGGGTGGGCGGCAGCAGGGCCAGTTGCATCTCTCCCCCCGCGCCCACGGCCAGCACGCCGTTCTTGACCTCGAATGGGGCGTCGCTCTGGTCGACACGCGCGTTGCCACTGGTGTCGCGGGCAATCGCACGCACATAGGCGTCGAGCGCCGGCTTCGAGGGCACCGTCCAATGGAAGACACCGGAGTTCGCCAGCCCGCTCGCGATACTGGTGAGCGAATCACTGAACCCCGGGCGCACCAGCCACAGGTCGACCAGTTGGACACCGTCGAGATCGCTCGCCGACCAGCGCACCGACAACGTGTCGCCCACGGTCAGCGACTGTCCGCCGTTGGGCGACACCACCTGGACGAGCGGAGCGGTGCGGTCGGCGAACACCGCGACCGCCAGCATCTCGTGCGTCACGGCCACGTCGATCGGGTTGGCCGTGCCCGTGGCATCGCCGCCCCAGCCCATGAACGTCCAGCCGGCGGAGGGCAGCGCGGTCAGGTGCACGACGGTGCCCGTTGCATAGCTGGACTGGTCGGGCGAGGCGCTCACCGCGCCCTTACCCGTCACCGTCACATTGAGGGCGTACTCATCGATCGCGAACAACGCGCCGACCGAGTGGTCCACGGTCATCACCACGGAATCCGGATTGGCGGTGCCTGCGAGGTCGCCACTCCAGCCATCGAATCTCCAACCGGCGGCGGGCGTGGCGGTCAGCCGCACCACGGTACCGTAGTCGAAGGCATTGCCTGCCGGGCTGCGGTTGACCGTACCGGCGCCGGCGATCGACACATCGAGCAAGTGGACATCGATCGAGAACGTCGCGGTCACCGCGCGATCGACCGTCAAGGTCACGGTCGTGGGATTGGAGGTACCGGAGGCCGAGCCGCTCCAGTTGACGAACGACCAGCCGGTGCTGGGCGCCGCCGTCAGGGTGACGATCGTGCCGTAGTTGTACGACGCCTGGTTCGGCGAACGCGCGACGCCGCCGCTGCCGGACGTCGTGACACTGATGGTGTGAGTGTCGATCACGAACGTCGCCGTCATCGAGCGGTTGCGCGACATGGCGACGCTCAGCGGATTGGCGAGCGCAGTGGTGTCACCGCTCCAACCCGTGAAGTGGTAGCCGGCGGATGGCACCGGGGTCAGCGTCACCACCGTGCCGGGCGCGTACATCGCGGCGAAGGGAGCCCGCGTCACGGAACCCGATCCGACCATCGTGATCGCAAGCGAGTACGAGAACGTCGCCGTCAGCACGCGATTGCGCGTCATGGTGAGCGACAGGTCAGCGGAGCTCGCAGTGGTGTCGCCGCTCCAGCCCAGGAAGGTGTTGCCCCCTGTGGGCGTGGCGGTGAGCGTGACCGGCGTGAAGGTGGCATAGCTGGCCTGGTTCGGCGAGCGCGCGACGCTGCCGCTGCCGCTGGTCGTGACCGCCAGCGTGTAAGTGATCACCGTGAAGTTCGCCGTCATCGAGCGGTCGCGCGTCATGGTCAGGGCGAGGCTCGTGGCCGCGGCGGTGGTGTCCCCGGTCCAGCCCGTGAATTGCCAGCCCGCATCCGGCGTGGCGCTCACTGTCACGGGGGTGCCGTGCGGATAGCTACCCTGATCGGGCGAGCGATCGGTGCTGCCGTTGCCGTTCTCGGAGACTGTCAGCGTGTAGCTATTCAGCGTGAAGGTGGCGGTGAGGCTGCGATCGGACACGACCGTCAGCACGAGTGGATTGCTCGCCGTCGTGGTGTCGTCGCTCCAGCCCGTGAAGCTCCAGCCGGTCTGCGGTGTCGCCGTCAGCGTCATCACCGTGCCATGCGGCACGCTGGCAAGGTTCGGGCTGCGGCTCACGGTACCGCTGCCCACAACCGTCACGGCGAGCGCGTGCGTGTCGAGCGCGAATGTCGCCGTCACCGCGCGCGCGGCATTCATGGTGATCGCGGCAGGGTTGGCGGCGGAGACCAGGTCGCCGCTCCAGCCGACGAAGTGGTAGGCCGAGAGCGGCGTCGCCGTCAGCGTCACCAGAGTGCCCGAGGGAAAGCTCGCGAGGTCCGGCGACTTGGCCACCGTGCCGCTGCCCACGATCGTCACGGCCAGCGCGAAGCTGTCCTGGACGAACGTGGCGGTCACCGCGCGATCGGCGGTCATCGTAACGGTCGCGGGGTTCGTCGAGGTCGCGAGGTCGCCCGTGTAGGCGTCAAAGTGCCAGCCGGACGTCGGCGTTGCGGTGAGGGTGACCACCGTGCCGTAATCGTAGGCCGCGAGATTTGGCGAGCGCGCGACCGAGCCACTACCCACGGTCGTCAGGCTCAGTACCTGGGTGTTGATGGTGAAGGTCGCGGTGACGTTGCGGTTGCCGTCCATCGTCACGTTGACGGGATTCGCAGCCGAGACAACGTCCCCTGTCCAGCCCGTGAAGCTCCACCCGGTCGCGGGCGTCGCCGTCAATGCGACCACCGTGCCGTAGTTGTAGTTGGCTTGGGTAGGGTTGCGCGCGACGCTGCCGCTGCCCACCGTCGTGATGTTCAAGGTCTGGGTGTCGATGACGAAGTTGCCGGTGAGCGCGCGATTGCGCGTGACGATGAGTTGCAGCGGATTCGTAACGGCGGTGGTGTCCCCCGTCCAGCCCGTGAAGTGCCAGCCCACGTCGGGCGTGGCGCTCAGGCTCACCGCGCTGCCGTAGTTGTAGGTGGCGAGGTTGGGAGCCAACGCGACGCTGCCGCTGCCGGTAGCGGAGCCCACGACCGTGTATTGGTTGATCGCGAATGTCGCGGTGAGACTGCGATTGCGCGTCATCACCAGCGTCAGCGGGTTGGCGACCGCGGCCGTGTCCCCGCTCCAGCCGGCGAAGTTGAACCCGGACTGCGGCGTGGCCGTCAGCGTGACCACCGCGCCGTGCGTGTAGCTCGGCTGGTTGGGGCTCTGCAGCACCGAGCCCGAACCCACGGCATTGACGCCCAACGTGTAGCTGTTGATGGTGAAGTTCGCGGTGAGGCTGCGGTTGCGAGTGATGACCAGGTTGAGCGGGTTGGTGACCGCGGTGGTGTCCCCGGTCCAACCCGTGAAGCTGTAACCCGTCGCCGGCGTCGCCGTGAGCGTGACGGGCGAGCCCGCGGCGAACGCGGTCTGGTTCGGGCTGACGCCGACGCTGCCGTTGCCCGACACCGCGGTCGTCAGCGAGTAGGTGAAGTTCGCGGTGAGTGAGCGGTTCTTCGTCACCACGATGCTCAAGGGATTTGTCGCAGTGGCCGTGTCACCGCTCCACGCCACGAACGCGTTGCTGGCGTTGGGAGTACCCGTCAGCGTGACGGTCGAGCCATAAGTGTAGGTGGCCAGGACAGGCGCCTTCGCGGCAGTTCCGTTGCCCACTGCGGCGAGCGTGACCGTGTAGGTGTTCAACGTGAAGTTCGCGGTCAGGCTGCGATTGCGTGACATCACCAGCGACAGCGGGTTGGTCGCGGTGGTGGTGTCCCC
>JAYSRO010000052.1:0-40501 GCA_043720995.1 Candidatus Eiseniibacteriota bacterium
GCTGCACGGCGCCGACGCCGAGTTGCGCGCCGGCCGCAACTCGCGCCTGTCCGGCGAGCTCGCCAGCAGCAATGGCGCCTCCTCGCGCGTCTACTCGAGTATCGATGGTGGCGTGAGCTTCCAGGAGCAGACGCCGGACGGTCTCAAGGAGGGCAAGGCGTGGAAGGCCGCCGCCGATCTCGATGTGGGCGAGTGGTTCGGCGCGCCCGGCCGCGCCACGCTCAAGGCCTACATGAAGCGCGTCGAGCACGACTTCTTCTCCAACGGCAGCACGCAGGATCGCGGCGCCCAGAAGTCCGGCGTCAGCGCGAGCGTGGGGCTCACCGCGCATGACAAGCTCGGCGCCCACTTCGATCGCGACGAGCAGTTCCGCTCGCCCGCCGACACCCTGGCGACCGGTCGCGCCTCGAACCTCGCAGCACTTTCGTTCGCGCACGATGCCGTGCGCTGGGGCTTCGGCACGGAGTTCCAGGCGCGCAGCTTCGAGGACCAGGTGCGCCAGCTCACCGACCGCTCGAGTTACGGCACGGGCAGCGTGTGGTTCAAGCCTTCGGCCAAGCTGACCGCGCGCCTCGAACAACAGTCCACGTTCTCAGGACCCGGCAACGACCAGGCGCGCGCGAGCCTGCAATACCAACTGACCAAGCATCTCGCACTCGACGCGCGCGGCGTCACCGGCTCGCTCGGAAATTCGCTACAGGGCGGCGCCACGTTCGCCACGGGTGGTGGCGGCAGCGTGTACGTGAACCAGCGGCTCACCGACGACGCGCGCTCGCACAGTGCCGCGACGGTGCTCGGCGCGCAGACACCGTTCGGCCGCGGCAGCCGCGCCTACAGTGAGTACCAGTGGGAGCAGGCCGCGGCGGGCTCGCGCAGGATCTCGTTGATCGGATTGCAGCAGCAGTGGCAGCGCGGCGCCGGCACAACGCTGTTCGCCAGCGGCGAGTATGGGCAGACGCAGGCCACACAGGGCGCCACGCGCCGCAGCGCGCTCGCCGGTGGCTTCGCATGGTCGCCGAGGGAGGAGCTGCACGTCTCCTCGCGCGCCGAGTGGCGGCGCGATCGTGGCGCGCTCGAGCGGCGGCAGGTGCTGTGGACCGATCACGCCGAGTCGCGGCTCAATGACAACCTCGTTGTACTCGGCGACTTCCGCTACAGCCGGACGCGCGATCTCGTGGCCGGCCGCGACGAGGCACGCTTCCAGGAGCATGCGCTCGGGCTCGCCTACCGTCCGCTGACCAGCGATCGCGTCAATGGCGTCGCGCGCTACACGCGGCTCGATGAGATGGGCCCCGCCACGGCGTCCGACAGTTCGCACTCGGGCACCTTGATGGACGTGTTCGCCGCCGAGGCGACCGTGGATCTCAACGCCATGGTGCAGTGGAGCGGCAAGGGAGCAGTGCGCGCCATGCGCGAACGCGCGCAGGGCAGCCCCGAAGCGCGCACGCGTACTTCGCTGATGCTTAGCCGCGTCAGCACGGCCGTGCGCGGACCCCTGCGCTTCGGTGTCGAATACCGCGTGCTCGGCCAGCGCGAGGCGCACGACCGGCGGCAGGGTTGGCTCAACGAACTCACCTACGACCTGACACGCAACATGCGCGTCGGCGGCGGCTACAACTTCACGGATTTCTCGGATAGCGAGTTCTCGAAGAACGACTACTCCGTGCGCGGATGGTTCGTTCGTGCGCAGGGGAGGTATTGAGATGACCGACCGCGATCCACGCGGAGCAGCACAGGGAACCGCACCCGAATCGAAGCGCTCGCCCGCATCGCGGCCCAACGGCAATCCCGCGGCTGTCGTGTTCGGCCGCGTGAAGCAGCTGGCCACCGCCGGTACCGAGGTCATCATCTCGGTGCTCGTCGCACTCGCCTTCTTCGCCGTGTTCATGCTCGCCATGTCGGCGCTCATTCCGTCCGGGCTGACGATGCACGAGTTGATGCAGCCCGGATCGCAGGGCGATGCGGGGCGCCATAACTTCACGGCGTCGCTGCAGGACCTCGGCAATCTCGGTGACAAGCTCAATCCCGCCGCGGCCATGCTCACCGTGCTCAACACGCAAGTGATGCGCAAGGATGCCGACGGCATCGTGTGGGGCACCGTGCCTTCGGGGACGCCGCTGCATGAAGGCGATGCCGTGCAGACGACGCGTGACGGTACGGCCATGCTCACGTTCAGCAAGGGCAAGCGCCTGCAGCTCGAGCAGAACTCGCTGATGATCGTGCGCTCGAGCCGTCAGGAGGTCGAGACGCTGAGTCCGCCCACGGCGGTGCACGTGATGATGGGCGAGCTGTGGGGCAACGTCGCGAGCGAGGGCGAGGATCATGGCGCGGTGCAGGTCACCTCACCGGGCGCCGAGACCAGCGTGTCACCGTCGAATGGCGCGCCGGCCCAGTTCCGGGTCGCCGTGGGCAAGAACCACCGCTCCGTCGTGTCGGTCTATCGCGGGAGCGCCGACGTCGTCTCGCTGGGGCGCACCGTGCATGTCGGCGCCAACCAGTTCATCACCGTGGACTCGCTGCGCGGTGCCACCGCACCCGCGACCTTGCCCGCGGCACCCACACTGCTGGCACCCGCACGCGGCGCCACGTTCAGCTATCGCGAGTTGTCGCCACAGGTCACCTTCCGCTGGAACGCAGTCTCCGGTGCGGATGGTTACCGGCTGCGTGTCTCGCGCAGCCCCGACTTCCAGGGTGTGGTGATCGACCAGCGGCTGGCCGCGACGGAATTCGTCTACGGCAACTTCAAGAGCGGCCCCTACTACTGGCGCGTCAGCGCGCTGCACGCCGGCGCCGAGGGGGCGCCGTCCCAGCCGAGTACCGTCGTGGTCTCGAATGTCCAACGCCAGCCAAGCCTCAAGGTGGATTTCCCGGGGAGCGTCGTCAATGGCGGGGAGTGCATCGTGCGCGGCACCACGGACCCCGGGATTCGCATCATCGTCGCCGGTGAGCGGGCCGTGATTGATGGCTCCGGCAAGTTTGAGCGCGCCGTAAAGCTGAAGCGTGGATTCAACGTCGTCGTCGTGGAAGCAATCGATCGTGTCGGCAACTCGGCCTACAAGTCGAAAGTCATCGAAGCGAAGTTCTGAGAGGGGGGATGTTCGAGATGCCACGAGTGCCTGGAATTCCGATCCGCTACAAGATCCTGTTGGCCGTGTTGCTGGTTGTCACGGCGGTCGTCAGCACCATCACCTTCACGATGGCGCAGATGTTCCATGCCGACAAGCGCATCTATGTTCGCGACTTGAGCGCCGTGCAGGCGACGCATGCGGCGCAGGAGACGGAGGCCGTGATCGCGTCGTATCGCGACCGGCTCGATGTCTGCGCGCGCCTGCTCGAGGATCCCAAGCTGTCCGCGGAACAGCGCACCGCACTGGTCCAGGACGTCCTCGAAGGCTTCCGTGGGTTCGTGTCGCTGACGGCCTATGCGCGCGGGACGCCGCTGGCCTCCGTCTATGACGAGGCCTCGCTGCAGGAAGGCGGCATCACGTCCGCGGACCTGCAGCAGTACCGGGCGGCGCATCCGTTGCCCTTCGCGGCCATCGTCGAGGGGCAGACGTTCGTGGAGAATTCGACCGTGGGCAACCGGCTGCCGACACTGGCCATCGCCGTGGCGCACAAGCGCGAGGGCTCGGTGCCGCTGGTGATGTCCGCGGTGTTGCGGCTCGATGATTTGATGAACATCGCGACGCGCTCGCGCTCGTTCAATGTCTACATCGCCGACAGCCGTCACACGCTGCTCAGCCACCGGGACGCCTCTAAGGTTCTCCACCGCGAGCGGCTCGCCGGGATTCCGACACTCGGCCGTAACAGCGCCGCGCTGGTCCGCGAGATCAATGACCCCAAGGGCGACAAGATTGCGGGCTACGCGCCCGTCGAGGGGACCAACCTGATCGCCGCCGCCGAGGTGCCGAGTGCCACGGCGTACTTTGCCTCGCGTCAGCTGTTGAGCAGCCTGCTGTGGGTGGCCCTGCTGCTGCTCGCGTTTGCCGCGGTGGTCAGCATGCTGTGGTCGCAGTCGCTCACCCGCTCGCTCGCGAAGCTCGTCGAAGCGACGCGTGAAATCGCCAAGGGCCGCTTCGACGTCGAGGTGAAGGTAAACTCGCGCGACGAGATCGGCACGCTGGCCGAATCGTTCACGCAGATGGGCCGCCAGCTCAATGCGCGTGAGCAGGCACTCAAGGATGCCGAAGGGCAGCTCGTCCAGTCCGAGAAAATGGCGGCATTCGGGCAGCTCGGCGCCGGCGTCGCGCATGAGGTCAAGAATCCGCTCGCCGGCATTCTCGGTCTCGTGCAGTTGATGCGCCGCACCCAGTACGACGTTCCCATGCTCAACGAGAACCTCGAGACCGTCGAGAAGGAAACGCGGCGCTGTCGCGCGATTATCGACAACCTGTTGCGCTTCGCGCGGCAGGAGAAGGTGGGCCTCGGGCCCGTCGATATCGGCACGGTAGTCAATGATGCCGTGGCGATCATGCGTCACCAGTTGGCGCTCGCCGAAGTGACGCTCGTGCAGATCGTGCCCGCCTCGCTGCCCAAGATCCAGGGCAATGCGAACCAGCTGCAGCAAGTGCTGATGAACCTGATGCTCAACGCGCAGCAGGCGATGAACGGGAGCCCGGGCGAAGTGCTGGTCGAGGTGAGTCCGTGGATTGGCGGCCGCGTGGAAATCCGTGTGCGTGACAACGGGCCGGGCATCCCGAAGCACATTCAGCAGCGCATCTTCGAGCCGTTCTTCACCACCAAGCCGTCGGGCCAGGGAACGGGACTCGGACTGTCGGTGTCCTACGGCATCGTGCAGGAACACAACGGTGTGATTCGCGTGATCAGCGAGCCCGGGCAGGGAACCACATTTGAAATCGAGTTGCCGACGGCGGCGTCGGTTGAGGCGACCGGGGAGCAGTTCCCGCTGGAGTTGGCTAGCGAGCTGAAAGCGGCGTAGGCAGCGCCCGAAGAGCAGTGACGGGGAAGGAGCCTCTGGTGACAAGGATTGTCGCGACACGAATCAACACGGCATGGACGCGCCTGCACACCGCCAGCTGGGGTGGGGTGGTGCCCCCGGACTGTCTCGTTTGCGTTCACAACGCCCTCGCCGGCTCCAGCGGAGGCAAGCCCGGCGTCGCGCGGAACCTCGTGCTTGGGACCTTGAGGGTCTTGTGCGTCGCGGCGGCAATGGGGCTGTGGATTTCGCCCGCGTGCGCCGCTCCAACGCTCGTCCAGACGAACAGCCTGAGCAACGGCAGCAACGGCACCTCGATTTCAGTTTCCTTCGCCGCGCCTCCGACCGCGGGGAACTTGCTGGTCGCGATCGCTGGCAACCGAGCCTTCTCAGGCCTGGCGGGCATTCCCGCGGGCTGGATCATCGCGATCGACCAGTCGGCGAACGCTCCCGGCGAGGTCATCATCTACAAGCGAGCGGGTGCCTCGGAGCCGTCTACCGTCACCATCGACTACACGTCGGTGAGCCGCCTTGGACTTCACGTGTACGAGTACGCGGGCATGTCGAGCCCGGTGTTGGACCAGACCGCGTCGAATTCCGGCTCGGGCGCTCCGTTCACTTCGGGCAGCCTCACGACCACGACGAACAACGAGCTGGTGATCGCCGGATTCGTGGCCAACGACAATAGGGCTTTCGCCGCCTGGTCGAATTCGTTCATCCAGCGCAACAACTTCATCAACTCGGGGGCAACCTCGTCCCAGTCGATGTACGGGGGCGCCGATCGCATCGCGCCCACTCCCGGTGGTTACTCGACGAGCGTCACCGGGCCGGGTGCAGTGGCGTGGCGGGGGCAGATCGCGAGTTTCTCGACCGGCTTCACGATCTCGGGCACGGTGTTCGAGGACATGAATTACGGGGGTGGGGCGGGACGCGACTCGGCGATGGCGGCGGGCGTGGGCCGGTCTGGCGCGCGCGTCGAGTTGTACAACAACGCCGGGGCGTACATAGGTTCGAGAACGAGCCAGGCGGGCGGCGCGTACGCATTCACCGGCCTGGTGTCCGGCAGCTACGTGGTGCGGGCCGTGAATGATTCGGTCTCGTCATCGCGGACGGGATACGTCACGAGCCTCAGGGCAATACAAACCTACCGCACCAACGCGAGTAGCGGCGCGGCGGTGGCGGTCACGGATTACGTCGGCGGGCAGAATCCGGCGGTGGCGGACGCGGGCGCGGGGGGCGCGGGGGCCATATTCAACACGGCGACCGGCGTGTTCACGTCCGGCGTCACGGGCACGGCGCAGTCGATCGCCGCGGTGACCATCGGAAGCGCAGATGTTCGCGATGTGGACTTCGGCTTCAACTTCAACACGATCGTGAACACGAACGACACGGGGCAGGGCTCACTGCGCCAGTTCATCACCAATGCCAATGCCCTGGGGAACACCGGACTGGCGATCGTCGGCCAGACGGCGGCCCGCGACGTGTCGATCTTCATGATCTCCGATGGCGCGGCGCACGCCGGTCTGCGCGCGGGGATCACGAACCTGCTGACCTCGGGCGTGGCGGTGATCACGGTGACGAGCCAGATGCCAGCGATCACGCAGGCGGCCACCACGATTGACGGCTCGACGCAGACCTCGAATGTCGGCAACACCAATGCCGCCACGCTGGGCACTGGCGGAACCGTGGGCGTCGATGCGCTGGTGCTGGGAACCGTCGCGGGGCCGGAGGTCGAGATCATGGCCAGCGGTACGATCGCCGATGGCTTGCTGGTCCAGGCGGACAACACGACGGTGCGGGGGCTATCGATCTACGGTTTCGGCGCCGCTACCGGCGAAGCTGGAATTCGTGTGGACGCCTTCACGAACGCTCTGATCGAGAACAACGTGCTGGGCGCCTCCGCGACATCTTTCACGGATCCCGGCGTCGCCTTGCGCAACTATGCCAGCGTCGATTGCGAGGGCTCGACCAATGCCACGATCCGCAACAGCCTGATCGGCTTTGGTCGGGAGTATGGTGTGATGCTACGCAGCGGGAGCACGGGTTGTACGGTCTCCGGATGCGAATTCCGGGACAACAGCGTCGAGTCGTCCACATCCGATGCCATCGTGGTTGACCTGTCCAACACCAGCACGGTGTCGGGCAACCTGATCACCGGTACCGCGAGTCAAGCGTTTGTTGCAACCGGGGCGGGAGTCACCGGAAGTTCACTCGTCAACAACTCGATCACCGGAAATGGCGTTGGAATTCCTTCCAGCATGACGCAGAGCTCCGCCATCGCCGTGCGCTCGGGCGTCATCTCGACCCTCGTTGACCGCAACATCATCCAGTCCAACTACGGGCCCGGCGTTCAGGTGAACAACGGCGCCACGGCCATGCGCATGACGCGCAATTCATTCGCCCTGAACGGCACCACCGTCGCGCGCACGGGCGCCGGTGCCACCGGCCAGGTGGGCATCGACCTCAACTCACCGACGGACGATGCCAACCTCGGCACGGCTCCGTTTGTGACGCTCAATGACAACGGCGACGGCGACGCAGGGGGTAACGGGTTGCTCAATTTCCCGATCCTCAGCTCGGTCTCGTTGTCCGGCGGGAACATGATCGTGACGGGTTATGCCCGCCCCGGCAGCGTGATCGAGATGTTCGTCGCCGACAGCGATCCGAGCGGATTCGGCGAGGGGCAGACGTACACTGCGACGGTCACCGAGGGCGGTACCGGGGCGGGCGGCAACGATCCCTACGCGGACACCGACGCCGGAACTGGCACCTATGGTCCCGCAGCGATCAACGGCATCGCACAGGGCACCGACAACACGAACAAGTTCGCCTTCACGCTGCCCACGCCGGCAGGAGTGAGCGCCGGGGTCAAGCTGACCGCGACGGCGACGCTGGGCGGCCAGACTTCCGAATTCTCCGGCAACGTGACGGTGGTGCCGTTGAGTGCCGATCTCGGCGTCTCGATCAACGACGCGCCGGATCCGGCGCCGAATGGCGGCGAGTTTCTTTACACCATCCTGATCACCAACAACGGCCCGGGTACCGCCACGAACTGCGTCATGCGCGACACGCTGCCCGCGGGGGTGACGCTGGCGTCGACGAACTCCAGCCAGGGAACCGTCTCGGGCACCACGATCATTATCGCAAACCTTGGCGCGATCTTGAGCGGCGGCACGGCGAGCGTCGAGATCCTCGTCACCACCACGGGGCTGGGCACGCTCACCAACCGCGCGCACGTCAGCGCGACCGAGACCGATGGCGTGAGTGCCAACAACGTCGCCACGGCCACCACGACCGTGGTCAACCAGACGACCAGCGATATCCCGCTGACCCAGTTCAAGCGCATCCACGGGTTCGTCGATGTCGCGGTGACCGGCGGCTCCCTACGCACTGCATCAAACAACGTGAACGCATGCGTCGTGGGCGCCACCTCGACGGCGGCGTTGTCGGGAATCCCCGTGACGGCGACGATTCGCAATGCCTATCTCTACTGGGCG
Source organism: Candidatus Eiseniibacteriota bacterium (assembly GCA_043720995.1). GTDB lineage: Bacteria > Eisenbacteria > RBG-16-71-46 > RBG-16-71-46 > RBG-16-71-46 > JANLWK01. Next base: position 8,434 of record JAYSRO010000052.1, read on the forward strand.
GGCTCGGGACAGACGATCGACAGCCAGATCACGCTCGATGGCGCGGCACTCACCGCCGACCGCACCTTCACCGCGAACTTCGCGCTGGGCGGAACGACCTACTACGACTTCGGCGGCTTCAAGGACGTGACCGCCCAAGTGACCGTGAAGCGCAACGCCAACTACACCTTTGGCGGTCTCACCGTCACCACCGCAGATCCCTACTGCTCCTCGCAAGCCGTGCTGGCGGGGTGGTCATTGATCGTGATCTACGATGACCCATCGCTTTCCGGCAAGACGCTCGTGCTGTACGACGGCTTCGACGTCACGCGCAACGGCACGGCCTCGTACCTGTTGACCGGCATCTATGCCTCGGCGCCGCCCGAGGCCAAGGCGACCTTCCTGGTCTGGGAAGGCGACGAGACCCTGAATGGCGCGAGCGAGTACCTGCAGTTCAACGGCGCCACGTTGTCCGACGGCCTGAATCCCTCGAACAATGTCTACAATGGCACCATCAACACGCTGGGCTCGAGCACGTCCTATGGTGTGGATCTCGACACCTTCGACGTCTCCGCGCAGATCGCGAACAAGGACGTGCTGGCGACCGCGGTTGTGTCGACCAGCGCCGATCTTGTGATCGCGAATGCGGTGCTGCTCGAGGTGAAATCGAACGTCATCACCGGCAGAGTGTTCGAGGACGTCAACTATGGCGGCGGGGCTGGCCGCAATCTCGCGACCGCGACTGCGGCAGCCCCGTCCTTCACAGTTGGACGCTCGGGTGCCACGGTCGAACTCTACGACACCGGGGGCGCTCTGCTGCGCACAACCGTGACCGGCGCGGGTGGTGAATACGGATTCGCAGGGCTCGTGGATGGCTTCTATGACGTCCGGGCCGTCAACTCGACCGTGACGTCTTCGCGCCCCGGGGCCACGGGCACCGAGTTGGCCGTTCAGACGTATCGCGCCGCCGCGGCGAGTGGCACCGCGGTGGCGGTCACCGATGCCGTGGGTGGGGCTACGCCCGGCAGCCAGGACTCCGGTCCCAACGCGGGCGCAGCCAATCTTTCGACGCTGACCGTCCAATCGTTGAGCCGCGCCCGGGTCATCACCGGGATCAGCGTGACGGACGTGGACTTCGGCTATAGCTTTGATTGCGTCGTGAACCGCAACAACTCGGGGCAGGGTTCGCTGCGCCAATTCCTGCTCAACGCGAACGCGCTCGCCAACACGAATCTTGCGCAAGCCGGGCGCACCGCAGGCATCGAGCACGCCGTGTTCATGCTGGCCGACGGTACCGCGCGACCCGGGTTGCGCGCTTCGTTCCCCAGCCAGTTCACGAGTGGCGTCGCCGCGGTGGCGCTCGCTTCGGCGTTGCCCGCGGTCTCGTCCGCGACCGTCATCGACGCCCAGACGCAGCCCGGTTGGACGAGCGCGCCCATCATTGAGTTGAACGGCGCGGGCGCGGGAGTCGTCGTCAATGGCCTCAACCTCACCGCCGGGGGAAGCACCGTGCGCGGCCTGGTCATCAATCGCTTCTCCGGCAGCGGCGTAGTGCTTGCGAGCGCGGGCGGGGACACCGTCGCCGGGTGCTGGATCGGCACTGATGCCACCGGCGCCGGAGCGGCTGCCAATGGCCAGGGAGGCGTGTTCATCAACAACGTTGCGAACAACGTCATTGGCGGGACGACTGCCGCGGCGGCCAACAGGATCTCTTACAACAGCTACGCCGGCGTCTACCTCGCCGGCAGCGCGAACGGCAATGCCGTCCTCGGCAACTCCATGACCTCAAATACCGTGGGCAGCGGGAGCGGGCTCGGGATCGACATCGGCGCGCTGGGCGTCACGGTCAACAACGGCACCCGCAATTGCGCGCTCTCGAACTGCGACATGGATGCGCCGGTATTCACCTCGGTCATCCTCGCGGGCGGCACGCTCACCCTCACTGGCTATGTCGGCAGCGCCGCCGGACAGGCGGCATTCGCGAATGCGCGCGTCGAACTGTTCAAGTCGGACGGCGATGCCTCAGGGTTCGGCGAAGGCGCTACCTATCTTGGCGCAGTGACGACCGACGCGAGCGGCAACATCAACGCCTCGCTCGCGGTGACGGGGTTGGCGGTAGGCGACAAAGTCAGCGCCACCGCGACCGATGGCAGCAACAACACCTCGGAATTCGGCGGCAACCAGATCGTCGAGTCGCTGGCGCTGGTCAAGCGAGCCTTCGACTTGAACGGCGCGCCGATCGCCAGTGGCCAGGTGTTGCCCAAGGGCGCTGTGATCAAGTGGTTGCTCTACGTGAGCAACCCGGGACCCGCCGTCACGGACGTGTCGTTGCGCGACGTGCTGGACGCCTCGTTTGCCTACGTGCCGGGCACCCTCCGCTTCAGCAATGCACTGGCCGCCTGCCCGCTCGGCGGCTGCACGAGTCTCCAGGACGCCGCGATCTTCGCCGGGGCATCCGCAGGCACCGCGGCGAGCGACGCGGCGGACGGGGACGCCTTGAGCCGCTCCGGCGCGACGATCGAGCTGGGCAACCAGAACGTGGCGAACGGGCAGTTGAACATCGCCGCGGGAAAGATCTACGCCGTCGTGTTCACCGTGCGGCTAAGGTAATCGAGCCGCAGCAGCAGCGGCGATCACCCCTGGACGCGGTTCCGGCCCAGTGCCTTGGCGTGGTACAACGCCGCGTCCGCACGGCCGATGAGCGTGTTGCTCTCGATACCGTCCGCCGGATAGGTCGCCACACCCAGGCTGACCGTGACCGCGCCACTCGGCTGCGTGTCGCTGCCCACGAACTGGTGGGCTTCCACTGCGGCCCTGAGGCGCTCGGCCGCCGCGAGGGCTGCTTCGTGGTTCGACTCGGGCATCAACACGAGGAATTCCTCGCCGCCGTAGCGCGCGCACAGGTCTTCGGAACGGCTGTACGTCTGCATGATGTGCGCGACACCGCGCAACACTTCGTCGCCGGCCAGGTGGCCATGGGTGTCGTTGAAGCTCTTGAAATGGTCGACGTCGAGCAGCATCAGAGAGAACGAGCGGTTGTAGCGCTGGGCGCGCGACAGTTCGCTGTCGAGCGTCGCGCGCAGGTAGCGGCGGTTGTAGAGCCCCGTCAGCCAGTCGCGGTTGGCGGCCTGCTTCAGGTCGAGATTCAAACGCTCGAGCTCGCCGGCGTACATCTCGAGCTGGTGCGTCAGCAGCTTGTTGCGGTTCTGCAGCCGCAGCTTCTCGGTGGCGCGCTCGACCAGCGCCGAGATCATGATCAGGTCGTCGAACGGCTTGACGAGGAAGTCGTAGGCGCCTTCGCGCAGCGCGGTCATCGCGGTCTCGAGCGAAGCCTGGCTCGTCATGATCACTACCAGTATTTCGGCGTCGGCCTGCTTGATCTCGCGCAGCAGCTGGATGCCGTTCATGCGGCCCATGATGATGTCGGTAATCACCAGCGGGAACGGCTGGGCGCGGAATGCCGCCAACGCCTCCTCGGCGGATCCCACTTCGGTCGGCTCGTGACCATCGAAGCGCAACACCTGCCCGATGACGCTGCGAATCGTCGGCTCGTCATCGACGACGAGAATCCGCAGCTTGCCCGGGTCCTTGATCGCGGAGTCGGACGCGCTGGAGGCGGCTCGCGCCTCGGGCGTGTTCGAGCCGGGCGTCGTGGCGGGCCTCGTGGCTTCTCGGGCGTCTATGGAGTTCGTCAACGCGCTGCTCTCCCCTGGGCGATGCCGGGTCAGGAGTGGCAGGGCCTCAAGCTGGCTTGGCCCTCTCAACCGTTATCGGCGGCGGGGGTTAGCGGGTTCAGCACAAAAAAGGAGCCCCGGCTCAGCTGCGAGCCGGGACTCCAGGACTTTCGGTGTGGGTGACGCTGGGTTCCCCGCTCTAGAGGCCCCCACGGCGCGTCAATGCACCCGCAGGTCCCCTACGAGGACGCCACCTCCACCGAACCAAAACGCTTACTGTCCAATGGATCACCTCCTCTTCAGGGCTCCGTTACTTGCGGAGGGACCCAACCCTCCCGATTCCGACGACCGCCCTAGCCATCAGAACCGCGCGCGTGATGCCGCGCGAGTGGACGAACCGATGAATCTTGCCTAAGGGTCCACGCGGATGTCAATCGCTTCCTTGCGGCCGCCAGCCCCTCTGCGAATGGCCATCGGCAGTGGCTGGCGATTGCTTTAGCAAGGATGGGCGGACAGCCCCGGCGGGTAGTTCGTCCCGGATTGCTCCGTCCCGAATCCACCCACCACGCGCCCGTCACTGCACCTGCCACGGACACGGCGAACCATGGGACTGTGGATGCATGAACCCATTCATTCGATTCATTTCGCGCGGTAAGGTGGGTGTTTTGGCACTCGCCGGTGTTCTCTTTTTGTTCATGACGGCCTTCCCACCGGCTGCCCGGGCGCAAAACTTCGTCCGCGTTACCGATCCGACGAACCCGCTCGTCACCGATGCCTACGAAAGCGGCGGCGCCAGTTGGATCGACCTGGTTGGGGACGGTGCTCTGGACGTGTTCGTCGCCAACGGCAACCTGTCGATCCAGCCGAACACGCTCTACCGCAACACCCGCGCGGGATCGTTCGTGCGCGTGGTCACGGGTCCCGTGGCGGCGGATGGCGGCTCGTCCATCGGCGGCACATTCGGCGACTTCGATCACGACGGGCGCCCTGACCTGTTCGTCACCAATCGTAACAACTTCGGCAACTTCCTCTATCGCGGCCTCGGCGACACTTTATTCGAGAAGGTCACCGCGGTGCCCCCAGTCACCGACATCGCGAACTCGAACAGCAGCTCGTGGGTGGACGTCGATGGCGATGGCGATCTCGACCTGTACGTTGTCAACTTCAACGGGCCCGACTACCTCTATATCAACTCAGGTGGCCCCGGCTTCACCTTCGCGCGCGTCGACACCACGGCGTTGACGGCGGGGGCCGAGTTCTCGATTCCCGGCGCGTGGGCCGACTGCAATGGCGATGGCCTCGAGGACTTCTTCGTCGGTAACGCCGGCACCCAGAACGACTATCTCTACATCAACCACGGTAACCTGTTCTTCACGCGCACCGTGATCGCGGACGCCAAGTCCACACTCGGCGCGAGCTGGGGCGACTACGACAACGACGGCTGGCTCGACCTCATCGTCGCGCACTACACGAGCCAGAAGAGCACGCTCTACCACAACAGCGGGCCGCCCGCGTTCACGCTGGTACCAGTGGACACCGCGGTGGTGTCGAACGCGGTGGGCAACTGGGTCGGCAGCGGCTGGGGCGACTACGACAACGACGGCTACCTCGATCTCGTGATGGCGGACGATGGTGCCAACGAAGCGCTCTACCACAACGCCGGGCCGCCGGGGTACGGGCTCGCACGGATCACTACCGGACCCGTGGTGAGCAGCGGCGGCAACTCATTCGGCTGCGTGTGGGGTGACTACGACGCCGATGGCCAGCTCGACTTGCTGGTCGCGAACCGGCTCAACCAACCGAACTTCCTGTTCCACAATCTCGGCGGCACCGCGAACCACTGGCTCAACGTGCGCTGTGTGGGCACGCAGTCGAACGCCTCAGGCATAGGCACCAAGGTGCGCGCGTGGACCACCGTCGCGGCAACGGCGCGCGGCCAGTTGCGTGAGGTCACGGGCCAGACCGGCTACAACAGCCAGAACCTCGACCAGCACTTTGGGCTGGGTGAGGCGGCCGCGGTGGATTCGGTGCGCGTGCAGTGGCCCTCCGGGCGCTCGGAGGTGTGGACGAACCTGGGCGTGGACGCCATGCATGTGCTGACGGAGGGGACGTCGTTGCTGGCGGTCGAAGTCCCCGCGGGTGCGGCGCCGCGTGGACTCGAGCTGCGGATTGTTTCGGCGAATCCATCAGCCGGTGCCGCGCAATTGCGGTTCACGCTGCCTGTGGCGGCTCGCGCGCGAGTCGAGTGGCTGGATCTCGCAGGGCGGCGCCTGGACGCTGCCCGCGATGAGTGGCTCGCGGCGGGAGCGCATGCGATGCGCGTCGAGCTTCCCGCAGGCACCGGGGCGGGAGTGGTGTTCTGCCGGCTCACCGCGGCGGGACTCAGCGAAAGTGTGCGGCTGGTGCGGTTGCGCTGAAGTGGTCGCGTGGGGGGGCGGGATTCGCGCCCTGGTCAGGCGTTGCCTGTCTCCCCGCGTGGTAGCAGCCGCTCGCGGTAGGCGCGGCTCAGCCGATGTACCGCACCACTCTCCATCACCACGTCGCCATCGCCGTGCGGGTCGGGCAGAATCTCGCGAATGCGATCGGCGTTGACGATGGTCGAGCGGTGGATGCGCACGAAGCGGTTGGGGTCGAGCCTGCGTTCCATCTCCGACAGCGTCTCGCGCAGTAGGTGCGTGCGGCCCGCGCCCACGAGTTCGACGTAGTTGCCGGCCGCCTGCACCGCTTCGAGCGAATCGGCACGCACGAGCAGGATGCGGTCGCGTTCGCGCACACTGAAGCGTTGCGGGTAGCTCGTGGCGCCGGCTGCACCCGCCGCGCCGCCCGATGCAGTGCCCGCAGCGGGGCCGCTCCGCGCAGCCTCGAGGGCAGCGAGTAATTCGCCCAGCCTGCCCCGCTCCGGGCTATCGAGTTCGTGCGACAGTTCAACACGCGCGCGGCGTAGAGCCTCGGTAAAGCGCGCCTCCGTGAAGGGCTTGAGCAGGTAGTCCGTCGCGTGGACATCGAAGGCCTTGAGCGCATGCGCGTCATGCGCCGTCACGAAGATCACCATCGGCAGATGTTCGGCGGCGACTCGTTCCAGCGTCTCGAAGCCGTCGAGCCCGGGCATCTGCACGTCGAGGAACACGAGGTCCGGCCGCTGCGCGCAGATCATCTCGATCGCGGCGAAGCCATCCTCCGCCTCGCCAACGATCTCGACATCGGGCTCGTTCTCGAGTCGCACACGGATGCCCCGGCGCGCCAACGGTTCGTCGTCGACGATGAGTGCCCTGATCATTCGCTGCCCTCGCGATAGGGTAGCCTGATGCGGACATAAGCGCCGCCCGCCGCGTCGTCGAGGTTGCCCTGCTCGAGCGTGTGCGCCTCGCCGTACAACTGCTCGAGCCGCGCGGCGAGATTGCTGAGCCCGATGCCGCCGCCCGGGCGCGGACGGGCGTTCGCGTTGAATCCCGGACCCGTGTCCTCCACCGCGAGCACGAGTTGCGCACCCTCGCGCGCGGCGGAAATGCGCACCCCACCCGGGCCCGGCCGTGCATCGACGCCGTGCTGCAGGGCGTTTTCGACCAACGGCTGGAGAATCATGCTGGGCACAAGGGCCGTGCAAGCACCGGGCGCGACCGTGATGTCGAGGGTCAATCGGTCGCCGAAGCGGATGCGCTGGATGTCGACGTAACTGCCGATGATCTGCAGTTCGCGCTCGAGCGGGATCTCCTGCGGCAGCGTTGGGTCGAGCGTGACGCGCAATAAATCACTCAGCGAGCTCAACGCGTTGACCACCTGCTCGCGCTCGCCGGTGAGCGCCAGCACCGAGGCGGCGTTCAGCGTGTTGAACAGGAAGTGCGGATTGAGCTGGGCCCGCAGAGCCTGGAGCCGCGCCTCCGTCAGTCGTGTGCGCAACTCCGCCTCGACCGTGGCCTGGTGGCGCGATCGCTCGTGGTAGCGCAGGGCGTGGTAGGCCGCGGCGATGGTCCAGTAGATGACGAAGTTCACGCCGAAGAACACCAGTAGGAGCCGGCTGATAGCTTCGCCCAGCGAGTCCTGTGGGGGGTAAAGGTGCAGCAGCCGGTAGAGCGTGCCGATCACGGCGCTGTGGGCGACCGCGAACAGGATCGCGCCGAGCAGGTGCAGGGGAACACGGGCGAGTAGGGTGCCGCGGTCGAGCGGCGCACGGTACACGAGTGCCCCGACTGCCGGGGCGAACGCCGCGTAGAGCAGGAATCGCGGGAACGACTGGATCGCGATGGAGTTCCAGCCGTCCGGCTGGTGCAGCACGATGCCGCGGTAGTAGTTCTGCGCGGCGAACAGCAACGCGAAGAACAGCCCGAGGGCGGGAATGATCCACGAGGAGCTAGGGAGCCGGCGGGCGGGCGTCACGGCAACGATTCTGGGCCGCGACGAGCATCGGGGCAAGCGCGTGGGGGTAGGGCGGTGCGCGGAGGGGATGGAATCCCGGGAATGCGCGGGGGGCGCGGCGGCAGTGAGGGCGGCGGCTTGAATCGCGCGCGTGCTCTCGCCAGACTGTTCCGAATGAACAACGGACGGAGCACCCACGGATGGACAGCGCTGCGACTTGCTGGGGTGTCCGTCGTGGGTGTTGTGATGCTGGCGTTCGCGTTCGGGTTCACGCCGGGGCCAGGCTATCGCGAGCTCTACCGCGGCACGCTGGAACATCTCGCTACCCAGCAGTCGCGGCTCGCCAGTGAAATCGTCCGGGTGGATCTGCGCACGGGGGCAGGCCGCGATTCGCTCCGGGGCGAGATTGCGGCGACGCGGCTCAAGTTGAAGGCCGCCGATTTCTGGCTTCGCTACCTCGAGCCCAATGCCTACCGCCGGATCAACGGCCCGCTGCCCGTCGAGTGGGAAACGGAAGTATTCGAGAAGTTCGAGAAACCCTACCGCCGCGAGGGCGCGGGGCTGACGCTCGCCGAGCTGGCTTTGGACGATTCTACGGTGACGCGCGATTCGTTAATGGCGCTGGTGCGTTCGTCGATGACGGCTGCGAAGGTGTTCGAGGCGGACTCGATCACGCGCCAACTGGCGAAGCCCGATCACTTCTTTCTCGCCAACCGGCTGTTCCTGCTGAACCTCGGCGCCATCTACACGACCGGCTTCGAATGCCCGGCGCCCGAGCGCATCGTTCCCGAGCTGCGCGCGATGCTCACGAGTACGCGCGATATCTACGCGGCGTTGGGGCGCGACTTCCCGGCCACGCCGCTCAGCGCCGCCTATCTTGAGCGCTACGATGCGGCGATCGCCTTCACGCAGGCGCAGCCCGCTGACTACGCGGCGTTCGATCACTTCGCCTTCATCCGCGACTACGTGAACCCGCTGTTCGCCATGAACCAGGCGATGATCCTCGGCTATAACGTCGCCTCGCACAGCGTGAACGACTTCACGCTCAACGACTCGTGTGGCTCGATGTTCGACAAGGGCCTGTACAGCGCCCAGAACACCAAGGGCGTCTACTCATTGATCGAGGACCCGCGCGCGCTCGCGCGAATTCGCGAGACGGGGCGTTTGTTGTTCTACGATCCGCTGATGTCGGGGAACAACCAGCGCGCGTGCGTCTCCTGCCACAAGCCTTCGCAGTACTTTTCGGATAATTCGGTGGCGACGCCGGAGTCGTTCGAGCATGCGGGGCGGCTCAAGCGCAATGCGCCCTCGCTGGTCGATGCGCCGTTCAACCACCTGCTGATGCTCGATGGCCGGCACCTCACGCTACAGGCCCAGGCGCATGACGTGATGACGAACCCCACGGAACTCGGAAGCAATGAGCGCAGCCTCGTCGACAAGGTGATGAGCTGCAAGGACTATCGCTCCGCGTTCCGCAGCTTCCTCAAGTGGATCCCCGAGGAGCCCAAGGTCACGCTCGATCACCTCATTTCGGCGATCACGTCTTACTATGGCGGCTTCAGCTATTATCCGGCCGCGTTCGATGATGCGATCAACGGCAAGGCGACGCTGGCGCCTGATGCGCATCGCGGCTTCAACCTGTTCATGAGCAAGGCGCAATGCGCCACCTGCCACTTCGTGCCGCAGTTCAATGGGGTCAAGCCGCCGTATGTCGGATCGGAATTCGAGGTGCTCGGTGTCCCCGCGGACACCTTGTATGCACGGCTCGACGCGGACTCGGGCCGCGCGATCGTGAATCCTGCGCTCGAGACCGTGCACGCGTTCCGCACTGGATCGCTGCGCAACATCGCGCACACGGGGCCCTACATGCACAACGGCGTGTTCCGCACGTTGGACCAGGTGATCGAATTCTATGACGCGGGAGGGGGCGCGGGGCATCACCTGAACGTGCCCAACCAGACGCTCGCGGCGGATTCGTTGCACTTGAGCGCCGCTGAGAAATCGGATCTCATCGCGTTCATGCGCTCGCTCGATGAGCGTGTTCCCGTCGAGGCGCCGCCGGCGAAGCTGCCGCGCTCTTCGCGTGCGGAACTCAATCGCCGCACGGTTGGCGGGGAGTACTAGCGCATGCCCGCTCGGCGACGCATCCCTGTCGGCTGGCTCGCCGCGGCGGCAGGCGCGCTGCTGCTTTTCGCAGGCTGTGCCGCTCAACAGAAGCTAGAGTTTCCCGTCTCGCCCGATGTGACGCCGGGGAACCGCGCGCTGATGATCGAGCGCTACGACAAGGGCAAGATCCTGTTCCGCAATAACTGCTCGGGCTGCCACGGCATTTTCGCCGCCGGCAAGGACAGCGTGCCGAACTTCAGCAAGGAACAGATCGACAACTACAATGCGAACTTCGTGAAGGGAGACCAGCGCAACCACGCCGTCGCGCGCAAGCTGAGCCAGCAGCAGATTGACTATATCCTTACGTTTTTGCGCCTGCACGGCGAGGCACACAACACCCCGCGCAAACAATAGCGGCGGCCTGCTGTGCTAGCCTCCTTGATGCACTCATAGGGAGGACGGACGCCATGGATCTCGAACGCTATACCGTCAAGTCGCAGGAAGCCGTCGAGCGCGCGCAACGCCTTGCCCGCGACCGCTCGCACCAGGAGTTGGCGCCCGAACACTTGTTGAGTGCGTTGCTCGAAGACAAAGCGGGCACTGTCGCCGCGGTGTTGAGTAAGCTCGGTGTCTCACGCGAGACCCTGAGCACCGAGGCCGACGCCGCGCTCGATCGCCTGCCGCGCGTGAGCGGTGGCGCCGCGATGTACTTGGGCAAGGGCCTCCGCGCTGTGTTTGATCGCGCGGAAGACGCCGCCGCCCAGTTGAAGGATGAGTACATCAGCGTCGAGCACCTGCTGCTCGCACTCGTCTCGGATGCCAACCCCGGGCCCTCGCGCACGGTGCTGACCAAGGCCGGCATCGTCGAGGAGGCGGTGCGCAGGGCGCTCGCGACCGTGCGCGGCGGCCAGCGGGTCACGGACTCGGCTCCCGAGGACAAGTACCAGGCGCTGACCAAGTATGGCCGCGATCTCACCGCGGCGGCGCGGCAAGGCAAGCTCGATCCCGTGATCGGCCGCGACGACGAGATCCGTCGCGTCATCCAGGTGCTGGCGCGGCGCACCAAGAACAACCCCGTGCTGATCGGCGATCCCGGTGTCGGTAAGACCGCCATCGTCGAAGGGCTCGCGCAGCGCATCGTCTCGGGTGACGTGCCCGAGAGCCTCAAGCACAAGCGTGTGATCACGCTCGACCTCGGCTCGATGATCGCGGGCAGCAAGTTCCGCGGTGAGTTCGAGGACCGCCTGAAGGCCGTGCTCAAGGAAGTGACGTCCGAGGAAGCCAACGTCGTCCTGTTCATCGACGAGCTCCACACACTCGTGGGGGCGGGTGGCGCCGATGGCGCGATGGACGCCTCGAACCTGCTGAAGCCCGCCCTCGCGCGCGGCGAGCTGCACTGCGTCGGCGCCACGACCATCGACGAGTACCGCAAGCACATCGAGAAGGACGCGGCACTCGAGCGGCGCTTCCAGCCCGTGATGGTGGGTGAGCCGAGCACCGAGGACACCATCGCGATCCTGCGTGGGCTCAAAGAGCGCTACGAGGTGCACCACGGCATTCGCATCAAGGATGCGGCGCTGGTCGCCGCCACGATGCTGTCGCAGCGCTACATCCCGGACCGCAAGCTGCCCGACAAGGCGATCGACCTGATCGACGAGGCCTCGTCGCGTTTGCGCATGGAGATCGACTCGATGCCCGTCGAGCTCGACGAGTTGACGCGGCGCGAGCGCCAGTTGGAGATCGAGCGTCAGGCCTTGTCGAAGGAGACCGACGCCGGTTCACGCGAGCGCTTGAAGCGCTTGGAAGATGAGTTGCGCCGGGTGCGCGAAGAGAAGTCGGTGCTCGATGAGCACTGGAAGAAGGAGAAGGAAGTCGTCGGCAAGATCCGCTCGCTCAAGGCCGACCGCGAGCGCATCAAGATCGAAGAAGCCAAGGCAGAGCGCGCCAGCGACCTCGCGCGTGTGGCGGAGCTGCGTTATGGGCAACTGCTGCAGGTCGAACGGCAGCTCGATCAGGAGAACGCGCGGCTGGCGAAGGTGCAGCTCGAACGCCGCATGCTGAAGGAAGAAGTCGATGAAGAGGACATCGCCCAGGTCGTCGCCAAGTGGACCGGCGTGCCCGTCACCAAATTGCTCGAAGGCGACATCGAAAAGCTGGTGAAGATGGAAGCGCGGCTTCATGCGCGCGTCGTCGGCCAGGATGAAGCTGTGCGCTTCGTCTCGGAGGCAGTGCGCCGCGCGCGCGCCGGGTTGCAGGATCCCAAGCGCCCGATTGGCTCATTCCTGTTCCTCGGGCCCACCGGCGTCGGCAAGACTGAACTGGCGCGAGCCCTCGCGGAATTCCTGTTCGACGATGAGCGGGCGATGATCCGCATCGACATGAGCGAGTACCAGGAGAAGCACACCGTCGCGCGGCTGGTCGGTGCGCCTCCGGGATACGTCGGGTTTGAAGCGGGCGGCCAGCTCACCGAAGCGGCGCGGCGCCGGCCCTACTCGGTGATCCTGCTCGACGAGATCGAGAAGGCGCATCCCGAAGTGCTCAACGTCATGCTGCAGCTGCTCGACGACGGCCGTCTCACCGATGGCCAGGGCCGCACCGTCGACTTCAAGAACACGCTCATCATCATGACCTCAAATCTCGGGTCGCAATGGATCTTGGAGCTCGGCGAGTCGCAGCACGCCGAAATGGAGGAGCGTGTGCAGGCCGAACTGCGCCAGCACTTCCGCCCCGAGTTCCTCAATCGCGTCGATGAGATCGTGATCTTCCGGGCGCTGACGCGGGAGGATCTCCGCCACATCGTGGACCTGGCAGCGACGGGCCTCGCAAAGATGCTCAAGGAACGCGACATGACGCTGAGCTTCACCGACGAGGCGCGCGACGCGCTCGCCGCCGAAGGCTACGACCCGCACTTCGGCGCGCGCCCACTCAAGCGGACGTTGCAGCGCCGCGTGCAGAACCCGCTGGCGCTCAAGCTGCTGCAGGGAGAATTCAAGCCCGGCCAGTCGATCGAGGTCGACGCGAAGGACGGCGAGTTCACGATGAAGCCGAAGCCCGTGCGGGCAAAGGAGAAAGTCGGGGCTTAGGAGTGCGGCGCAGGCGGGGTGGCCAGGGTGGCTGCCCCGCGTCGATGCTCTAGCGCTTCACCACCTGCGGGGCCGTGTAGAACACCACCTGGTTCTTCGTCGAGCGCTTCGCCACCAGCAGTGCGTGGTTGGCGGCGCGCCACAGGTCGGTGGGGGTCTTCTCGTGTTCGGGGAACACGGCGACGCCGATGCTCACGGTGACCGCCACCTGATGGGTGGCGCCGTCGAGGCCTTCGACGCGCACGGCGGCGCGTTCCACCAAGGTGCGAAGTCGCTCGGAGATCGTGCGCACATCGGGCAGGTGCACGGGCTCGGTGAGCAGCACGGCGAACTCTTCACCACCCCAGCGGCAGACCGTGTCGAACGGGCGGACTCCACTGCGCAGCGCCTGGGCGACCTGCACCAGAACGTGATTGCCGGCCTCGTAGCCGAAGCGGCTGTTGAAGGTCTTGAAGTCGTCGATGTCGGCGATGCACAGCGCCATCGAGGCGCCTTCGCGATGGGCACGCGCCATTTCATTGAGCAGCTGCAGGTCGAAGTAGGGGCGGTTGTAGGCCCCGGTCAGCGGATCGACGAATACCAATGTCTCGATGCGTGAAGCGCGATCGAGCGCACTCGCGCAGCAGTCGGCGATCAACGCGATCAGCGCGAGTGCTTCGGGCGGGAACGGGTCGGTGTCGCTGCTGCGTACTTCGATCACGCCCAGCGGCGGGCTTCCGGCCGGGGTGACTGCGGCGAGCACGAACGAGCGCACGCCACTGCGCAACGGAACGCCACGCAGTGCCGCGGTCGCCGTGGTGTCGGGGCAATAGAACAGAACATTCGGCTCGAGCAACGCGGACGCGATCCACGGATCGCCGCTGTTGGGTGCCGTGGCACTCTGGGGTGCTGGGACGTAGCGCAATTCGCGCGCGCCGAGCAATTCGCGGCCAATGCCATCGAGCTGGCTGAGCAGTGCCGCGCGCGGATCGCCGGTGCGCGGATCAGACGAGAACAGCGGCTCATCGACGCGCAGCAGTCGCCGCACATGCGCGAGCGCCGTTTGCGCATGCGCCGGCAGCGTGGCGCGCGGGACGACGCGCACACCATCGCGCACTTCGAGCTGCGGCAGCCGTAGCGTGATGATGTCGAGGCGGTCGCGCGTCTGGTAGCGCACGGTGCCGAGGTTGCCGTTCTTGCTCGGCGGCAGTTTCGAGACCAGCCCGTGCCGTTCGAGTTGGGCGAGCGCGAGCAGCGCGGCTTGTTCGATCTGTTCGGACACGCCAGTGGTCAGGGCGCGTTGAACCTGCGCGCGCTCGGCGGCAGGCAGTGCGTGGAGCGGCAGCACGCGCTCGAGCAGACTCCTGAAGTCGATGTGTTCCTGTGGCATGATCCGGTTTCGGCCACGCTTGTGGAAGCGTTGGCGGCGGCTAGGGAGGTGAGCATCAGCGCAGGTGTCGTCGTGCCGGGAACCGCACCCGGAGACATAAGAATAGCACACGGAACAGTCAATTTGGCTTGACCCCAATACCCGTTGGCCGATACGTTTCAAGATCTTGCGGCGAAAGCTGTTGCTGCCCCGGAGTGACCCCCCATGCGGCTGTCCGAATTGCTCAATCCCAGTGCCGTCACCCTGCGGCTAAAGTCCCGTGAAAAGCGCGAGGCCATCGCTGAACTGGTCCAGCTGCTCGAGTCCGCCCACGGGATTTCCAGCCAGGGGGAGGTGCTCGACCGCGTCCTGCGCCGCGAGGCCATGATGTCGACCGGCATCGGCTACGGCGTGGCCATCCCGCACGGCAAGGCCCGCGCCGCCGACCGCATGGTGGCCGCCTGCGCCGTCTCGCCCGAAGGCGTGGACTTCGCCGCGGACGATGGGCAGCCGGTCTACTTGATGGTGCTGTTTGTCTCGCCCGAAAGTGCTACGACCCAGCATGTCCGCGCACTCGCCAATCTGTCGCGGTTGATGAAGGAGGAGTCGGTGCGCCGTTCGCTGCGCGAGGCTCCGAACGTCGAGGCATTCCTCGCCACCTTGCAGGCCGCGGAAGGCGTCTATATCCCCTGAGTCGGCGGTGGCAAGGCGCGCGGTGGCGCCGGCCGTGCTGGATCCGAAGGCCCGGGAGGTGACGATGCAGTTCGTGGACGCATGGACGAGCCTGGCGCCGCTGGACCTGTTGCTCCTGCTCGCCGCCCCTGGCATCGCGATCGCCGCCATGCTGCTGCCCGGTCGCGCCGTGGCGCGCACCGCTTCGATCGGCATGGCGTTCGCGGGCTCAGCGCTGCCTGATCAGGGACCGCTCGAATTGCGCGCGGGTTGGTTCGTGTTGTGGATCGCGGTCGCGATCGTCTCGGGCTTCAAGCGCGATGTGACGCCGCGCGCCGGGCTCGCGCGGCCCGGCGGTGTCGAGTCGGGCGCCATCGCGTTGCTGCTCGGCGCGGGATTGCTCGTGCTGCTGATCGTCGCACTCGGCCGCCAGGACTTGTCGCCCGAGCTCACGCGTCCTGCCGCGGTCGCGCTGGTGTTGATCATCGCGGGCGTCGCCCATCTCATGCTGCGCCGCGATGCGCTACGCGGTGCGATGGCCTTCGCCACCATCGGACTGGGCCTCCAGTGGCTCGACCGCGCCGCGCGCATCAGCGTGCTCGAAGCGGCGGCGTTCCCGCAGGCTGCGGTGCTGGCCGCCACGGCGATCGCCGTGGCACTCGCCGCGCGGGTCGCGCTGATCCGCCAGCACGATGCCGGCAGTGCATGGGTCAGCCACGCCCACGACCTGCACGACTGACCTGATGCAAGCGCCGCGATTTCGGATTGACCCAGGGATAGCCGGGGCGATCGCGTGTATTTCTGGGCTCGCGCTGCTCGTGGTGCCCTCGCTGCTCGCCTGCGCGCTCGGCCTCGAGTTGTTGTCCGCCGCGTTCTGGCTGTGGGCGCGCACGGCCGCCGATGGCCGCGAGCAGTTGCCGCGCTGGGAGTGGTTGCGCCGCCCCGCGATGGCCGCGTGGCTCGCGTTCGCCGTCGATGCGGTGTTGCCGGGCATCACGCGCGATCCGTTGTTGCTGTCGGCGCCACGCCTCGCACCGCTGTTGTGGCTCGAAGCGGCCGCCATCGTCTGGGCAGGGCTCGAACTCGTGGCGGCTTTGCCGCTGGCGCGGCCCTACTCCGATTTCGCCGGTCCCTATGAAGCGATGCGACCATGGATTCCCGTGGTGCTGCCGTCCGCAGGCTTCCTCGTCTTGTGGACGCAAGCCGCGCACTGGGTGCGCGTGCCGGGTGTCTGTGATGTCGCCGTGACCTTGCTCGTGATCACCGCGCTGCTGTCCGCGTTGCGTGCCTTTGCGCGACGCGGCTGGACCGCGAGCCTGCGCTGGCTGTGTGTGACGCAGACATCGCTCGCGCTGCTGCCGCTGGCCCAGCGGACCGTGCATTCGCAGGCGCTGTTCCTGTTGTGGCTCGGCGCCTTCGGGGGCCCGGCGTTCGTGCTCGCCGGCGAGTTGTCGGGGGCATCGCCACGCCGCGGCAAGTTCAATGCGCGGTTGTGGCGCGCCGCGGGCTGGGTCTCGGCCTCCTGTGTCGCGTGGCCCGCGCTGGTGGTGTTCGCCACCGGACGTGCGGGCACGGTTGCTATTCCGCTCTACATCGCGACCGCGGTGTCCGCCGGCATCGCCGCGTGGATCATGGTGGGGCGCCTCGAAGTCGCGCCCGAGCGCCGCCGCCTGATGCGGCCCGGTTCCGGCGGCACGTCGGGGCGCATCGCAGCAGTCATCGTGCTGGCGCTGGGGCCGCTGGGCCTGTTGATCGCCTGGTGGTTCAACTTCGAGCCCGCGTGGGTCCCCAGTGTGATGAGCCTGGCGCCCGTAGTGATCGGCGGCCTACTCGCGGTCGCCCCGCGGCAGAAGCAACTCGTCCATCTCGCGCACCGCCTGAAGCGACCGGCGTTGGGGCTGCGCATGGCCGCGGGCTCCGCATTCCGCTGGTCGGTGCGCACGGAGCAGGCGGCACTTCGCGCCGTGCTCTCGTTCGCGCGGATACTCGGTGCGCCGCTGCGCGACCTGCATACCGGTGACGCGCAGGAATACCTGCTGCTGCTCGCCGGGGTGTCCGTGCTCGCACTCCTGCTGCCCCTGCTCCGATGATGCCGCCCGTCCTGCTCGTTTGCTCCGTCGCTTTGATCAGCACCGCCGCGCTTGGCCTGTGGTACGACCGCGGCCGCCGCGGTGGCCCGCTCGAGATGGCGGCGCTCTTGCCGCTGCTGCCGCTGGTCGCGGTCGTCACCGGGCGCTGGATGCCGGCGCCGTATGGAGTCGTCCTCGTGCTGGCGCTGGTGGTCGCGATGCTGTCGCGCTCGCGCGATGATGTGTTGCACGGCGAGTGCGCGCTCAAGTTGCTGTGGGTGATGGGACCGGCGCTGGCCATCTCGTTCGCCGGCGTCGCGCTGGTCGCGATCGCCACGGGTACCTCGGTGAATGTCGAGCAGTGGGCGGTGATGGCGCTGCCGCTCGAGCCCGCGATGTTGTGGACGATCTCGCTGTCGCTCTCGCTGATCGTGGGCTTCGTCTTGATCGGTGGCGCGCCGTTCCACTTTTGGGCCGCCGACTTGATGCAGGGTAGCCGCGCGTGGATGGGAGCGCTCGCGGTCAGCGCGCTGCAAGCCTGCGGCGCCGGGTGGTTCGCGTGGCGGCTCGAGGGGATCGATGCGTTGCCCGAAGCTGCGCACATCGCCAGTGCACTCGTGGGCGCGGGTGCCGCGGTGGCGTTCGTCGTCGGTGCCATCACGCTGCCGTTCCAACGGCGCCCCGAGCGGCGCGTGGGGACGCTTGCGAGTCTCAATGGAGGACTGTTGCTCGCTTCTATGGTGGTGCGCTTTGGCGGCACGCCGGGGGCCGCGTCCGGATTCCACGTGCCGCTGTGGAGTTCCCATCTCGCGCTGGCCCTGAGTGGCGCCGCGACGCTCGCGCCATTCCTGCCGGTGACGGTGCGCGCCCCGGCCCCCGGTACGGTGTTGTTCCGCCGCCATCCTGCATGGGGTGCCATCGGCCTCTATGCGCTCGCTTCACTCGCGGGAGTTCCCGGCACACCGGGGGCGACGCTGTGGTTCAGCGTCGCGCGCATGCTGGTGGCGACATCACGGACCGGATTGCTGTTGCTGCTCGCCTTCGCCTGGGTCACCGCGTTCGCGATCGTCGTGCGACAAGTGCGCGAGGCCTACGGCGTGTGGTCCGAGGCGCCGCTGCCGCCGCGCGGCGTACCCGCGGTGGCGCGGTGGGCGATGCTCGTGGGCTGCGCGGGGTTGGTGGCGATGGCGGTGGGATTGCGGGGATAAGGGGCGAGCGAACGCCCCGCGACCCCACCGGAACAACCCTCAAGCGCGGCTTCCTTCCCGCCGATAACTTCCGGAGATCGTCCCTCACGATCTGCGAAGACCGCACGCTCGAGCTTTGGAAGTGATCCAGCACGGAGCTGCTGGGCGTGTCGCACGCCACACCAACTTGCTCGCAATCCACCCGGTCTGGGCGGAGCATCGGCGCTCGAAGGAGAGGGATCTTGCAGTCAGCCCCAGTAAAGGTCCTGCTCGTCGACGATGACGAGGACGACTTCGTCATTACTCTCGAGCTGCTCGCCGACATTCCGGTGGGTAGGTTCGAGCTCGAGTGGGCGGCGACGGCAGAAGCGGGATTGCTCGCGATTCAGGACAATCGGCCGGACGTGTGCCTCGTGGATTACCGGATGGGTACCCACAGCGGGCTCGACTTCATGCGGCGTGCTCTCGAGCGCGGGCTTGAGGTGCCGATGATCATGATGACGGGGCAGGGCGATCACGAGATCGACGTCGAAGCGACGCGTCTCGGCGCGGCTGATTACCTCGTCAAGGGCGAGGTGGGACCAGCGCTGCTCGAACGCACGTTGCGCCACGCGATGCATCGCGCCGCCGAGCAGAAGTCTGAGGACGCCGAACTCCTCCGGTCGTTTCCGCAACTGTCGGAGCGGGAGCTCGATGTGGCCGGGCTCATCGCTGGCGGCTGTTCGAACAAGGAAATCGCGACGTCCCTTTCGATCGGCGTTCCTACGATCAAGAAGCACGTTGGCCGGCTCCTCAAGAAGGCCGGCCTCCAGGATCGGTTGCAACTGGGCCTGTTCCTCGCACGCAACCCGCTGGCCCTGCGGCGAGCTGAGCCGAGCTGCGCTCGGGCGTAGTCGCCCGCCGCGCCTCGCTCCGATCGCCCCACTACTGGGCCGTGACCGTGAACGTGGACGCATAGGGCGAGAGTGAAGAGCAGCTCGACGGCGTCAGGATCCGGAAGTACAAGCTCACCGCGGCCGTCTGCGCGAGGTTCTCCACGATCGTGAAGTCGGTGCCGAATGCCGTGAGGTCTGTCCACGGCCCAGTGGCGCTGGTCGTGGACCATTGCGCGCGTATCTGGTCGGGTCCATTCGTGCTCGTGGAGAGCGACCAAAGACTCGCTCCGGCCGCGAATGGCGTGAACCTGCCGACCAGCCGCTCCCCCGCATTGCCGTCATTGGTGAGCGTGCTGGACTGAACCGCCAGCCATTGGTTGAGGGGCCGCGCGCCAAATGAGAAGGCACTGTTGCCTACGCTCACGCTGAGCACGGTTTGGATCACGATCGCCTTGGCGTCCGCCAGGTTGCTGCCGGCGGGAACCAGCAACGAGGCGTTGTTGCCGGCCGCGTCGCGGAGCGTCGCGCCGGTCCCGAGCGAGAGCGGGGAAACGGCGTTCAAATCCGGGGAGCTCTGAGCTGCGGCGACGGTGTAGGTGCCGGCAGCAGAAGTGGCGGGGCCGAACGGGCTGATCAGCAAGGTCGCTCCGGTATCGAGAACGAGCTGCAAGTTGCCGCCCGCCAGAGTGACGGCCTCCGAGAAGTTGACGGTGACATTGACGGAGCTCCCGGCGCCGTAGGTGCCGTTCGCGGTCGTGGACGTGATGTTCGCGATCGTTGGCGCGGTCGTGTCGACAATGATCGCTGCATTGGCGCTCAGTGATCCCGGTGTGCCCGACTCCGGCAGCGTGAGGTTCGCGTTGGTGCTGGTCTCCAATTTCTTGATCGTCCCACCGTTGAGCGCCAGCGCCGTCTCGGAGAGATAGTCGAGATCGGGACTGCTCTGGCCCGCTGCAACGGTGTAGGTGAAGGTGATCGTCGCGGTTCCGCTGCCTGAGCTGTAGTTGGCGACACCGTTCGGCGTGCTGAATGTGTTCAGGGTCAGCTGGGGCGTGCCGGTCACGGTCTCGGCCTGGCCGAAGGTGATCGTGATGAGAACCGTCGACCCCGCACCGTAAGACCCATTCGCGCTCGTCGCGCCGACCGAAGTCACGGAAGGCACGTTGGAGTCGACCACGATATTGTTGTTGTCGCCAAGTGATCCCAGTGCCCCTGGCGAGGGGAGGCTCACGTCCGCGTTGTTGCCGGCGAGGTCACGAATCGTTCCGGAGTTTAGTGCCAGCGCGGA
This sequence comes from Candidatus Eiseniibacteriota bacterium, assembly GCA_043720995.1. Classification (GTDB taxonomy): domain Bacteria; phylum Eisenbacteria; class RBG-16-71-46; order RBG-16-71-46; family RBG-16-71-46; genus JANLWK01. Next base: position 29,068 of record JAYSRO010000052.1, read on the forward strand.
AGTTGAAAAGTAGTCGAGGTCGGCACTCGACTGGCCGGCAGCCACCGTGTAATTGAACGTGAGCGAGGATGTCCCGCTCCCCGAGACGTAGTCGATCACCGCGTTCGGGGCGGACGACGTACTCAGGGTGAGCTGTGGAGTTGCCGTGACCGTGACCGGCTCGTCGAACACGACGCGAACCGGAATCGTGAAGCCCAGACCGAACGTGCCGTCCGGGACGGTCGAGTAGACACTCTGGACCGTTGGGGCGATGGCATCGAAGGTGCGCTGGAACGCCGCCGCGGCCGTGTTGCCGTTGCCGGCCGCGTCGATGGCCATGCCCGCCGCGATGTTCGCAGCCACAGTGCCGCTGGCTGAGGGCGTCAGGTCGAAGCTGTAGCTTGTTCCCGAGCCGGCGAAATTGCTCACGACGCCATTGGTTGCGGAGATGTCCGACAGGGTGAAGCCGGTCACGGTCTCGCTGAACACCGTCGTCACCGCGATCGGCGAAGCGTTGGTCGGATCGACCGCGATCGAACTCATCGCCACGGATGGGGCGGCATTGTCGATCGAGTAGGCCTGGCCGGTTGAGTAGTTGCCGTTTCCAGTCCCCGCTCCACCAAGTGCATTCGCAGCGGTGTCGACGATCGAGTCGTCATCCGACAAGTCCAGCCGAATCGTGCCCGAGCCGGTGCCCGAGCTCGCGGTCACCGTCCTGACTGCGCCACTGCCACTGATCGTGCTGAGCGCTGCTCCGCTCACGCCACTCGTCGTCAGCGCAAAGTCGGCGAGGTCGACTCCCGCAACGCTCTCGGTGAACGTGACGGTATAGGTGATTGTGGTGGCATTGGTCGGAGTCGACCCCGAGCGGAGAATGGAGGCCACCGTGGGGGCTACGGAGTCGTAGGTGATACCGAATGTTGCGGCAGCGAGATTGCCACGGCCATCGACGTCGAATGCGACGCCCGCGGCGATTTCCGCCGTGAGCAGGCCATTGGAGGCGGGAATCAGGTCGAATGCGTAGTCCGAGCCGGAGCCGCTGAAGTTGCTCACGGAAGCGTTTGAGACGGTGACGTCCGACGCCGTAAAGCCACTTACACTCTTGGTGAACACGATCGTGACCGGGACTGGGGAGAATTTCGTTGGAGTGCTCAACGAAGTGCTCAGCGTGACCGAAGGTGACTCCCTGTCGATGGTATAGGTCTGCCCGGAGGTAAATGCTCCATTGCCGGCCCCGGCTGCTCCGAGGGGATTGCCCACCGCATCCACGATCGAGTCGTCATCGAGCACATTGAGGCGAATCGTGCCGGAGCCCGACCCGGTAGCAACCGTCACGGTGTACAACGTTCCGCTGCCCGAGACGGCCCCTACCGAGGAGCCGACCAGCCCCGTTGCCGTCAGGCCAAAGTCCGCCGCGTTGACGCCCGTCACGATCTCATTGAAGGTCACGGTGAAGTCGACATTCGTGGCTGCTGTCGGGCTCGCGCCAGCTCGATTTGAGGACACGACGGCCGGGGCGGTCTTGTCGATCGTCTGTGTTTGGCCCGCAGTGAAGTTCCCGTCGCCGCTCGAAGCTCCACCCAACGGGTTTCCGCCGGCCAGGATGGTGTTGTTGTCGGCGACGTCCAGCCGGAGCGTTCCAGATCCCGTGCCCGTGTTGACGGCGACCGTGTAAACGGATCCCGTTCCGCTCACGCTGCTCACCGATGCACCCGTGGTTGAGCCCGTGGTGGTCAACGCAAAGTCGGCCGCATCGACGCCCGTGACGGCTTCGCTGAGCGTCACGGCGAAACTGACGCTCGCCGCGTTGGTCGGATCCGCTCCGGTCCGCACGATCGAAGTCACCGCGGGATACACGCGCAACCTGACCTGTCCGAGCGTCGCGACGTCGATGCTGTAGGCGGATCCAGCGGGCAGCGATCCGAGGCTGATGCCATTGTCCGTCAGCACGCCGCTGTAGGTGAAGAGTGTGTAGGTTCCCGCGTGGAACCCGGTCGCCGGCGTGACGTTCAAGATTCCATCGGCGGTGAGATTGCCGATGACGTCGACGCGATCGCTGGCCGTGCCCAATTCGAAACTGAGATTGGCCGTGGAGTTCAAGGCCATCGCGCCGGTCAACAGCGTCCCCGTGCCGCCGACGCCTGGGCTGAGCGTGCCCCCATTGGAGATCGTGGAGCTCGCGCTCGTGGCGCTCGAGTTGGCGCCTTCGAGCGTCGCGCCGGATGCGACCGTGAGCGCCGCCGTTCCGGTTGCGGAACCCGCGCTATTCGTGACTCGGAGGCTGCCAGCGCTCACCGTCGTCACGCCCAAGTAGGTATTGGCCGCCGAAACCGTGAGCGTTCCCGTACCCGACTTCGTGAGGGCTCCCGTCCCTGAGATCACACCGCCCACCACCGTGTTGCCGGCGCCATTGCAGGTCAGGGCGAAGCCGCCGTTCACGATCAGGCCGGTAAGGCCAAGGGAGTTGCCGGCCGTCGCCGAACCCACCGTGCCGGCCGCAATCCAGGTGATGGCACCGGCGAAGCTGTTGTCTCCGCTGACATTCTTGATCGCACCGGTCGCGCTCACGCCCGTACCGCTTGCGCCCACCGCCTCGGTCGTCGCGTAGGTGAAGCCGCCACGAAATCCAAGTACCGCGCCCGACGACACCGTGGTCGCCCCCGCGATGGTGCCCAGTGCATTATTCGCCGTGGCGATGAGCTGGCCGGCGCTGATGGTCGTGAGCCCCGAGTACGAATTGCTCGCGCTGAGCACGAGCGTGCCCGTCCCACCCTTGGTCAGGCTGAAGGCACCGCTGACCAGGGCGGAGACCAGCAGGTCATCCGTGGCCGTCCCGTCGTTGATCGTGAACGTCCGGTTGGCCCCGAGCCCGAGGTTGCCGGTGATGGTTGACGTGGAGGCGGATGCGTTGGACGTCAGCGTTCCGCCCAGCGTGAGTGTTCCGGTTCCCGTCGCGACGGTTCCACCGGTCAGCTTCAAGCTGCCGATCACGTCCGAGAAATTATTCAGGTCCAGCACTCCGGTGCCGGTGACGGTGACGGTCTTGGATGGGATTTCGTTGCTCGCAAGCGACTGGACCAGTCCGCTCGAAATCGTCATGGCACCGTTGAGTATGTTTTTTCCGCTCGTCTTCGCGAGGAGCGTCGTGCCGCCACTGACGATCAGCCCACCCGAAAAGGTATTGCTGGAGGAGCCCGAGATCCTGAAGGTGCCGGCCCCGGATTTGGTCAGCACCTTGATGCCGCTGATGATCCCCGAGGCATCCAGCGTTGCCCCTGCGTCGGAGATGATCCACGTCTGGGCGACGCTCAAGGCGATGGCAACGCCGATTGTATTCGTGCCGGCGACACCCGCTGCGACGGTGATCCCGCCGGCAGTACTGATCGCGATCGAGTTGCCACTGATGGAGTAGCTCGCAGCCTGGAACCGGATCGAGCCGATCGCTGTCGCGGAGGCGAGGTTGTTCACATTGGTGAGCCGGGCCGCGCCGGCCGGAAAGACGAGGTCATCCCCTGATACGGGAGCGGCCCCACCGGCCCAGTTCGCGTTCGTCCCCCAGTTGCTATCCGAGCCGGCTCCGCTCCAGGTTTTCGTCGCCGCGGCACTCAGCGATGGGGTCGCAATGAGTGCCGCGCACAGCAGGCATGCCCCGCGCAATGTCGCTTACCCGGCGGATGCCGTGACGGTCACCGTGATGTTCTGCTGCGTCGTCACCGCGGTCGAAGTCGGAGCATTGAAGCGGAACCACACCGACCGGCTGCTGGATGCCGCGACCGAGACGCCGGTTAGATCACCCGCGAACCGGGTCGCCGAACTGGACGCCGCGGTGGTGGAGAGCGAGTGATTCGCAAAGGTGAAGCTGCCCGCCGCCGGCGCGGAGGAACTGAACTGCGTGAGGAGCGCATACTCCTCGGCGCTCGAAGGGGCGAGCTGAACCGCAGTCCACGTCGAAGGATTCGTGAGCGAGAGCGAGAAGGTCTCGGCAATATTGCCGTCGTTGGTGACCGTCGAGCTCGAGCTGGACACCGTTTGGCTCCCCGCCAGCACGGTGCCGAACGCGATGGGACCCGAGGCCGCCACGCTCAGGTTCTGGATGGTGACCGTGACGGAGATCGTGGCCGGATTACCGGCATGAGCCAGATTTGCAAGGCCGAGAGTGAATACGAGCTGAAACGCTACAATCCTGCCGAATTTCTGGATCGACATCCGAAACCTCCTGCGTGACCACCGCAAATCATCGGGTGCGCCATGCGGTTCGCCCCAAAGAGCGGTGGGAATCCAAGCGTGTGACCTGGCGATGCGCCCTCGAGGGGCCCGCCGTGTCGGCCGGCGGAAATCGGCGACAGGGGAAGAATCGGCCCCGCCTGCGCGGCCGGGTATGGTACCGAGGTAGCCCCGCCCCGCAGGCGCGCGTGGGGTTGCCTGCGGACTGAATTGGGCGGGATGACCCGCCGATAACAAGGGAGGGCACGGGACTCGCGACGGGAAAGGGATTGTCGTCGCCGCGTGCTCGCACCAGCAGAGCCAGGGAGGGTATGCCGCTGCGCCAGGCCACCGGAGCCCCAGCCGCAAATCGACACGAGCTCATCAAGAGAATTGCCCAGATCCTGGCAGCCGCTGCCCTGTATTACGGAGCGGCGAGGCTTGGACTGTTGTTGGCATTCGACAAGACCAATGCCTCGCCGGTTTGGCCGCCCTCAGGAATCGGGCTCGCGCTGCTGTTGTTGTTCGGTTTCAGGCTATGGCCCGGTATCCTGCTCGGCGCGTTCCTCGCCAACATCACCGTGTTTCTGGCGAACCAATCCGCGCCCACGCCCTCGATGTTTCTGGCCTCGGGCATGATCGCGGTGGGGAATTCACTTGAAGCGGTGGTGGGGTATTTCCTGCTCTCGCGCTGGGAGCTGCGCAATCCGCTCACGCGCGCGCAGGACGTGTTCCGCTTCATGCTCGTGGCGCCACTGATGTGCCTGGCCAGCGCATGCATCGGGCCCATGGCGCTCGCGGCGACTGGCATGATCCCGTGGAGCTTGCTCAAAGCGGTGTGGGTCACGTGGTGGCTTGGGGATGTCGCCGGGGTGCTGGTGGTGGCGCCGCTGATGCTGTCGTGGTGGCGCAGGTCGTGGATCAAGGTGGATCCACGCTGGCCCGTTGAGGCGGCGCTGCTGGCCGGGGTCCTGTTGTTTGCTTGCAAGCTCACATTTGGTGGGTGGATCGGTGGCGGTAGTCTCCATGCCCCCATGGCGTTCCTCCCGATCCCGCTACTGGTCTGGGCCGCATTCCGGTTTGGTCCGTGCGGAGGAGCCACTGCGATCGCGCTGACTTCGGCGCTCGCGATCTGGGCGACGATTCATGGCAGTGGTCCGTTCGGGACCACGGATGTCAATGCCGCACTGATGATGCTGCAGATGTTCCTGGGCGTCGTGACGATCACGGTGCTGGTGGTCGCGGCCACGGTTCAGGAACGCACCGATGCCACACGCGAGCTACGCCGCGCCCATGACGATCTGGAAATTCGCGTGCGTGAGCGGACCGCCGAGCTGGAGTCGGCGAACGAGCTGATGGTGCAGGAAGTGACCGTGCGGCGGCGGGCCGAGCAGGTGCTCGAATTGAGCCAGGCGCGGCTCGCGGAGGCTCAGGCGGTTGCGCACCTGGGAAGTTGGGAGTGGGATGTCGCCCGAAACGAGGTGGCCTGGACGGAGGAGTTGTATCGCATGCACGGTTTAGACTCTGCGGTGCCGGTGACCTACGAGTCATTCTTGGACCGTGTGCATCCTGACGACCAGCAACTCGTCGGCGGCACGGTCCAACGAGCCGCTGCGGATCACCAGCCGTTTTTCTTCGATCACCGCATCATTCGCGCGGACGGGGAAGTGCGCTGGATTCATGGCCGGGGCCGGGTCGAGGTCGATGCCACGGGGCCCATCCGGATGTTCGGCACCGCGCACGAGATCACCGAACGTCGCCAGACCGAAGATGCTTTGAGAGCACTCACGGACCGGCTGCAACGCAGCAACCGGGCCCTCGAGGAGTTTGCGTCGGTAGCGGCGCACGAACTCCAGGAGCCGCTCCGCAAGATTAAGTACTTCGCGGAACGGACCGTGCGGCCGCACGACCCCATGGACGCTCCGCCGCGGGCAGCACAGGACACTGCACCCGATGGACTGAAGCGGATGCATAGCGCGGTCGGGCGCATGCAGAGCCTGATCCATGACCTGCTGGAAATCGCAAGGCTCTCCCACAAGCCGGAGTCGGTCTCGCTCGTCGACCTGGGGCAGGTCGCGGGTGAGGTCGTGGCGGATCTCGAGCTGCGGATTGCACAGGTGGGAGCGTGTGTGGAGATCGGACCGATGCCGCAAATCGAGGCGGATCGCACGCAAATTCGGCAACTGTTGCAGAATCTCGTGGCGAACGCGCTCAAATTCCACCGCACCGAAGTGCGTCCCACGATCCGGTTGTCGTCGGAGTACATGGATTCGGGGACTGGCACGACTCGCTCGGCGCGTGGTGCGGGATCGTATTGTCGTGTCGTCGTGGAGGACAATGGCATCGGCTTCGAACCGAGCCAGGCGGAACGCATCTTCGCCGTGTTCGAGCGACTCCATGGCCGCAGCGTATATGAGGGCACCGGCATCGGGCTCTCGATCTGCCGCAAGATTACCGACCTGCACGGGGGCACGATCTGCGCGGAGGGGACCCCGGGACGTGGAGCACGATTCATCATTGTGCTGCCGACGCGCCAGGAGCTGCCCCGTCCCGTGATGAGGCCGGCACCGGCCAGTGAGGAGGAGTCGTCATGCACCTAGCCCCAGCAAAGGTATTGCTTGTTGATGATGACGAGGACGACTTCGTGATCGCGCGCGAGATGCTGTGCGATCAGGCCATTGTCGAATTCCAGATAGAGTGGGCTCCGACGTTCGAGTCCGGGCTCGAGGCGATCGCCGGGCATTGCCCCGATGTTTGCGTGGTGGACTTCCGGCTCGGCGAACACAATGGCCTGGACTTCATGCGCCGCGTGCTCGATCAGGGCTTTGATATCCCGATGGTGATGATGACCGGACATGGCGACCTGAGCGTCGATGTCGAGGCGGCAAGAATCGGTGCCGTTGGCTACCTCGTCAAAGGTGATGTGCAGCCCGCACAATTTAAGCGCGTCTTGCACGGCGCGATCCATTTCGCGCGGCACGGGAGGGCCTAGCCTCGATCATTGAGCGACATGGCTGCTGCCTGGAGCGATGGCCGTACTCGGCGAGGTCTTGCAGTTTGCCCTCAAGGCACAAGTGCCACGCGCCGATGAATCTCCTTGTCGACTTCTCCCGCACGATCGCCCTCGAAGGGCGACCGGTGGGATGAAGGACAGGCACCAAGACAGACGAGCGCGCGCCACCTGCACCAGAGGCTGTTCCCGGGGCACTCGCATCACCGCAGTAGGCCTTGCGACGAGTCCAGCAGCTCATTGAGGATCTCAACCTGAAAACTCTCTTCGCCGAGCATTGCGAAATGGCTCTCGCCGTGGCGCCTTCGAGCCTGAGCGCTCCGACGGCTGGCAGCTCTGGCCATGCGAACAACTTGATCTCGATTACTCCTGCGCGGCGGAGCATCCCCATCGCGCTGACGGCGGCGGGATAAACCATGACGCTTGGCTGTCGATTGTTCGCGTCCCGCTGCGCGGTTGCCGTGTGTTGTGCAATGGGGCTCGCAGGACCCGGGGTGGCAGGCGGATTGCGCTGCTCAGTCGGTGAGGTCGTGATCGAGAACCTGGCGATTGGGCACACGTACTCACTGCGTTCACTGGCCAACCTGCCGCTGTCGGTCACCAGCACGACCGAAGGCTCGGTGCGAGTCAGTATCGAGCCACTCGTACCGGACGCGGTCGAATTGCGCGCAGGCGTTTTGCCGGTCCCCGACCGGCGGTGGGCGACGGCGGTGCCGGACACGTTGGACCTCGAGGCGCAACAGACTCGCGCAGTCGAGTTGTCGCTGGCGATCCCCAATGATCCCACGCTACTGGGCAAGCGCTTCCAGGTCACCTTCTGGACGCACACCCTGCCGCGCGAGGGCGAATTGCTGGCTTATGGGCTCAAGAGCCACATCATCTTTTCGATCTCACCGACCGCGGATGCGGCCGACGTACAGCCTACAGGCGAGCTGTCGTTGTCGCTCCAGCCGGCCGAATTCAACATCAGGACGCTCGCCCGCGGCAAGTCCTATCGCCTCGAGAAGGCTTCAGCGGTACCGCTGAAGGTGCGCAACACATCGAACCACAGGGTGTCGGTCGAGTTGCATGCCATGAGCTTCGAATCCGCGGGAGCTACGCTGCGACCGGACGACGCCGAGTTGCTCAAGGCGGCGAAGGTCCGCTTCGAGCCCGACTCGTTGATGCTCGAGCCCGGCGAGGAACGCACGATCACGGGTGCTGTCACCATGGACCCGGGCAAGCCGCTGCATGGAAAGAACTTGGTGTGCGTCATCTCGGCCGCGGTCAGTGGCCAGGCAGTCCAGACCCAGATCTACTCCCGCCTGCGCGCACAAGCCCAGTGAAGCGCGGATCCAAACGGGCGATCACAGTTGTTTGCATGCTGACAACTGCGGTCGCGCTTCCGTTGTCGGCCAACGCCCTGGCTCCGCCTGCGCCCGTGGCCGCAACCACCAGTCTCGGGCACTCCCCTGTCGCTCCCGCGGGCTCCGGGTGGAAGCCTCTCGGGCGCCCATCAGTGCCGTCTGGCGCCCGGCGCGCCAGGGGCCCCGCGGTGACCACGGGACACACGCCGAAGCACAATGTCTCAGTCTCGGTGCGCGTGATGCCCTTACCGATCGATCCCGAGGGGCAACCCACCACCTATGCCTTCGCCGTCGCCCAGAACTTCCCGAACCCCTTCGCCGGCGGGACGACGATCCGCTACACCATGGCTCAAACCGCGAAATGCGAACTCACCGTGTTCAGCGTGACTGGCCAGCGCGTTGCCACGCTGGTCAGCGAAGTACTGCGGCCAGGTGAGTACGCGGTGCGATGGAACGGCAGGAGCGATCGCGGGGAGCGCCTGCGGTCGGGTCTGTACCTCTATCGCCTCAGTGCGGGTTCGGCCACGCGCAGCCGCAAGCTGATCGTTCGCTAGCCCGGACTTCGGCCAGCACCTGTTGCACGCGCCGGCCCGCGATGTCGTGAGCACCGCCGGTCGCGGCGCGGGTACCGCAAGAGTGGCGATGTAATCCGGCGCGTAGCGCAGTACCGCCGAGGCCTGCGCGTCGGGCGTGCCATCGCCGTCTTCGTCCGCGGCGAGCACGATGTTGTAGGCGCGGAAGGGCCGCGGTTCCGTAAAGCGGGCGAATACCTCGACACTGGGACGCAGCTGTTGGGCGGCACGGTCACCGGGTTGGGTCCGAGCACCTGGATCGTTGCGGGACCGGGCCATGTGCAGGCGCCTCCCGTCGGCAGGCCAGTGAAGATCAGATGATAGCTCTGTGTCGCCGTGGTGTGGTTGCACACCTGCACGGTGAGCGTGATGTCGCTCTGAACGCGGCACAGGCTTGCGTACGCCGGCACCCTGGCGAACTCCTTTATCGCTTGGCGGTCATGTCCTTCGGTGGTTCACTTGGCGGGTCCTTATGGGGAGGTACTCAGCTTGACCATGCGATCCTTGCCAAGGGTGCTCATCGCGGCCCTGGCGCTTCCACTACTGTCGCCGCTGGTTTCGGCCGCCGGCCGTGACGCGCTGTTTTCGCCGGCTCCGCCGGCGCTCGTGGTGAGCCAAGTCTGGACGAGTGAAATCGACCTGTCCTGGAGCACTCCTGACAGCGTTTCTACTCTCACATTCGAGGTCGAGCAGAGCCCGAACGGGGTAGCCTTCTCGTTCGTCGATTCGGTCGCGCACGGGACCACCGCAGCAATACGGGACCTCGATCCGGGCACCACTTATTGGTTCCGCGTTCGGGCGATCGATGCGAACGGCGTGTCGCCGTATTCAAACGTGGTCCAAGCGACGACGCTGGCGTGCGGGCCATCAGCATTCATGACGGCTGCACCATTCGCAGGACGGACCGGCGCCGATCTAGCCAAGTCCACCGACTGGTGTGGGGCCGTGTTCGATCACCCGACCGGTCTGCGCGCGTTGCGAACCCAGAGCGACTTGCCTCCGTGCGCTGCCGGGGGGTGTGACCTCCCAGCCACCCGAGATGGCACGCCTCGCGATCCGATTGCCGTGCGCGTGCTCGTGCACGTGATGCGCGAATCGGACCGCTCGGGCGGAGTGTCGAGTGCGCTCGTCGATAGCATGTTCGCGCAGATGAACCGCGACTTCTCGCCCCACCGGATTCGTGTCGACAAGGTCGCGACGCTGTTCCACAACGATAGCCAGTTCGCCACGCTTGCCACGCAGCAGCAGCTGGAAGACATGAAGGACCTCTACGCTCAGACACCTTCCCAGAATTTGAACCTCTTCATATCTGGCAGCGCCCTGCCATTTGATGGCCTCGGGACCCTGCCGTGGGACCCCGATGCGCTGACGCCGCAAGGCGGACTTTGGCTGAATCGCGACCTGGTTGACTGGGTTCATCACGCGGCGAGCCATGAACTGGGCCACTGTCTCGGCCTGTACCACACATTTCGTGGAACCGATGAGACCGAAAGTTGTGCCGCCGCCTGCTATGAGCCCGCCAGCGGCGCCAACGCGGACAACCGCGGTGACCTGTGCGCAGATACGCGCTCCACACCGCGCAATTTCTCGTGCACGGCCCCGGGTGGATGTGATTGCACGGGCGTTCCGTGGGGGATTACGCCGTTGCACAACATCATGGGTTATGGGCCGTGGTGGTGCGTAAATGAATTCACGCTGCAACAGGAGCGTCGCATGTTGTGCTGGGCGCACGCAGCACTGGGCTCGATGATCGTGAATCTGGCAGGCGTTGATCCACCGCTCGCGGAGCGCGGCGATCGCGGCCTGTGGACTGCGGGGATGGGCGAGCCGAGTGGCAGCGCGCGACTCTGGTACGCCGTGCCCGCTGCCGGCAGGGTCACGCTGGCTCTTTATGACGTGCGTGGCCGCCGCGTGGCAACGCTGCTCGATCGCGACGAAGCCGAGGGCAAACATGAGTTGCGCTGGGATGGCCGTGATGGCGCAGGCGAGCGCACGAGCCCCGGCGTTTATCTCTTGCGGCTCGCGGTCGCAGGCGGTTCAGCTTCGGGAAAGTTGGTTCTGGTGCACTGAGCGTTATTGCCGCCGGCCGGTCGCCAGAAAGTCCTGTTACCTGCCTAGGGCATGGGAGTACCCTCCTCCTCCCCATCAACGGCTTCAATTGCTGACCTCGGACAAGCAAGTAAGCCCACGTTTGCGCTCGGTGGACCCGTTTCACCGCGCGAACGAATCGTAGAGGACGCCATGACGATCCAGTCCGGTTGTCCAGGGCAGGATTGCCGGAGTGGAACATGTCCGGCAATGGGTGTTTTCTCTTGCCTTTCTCC
>JAYSRO010000053.1:0-19836 GCA_043720995.1 Candidatus Eiseniibacteriota bacterium
GGAAGCCGCGCGCGCCGAAGCGGAGCTGGCGCGCGCGGAACTTAACCAGGCTCGCGAGGCCACGCACCTCGCGGAAGAACTGCGCGAGGAAGCCGAAGAGGCAACGCAGGCCGCAACGGTGCGCGCGAGCCGCGCCGAGGCGGACCTGGCGGACTTCCGCCGCCTGCAGGGCACCGTCACAGACGAGATCACAACGGCCAACCTGGCCCTCGCCGCCTCGCGGCAGGAGACGGCCGACGCGCAGCGCGAGCACGAACAGGCGAAGCAGGAGATCTCGCGGCTCGAGACGGAACTCGAGGCCCAGCGGAACCGCGATGTGGACGCGGACCTGCGCAAGCAGCACGAAGCGCTGAAGACCGAATTCGAAGCGCTGCGTACCGAACGCGACAGCGCGCGTCACGACACCGAACAGTCGCTGCGTGAGTGCAAGGAACTGGTGCGCCAGCGCGACGCCGCGCGCGAGGAAGTCGACGATGCGCGCCGCTCGCTGCGCGACCGCAGCGACCACTTTGCCAGCGTGTCACACGAAATTCGCACGCCGATGAACGGCATCATCGGGATGGCCCAGCTGCTGCTCGAGTCCACGCTCGAGGCCGAGCATCGCGAGATGATCGAGGTGATTCGCGGCTCGGGCCACTCGCTGCTCGCCATTATCAACGACGCGCTGGAGTTCTCGCGCATCGACGCCGGCCGCATCGAGATCGAGGCGATGGACTTCGACCTGCGCGTCACGGTCGAACAGGTGGCGGCGCTGCTGGCGCCGATCGCCGGCGACAAGAACCTGGAGTTTGAAGTGCAGGTCGGGCCCGATGTGCCCTCGAGGGTGAAGGGCGATCCGGGCCGGTTGCGCCAGGTGCTGCTGAATCTCGCGACCAACGCTTTCAAGTACACCGACAAGGGGGCCGTCCGCGTCCGCGTGGAACGCGTCAACGAGCGCGACGACACGGTCTCGCTGCGTTTCACGGTGGCGAGCATCGGCTCGGGCTTCAAGCCCGAGCACCTGAATGGGGTACTGCAGAGCTTTGCGCAGGCCGATCCGGCCACCGCGCGCCGCTACGGCGGCGTGGGGCTCGGGCTGTACGTGTCCCGCCGTCTCGTCACCTTGATGCAGGGGGGAGTCGGCATCGACACCGGCGAGAACGGGCACGGTGCTTTGTGGTTCGAGCTGTCTCTGCAGAAGCAGGTGGGTGTGCAGGCCCCGTCCGCGGAACTTGCCTCCGTCGATCTCGGCGGCGTGCGGGTGCTGCTCGTGGATCCGGCTTCGTCGCTGCGCCAGTCGATGGCGGAGATGCTCGAGGCGTGGGGAGCCCACGTCGACCAGGCTTCGAATCACGACGACGCCTTGAACAAGCTGCGCGTCGCCGCCGATTCGGGCGAACCGGTGCAGGTGGCGCTCATCGACATCCAGCTGGGCTGGATCTCGGGCGAATCGCTCGGCATCGAGATTCGCCGCGACACGAAGTTGCAGGGCACGCGCACCATGCTGCTGACCAGCGTGGGCCGCAAGGGAGATGCGCAGTTGGCGATGCGCGCCGGCTTCTCGGCTTACTTGATCAAACCGGTGCCGTGGTCGGAACTCTATGACGCGCTCGTCGAGGTGATGCGCCGTCCGGCGTCGCCGCTCGAGACGACCGAGGCGCCGCTGGTGACGCGTCACTCGCTCGCCGAGGCGCGCCGTGGCCGCTTCCGCGTGCTGCTCGTCGAGGATGATCCGGTCAACCGTCTGGTCACCGAGTGGGCGCTGCGCCGTCATGGCTACGCCTTCGACTCAGTCGAGCGCGCTTCGGAGGCGCTCGAGTTCAGCAGCCGCACGCGCTACGACCTCGTGCTGATGGATCTGCATATGCCGGACATGGACGGCTACCGCGCGACCAGCGCGTTGCGCGCCCGGGAACGCGGGGGCGCGCGCACCCCGATCGTCGCGATGACGGGCAGCACCCAGCCCGGCGAACGCGAGCGCTGCCTCGCGGCGGGTATGGACGACTACCTCAGCAAGCCGATCGACCTGGGACTGCTGGTCGAGTCCGTCGAGCGTTGGACCCACGGCCGCCAGTCGGAGTCTGCTGGTGTGCGCGCCGCGACGGGCGCTGTTGCCGAGTCGACCTCGGCCGAGTCGCCGTCCTCGCATGCCAGCAATGCCATCATGCCGGAAGCGCGGCTGACCGAATCGGCCCGCGGGCTCGTTTCGAGCTCGCCGGCGCCCCGCATCTCCATCGTGGGTCGCGCCGAATACGACCGCATGCGCATGCCGGAGCCCTCACCGCCGGACGCCCTCAACGAGGGCACGCCGGAGTGGGCGGAACCCGCCGCGGGTGACCCGATCGACTTTGAACGGCTCAACGACACCTCGATGGGAATTCCAGGGTTGCGTGAGGCGCTGCTCAACACCTTCCTCGGTGATGTCAGCGATCGTGTCGAGCGGCTCGCCGAGGCGATTGCGTCGCGCGATGCGCGTCGCGTGGAATTCGAGGCGCACGGGCTCAAGGGAATGGCGGCCACGATCGGCGCACGGCATTGCGTCGGCGCCTTCACCGAACTGGAGCGCTGCGGCCGCGACAACGACCTGGGGGTGGCACAGCCGCCGCTCGAGCGCGCGCGTATCGAGGTGGAACGCGTGCGTGTTTACATCGAAGGGCTCAACGGCCAGTCGGCCAGGCTCGCCGCCTAACGGTCGTTGCGAACCAGCAGCAGGAAGTCGTGTGGGCGGCGGAGCGGGACTCCGTCGCCCACTCATTTTGGGCACGGCACGGAGCCGTGGGGGCGTTGACAGGGTTCGGCTCGCGTTTCATGGTAAGCAAGGATGCTGGATGGCAGTTTCGACTCGCACAGGGAGGGCGAATGGAACTCGGAATGGTCGGCCTGGGCCGCATGGGCCTCAACATGACGTACCGCTTGCTCCGCGGCGGACACTCGGTCGTGGCCAGTGACCGCGGTAGCGCGCCGATCGCCGAAGCAGTGGCCAAGGGCGCCAAGGGTGCCTCGACGATCGCTGAAGTCGTCCAGGCGCTCAAAGGCCCGCGTGTGGTGTGGTTGATGATTCCCTCAGGCGCGCCGGTGGACGAGACCATCGACCAACTGACGCCCATGCTGTCGCCCGGCGACCTGATCGTCGATGGCGGCAACTCCAACTGGCGGGATTCGCGCCGCCGTGGCAAGGCGCTCGAGGCGCTCGGCATCTTGTTCGTCGACTGCGGCACCTCGGGCGGCATCTGGGGGCTCGAGAAGGGCTACTGCATGATGCTCGGCGGGACGGCCGAGGCAATCGCGATACTCAAGCCGGGGCTCGATACGCTGGCGCCACCGGACGGCTGGATGCACGTCGGCCCGGCCGGGGCAGGGCACTACTCGAAGATGATCCACAACGGCATCGAGTACGGCATGATGCAGTCGTACGCGGAAGGCTTCGAGTTGCTGCAGGCGAGTCCCTTTGCCTACGACCTGGCCAAGCTCTCGCACCTGTGGAACCAGGGCAGCGTGGTGCGCTCGTGGCTGCTCGAATTGGCCGAACGCGCTTTCGAAAAGGACCCGGGCCTCCACAAGATCAAGGGCTACGTCGAGGACTCGGGCGAAGGCCGCTGGACGATCCAAGAAGCGATCGAGCTGGGCGTGCCCGCGGAAGTGCTGGCCGCCTCGCTGTTCGCGCGGTTCCGTTCGCGGCAGGAGGATTCCTTCCGCGACCGCGTGCTGGCAGCACTCCGCAATGAATTCGGCGGCCATGCCGTGAAGGAGCGCTAGCCATGAGCAGCACGTCGCACGTCGAAGCCATCCGTCCCGAGGGCGCCGCGATGCCGCAGATGCGCATGGCGCCGCCGTGCGCGTTCGTGGTGTTCGGCGCCAGTGGTGACCTGACGCACCGCAAGCTGATGCCGGCGATCGCGCGGTTGATCCAGCATGGAGCGATCCAGGACCACTTCTCGGTCATTGGCGTGGCGCGACGCCCGCAGAGTGGCGCGCAGTTCGGCGAAGGCGTGATCAAGGCGCTGGTGGAGTTCGCGCCCGGCGCGGCCGGCGATGCCGAGCACTCGGCGGCATTCGCCAAGCGGCTGGACTACGTCGCGGGCGAATTCGGCGATCCGGCGACCTATGCGCAGTTGAAGGTCCGGCTCGAGCGTCACGAGATCGATCACGGCACTCAAGGCAACCGCCTGTTCTACCTCGCCGTGCCCCCTTCGGAGTTCGAGACGATCCTGACGCAGCTCAAGGCCGCCGGGTTGATCACTCAGCCCAAGCTCGAGCCGTGGACGCGCGTCGTCATCGAGAAGCCGTTCGGTCACGATCTCGCTTCGGCGTTCGAGCTCAATCACGTGGTCGCCAGCGTGCTCGACGAGTCCCAGACGTTCCGCATCGACCACTACCTCGGCAAGGAAACCGTCCAGAACATCCTCGTGTTCCGCTTCGCCAACAGCATGTTCGAGCCGCTGTGGAACCGAAAGTACATCGATCGCGTCGAGATCTGCGCGGCCGAGACGGTGGGCGTCGGCACGCGCGGCAAGTTCTACGAGCAGACGGGCGTGCTGCGCGACATTGTCCAGAACCACCTGCTCGAAGTGCTGGCGCTGGTGGCGATGGAGCCGCCGAACACCGCCGACGCCGACGATATCCGTGGCGAGAAGCTCAAGGTGCTGCGCGCACTGCGGCAGCCGTGGGCCGACACGATCGTGCGCGACGTCGTGCTGGGCCAGTACAAGGGCTACCGGCAAGAACCCGACGTGGCGCCCGACTCGGTGACGCCGACCTACGCCGCGCTGCGCGTGTTCATCGACAACTGGCGCTGGCAGGGCGTGCCGTTCTACCTGCGCGCGGGCAAGAAGATGGCGAAGCGCGTGACCGAGGTGTCGTTTCACATGCAGAGCGTGCCGTTGTCGCTGTTCGGCCGCGAGGACGTGTGCGAGCACCTCGAGCCCAACGTCCTGACCCTGCGCATCCAGCCCGATGAAGGCATCCGGTTGAGCTTTGCTTCCAAAATCCCCGGCTTCGACAACATGGTCGGCAACGTGGCCATGGACATGAACTACGTCGAGGCATTCGGGGGCGAGCCGCCCGAGGCCTACGAGCGGCTGCTGCTCGATGCCATGCGCGGCGACGCGACGCTGTTCTCGCGCCGCGATGCGGTCGAGGCGTCGTGGCGTTGGATCACGCCGATCCTCGAGCACATCCAGAGCGAGCCGCCCACGGACTTCCCGAACTACGAGCCCGGCTCGTGGGGACCCGATACCGCCAAGGCGCTGCCGCGGCGCGGCGGGCACACCTGGCGCAACCTGTGATCCATGTTTTCGCCGGCCCCGCGGCCGCGGCCGCGGGGCTGGGCGAGCGAATGGTTGCCGCCGCGAACGACGCGATCGCCGCGCGCGGCGAATTTCGCGTGGCGCTGTCGGGCGGCGAGACGCCGGTGACGTTGTACCGCCTGCTCGTATCGCAGCCGTGGCGCGAGCGCATCGAGTGGCGGCGTTGCGTGCTGCTGCTGGCCGATGAGCGCGCGGTGCCGGTGGGGGACACGGCGCGTACCGATCGCCTGGTGCGCGAGACGCTGCTCGAACCGCTGGGACTCGCGACGACGGCGTTGCGCTCGATGCGTGCCGAGGCCACCGATCTCGATGCGGCCGCACTCGAGTACGAGCAGCACCTGCGCGAGCCCATCGATCTGGTGCTGCTGGGGACGGGGCCGGACGGCCACATCGCTTCGCTGTTCCCGCACGCGGCCGCCGTGAGCGAGACCGGGCGGCGCGCGGTTGCCATCGACGATAGCCCGAAGCCGCCCCCGCAGCGGATCACCGTGACTCCACGGGTGCTCGCCGAGGCGCGCGCGGTGTGCGTGCTCGCGGCCGGCGAGGGCAAGGCGGCCGCCATCGCGCGCGCGCACGATCCGCGGACCCAGGCCAGTGATTGCCCCGCGGCGTTGGTGCGGGAGGGCGAGTGGTACATCGATCGCGCCGCCGCCTCGCGGCTGAGCGCGCAGCCGCTGAGCTGAGCTCAACGGCGACCCAAACCAAGTGCGCGGCTCTGGCTGACCAGAACCGCGCACGGTATTCGTATCCGCTGACCGGCTCGCGTGCTGCTGCGCGCCGTGAATCAGGGGCTCGTTAGACCTTCTGGCTGCGCTTGCGGCCCGGTCCCGGCGAGAACAGCGTATTGAGGTACGAGTTCACTTCCGTACGCACGATCTCGGGGAGAATCTGGCGCACGCGGTTCTGGACTTCGGCGCGCAGCTGGTGGCTCAGGTTGCCGCCACCCGTCGACGCGGCGACACGGGCAACACCCACCGTCGTCTTGCCGCCACGCTTGCGCACGGCGCCCGTCTTCTTGCGCCACGAGTAGTAGGTGACCGGCGTCACGCCGAACTTCTTCTTCACCTGAATTGCCGTGAGATTGTCGCGCGTCGCGGTGGCGAGAATCTCAGCGCGCTGCTCGTCCGAGTACGACTGGCGCTTCTTGCGAGTCTTGGCCATGGAAGGTACCTCCCAATATGGGGCGTGAAGTGAGGTTGTCCCCCGAGGAGGGGCTGCTGCAACACTGCGAGTGCTGCCTATTTCTTATACAGGATTTCAATCGCGGCGGGCAATCGAGTACCAACGCAGAATGTGATGTGGAGCCTTACTTGACAAGGGTTTCACTCAAACGTTTCACACGGCGCGCGGTTGGCGCCCTTGCGTGGCGAGGACTACACTCGGGCTGTTTTCACTAATCGGTTCCAATCCCCGCGCCGTGGAAGGACATTTCCGCATGGCCAACTCCGCAACATTGACCCTCTTCGAG
Organism: Candidatus Eiseniibacteriota bacterium; assembly: GCA_043720995.1. Taxonomy (GTDB): domain Bacteria; phylum Eisenbacteria; class RBG-16-71-46; order RBG-16-71-46; family RBG-16-71-46; genus JANLWK01. The sequence continues at coordinate 6,754 of JAYSRO010000053.1, forward strand.
CCGTCCGGTGAAGGGCTTCGCTTCGATTGCCTCGCCGGCAGCGGCAAGAGCACCACGCTCGACAGCGGCCCGCAGATGATTGCGCCCAGCCCAATTGAAGCGTTGCTCATCGCCCTGGCCGGTTGCACGGCGATGGATGTCATCTCGATCCTGCGCAAGAAGCGCCAGCAGGTAACGGCCTACACGGTCGACATCCAGGGTGAGCGGCGCACCGAACACCCGAAGGCGTACACGAGTATCCATATCATGCACCGGTTCCGTGGCCGCGCGCTGGACGCCGGGGCGATCGCCCATGCGATTGACTTGAGCCACACGAAGTACTGTTCCGTGCAGGGCACCCTCGATCCTGCGATCCCTGTTACCAACGAGTTCGAAATCACGCCGGAGCCCGCCTGACGCACGGGGGCGTGGCCCGCAAGGAGCAAATCATGAGCACGACCGAATTCCGCATCGAGCAGGACAGCATGGGCGAAATGCGGGTCCCCGCGGACGCCCTGTATGGGCCGCAGACCCAGCGCGCCGTCGATAATTTCCCTGTTTCGGGGCTGCCCATGCCGGCGAAGTTCATCCATGCCATGGGCCTCATCAAGGCTGCCGCGGCGCGTGTGAATGCAGAGCTGGGGCTGCTTGAACGCCCGCTGGCGGCGGCGATCGAGAAGTCGGCGCTTGATGTTGCCGGTGGCACCTGGGACGCGCAGTTTCCCATTGATGTATTCCAGACCGGCAGCGGCACCAGCACCAACATGAATGCGAACGAGGTGATCGCGAGGCTGGCCGCGCGCGAATCCGGGCTCAAGGTGCATCCCAATGATCACGTCAATTTTGGCCAGAGCAGCAACGACGTGATCCCGACGGCGCTGCATGTCGCGGCGGTGCTCGAGATCGAACGCGAGCTGCTGCCGGCGCTGGCGAAGTTGTGGCAGGCGCTCGATGAAAAGGCCAAGGCGTGGGACGGTGTCATCAAGACCGGGCGCACGCACCTGATGGACGCCACGCCGATCCGCCTGGGCCAGGAATTCGGCGGCTACGCCTCGCAGGTGCATCACTCGATCGAGCGCATCAAGGCCACGCTGCCTGACCTGCGCGAGTTGGCGATCGGCGGCACGGCGGTCGGCACCGGGCTCAACACGCATACCGAGTTCGGCCGGCGCGTGGCGGCCGAGCTGGGCAAGCTCACGGGCTCGAGCTTCAGCGAAGCACGCAATCACTTCGAGGCGCAGGGCGCGCAGGATGCAGCGGCGTGGGCGAGCGGCGCCTTGAACTCGACGGCGGCGAGCCTGATGAAGATCGCCAACGACGTGCGCCTGATGAACAGCGGGCCGTGCTGCGGGCTCGCCGAGATCACGCTGCCCTCCGTGCAGCCGGGCTCGAGCATCATGCCGGGCAAGGTCAATCCCGTCATGTGCGAAGCCGTCGTGCAGGTGGGCGCGCAGGTGATGGGCAATCATGTCGCCTGCACGCTGGGGGCGCAGTGGGGGCAGCTCGACCTGAACACCATGCTGCCGATGATCGCGCGCAACTTGCTCGAGAGCATCCACCTGCTGGCGCGCGTGTCGCGCGTGTTCGCCGAGAAGGCGATCGTGGGTGCCATCGCCAACGTCGAGACGTGTGAGAGCTATGTCGAGATTTCGCCCAGCATGGCGACCGCGCTCAATCCGTTGATTGGTTACGACAAGGCGGCTGAGATCGCCAAGCGCTCATTCAAGGATCGTCGCCCCGTGCGCGCCCTCGCGAAGGAAATGACCACGCTCAGCGAGGCCGATATCACCCGTGCGCTCGATCCGCGGCGCCAGACGGAGCCGGGGCTCGAGCTCGGCGGTGGCTCGGGCGGATGAAGCCGGCCGAGGCTCCGGACGACCTCGCGGGCTGGGCACGCCGCATCGGCGAGGCGCGCGCGCGGCTTGAGGGCGTAGCCCATCGCACGCCGGTCATGACGTCGCGCACGCTCGATGCTCGCGTGGGCGGGCGCGTGTTCCTCAAGTGCGAGAATCTCCAGCGCATGGGTGCCTTCAAGTTCCGTGGCGCCTGGAACACCATCTCGCAGCTCGAAGGTGAGGAGCGTCGCGGTGTGGTGGCGTTCTCCTCGGGCAACCACGCCCAGGCCGTGGCGCTGGCGTGCCGCGAGCGCGGGATCCCCTGCGTGATCGTCATGCCCAGCACGGCGCCGGCGCCCAAGCTCGCGGCGACGCGCGGCTATGGCGCCGAAGTCGTGCACCACGACCTGCTCGGCGAGGACCGCCATGCGCTGGCCGCTCGGCTTGGCGCTGAGCGCGGGCTGACGCTGGTGCCGCCGTTCGACCATCCCGATATCGTCGCGGGCGCCGCCACCGCGGCGGCCGAGTTGATCGAGGAGAGCGGGCCGCTCGACCTGCTGGTGGCGCCGCTGGGCGGCGGCGGGCTGCTCTCGGGCACCGCACTCGCCGCCGCTAAGCTGTCGCCCGGCTGCCGCGTGATCGGTGTCGAGCCCGCGGCGGGCGACGACGGCTGCCGCTCGTTCCGCGAGGGCCGCATCGTCACCATCGCGCCACCGGACACCATCGCGGATGGGGCGCGCACTCCCTCATTGGGCGCGCTGACCTTCTCGATCATCCAGCGCCACGTCGCCGATGTGACGAGCGTCGAGGACGCGGCACTCATCGACGCCATGCGCTTCGCCTACGAGCGGCTCAAGCTGGTGATCGAGCCGACGGGCGCCCTCGGGTTAGCGGCGTTGCTGACCGGCGTGGTTACGGCCACAGGGCTGCGCACCGGTGTGATTCTCTCGGGCGGCAACGTTGATGCGGCGCTCGCCGCGCGCTGGATGGCCAGCGGCACGGCGAGCGGCTAGTTCCTTCGAGTCACCCGAGCGCTGCGCGAATGCGCGATCGGTGGTACTCGCGCGCTGCGAGGATGCCCGCCGCGCGTTACTCGAGTCCCGCGGCCTCGAGCAGCGTGCGTAGCTCGGCTTCCTCGCGCAGTCCCACTTTGTAGGCGGAGACATTGCCGGTCTTGTCGATGACGACCAGCGTGGGGATGGAGTTGGCCGAGTAGCGCTGCGAGACTTCGGTGTCGCTGTCGAGCCACACCGGCAGCGCGAAGGCGTTCTTGCGCAGGTAGGCGTTCACCGTCGCCATCGGCTCACCCACGTTGACCGCGATCACCGCCAGTCCCTTGGCGGCGAGTTCCTTGTGAAGCTTGGCCATGGTGGGCAATTCGCGACGGCACGGCCCGCACCACGTGGCCCAGAAATCGAGCAGCACGACCTTGCCCTTGAGCGAGCTCAAGCTCTGCTTCTTGCCATCGAGGTCCTTGAGCGAGAAGTCCGAGGCGGGCTTGCCGACCAGCGGCGAAACGGTCTCCTGCATGCCCTGCTGCTGGAACGACTCGACCTTTTTGGCACTCGCCGGCGGCTGGAACGCGAACAGCGTATCGGGCAGCGTCGCGTTGACTTCGAGATGGTCGAAGGTGGTGAGCGTCGACATCTCGACCGGCTCGCCGTTGGGGCCGCTCATTTGAACGCGCAACGAGTCGCGCATCACCAACTGCCGTGCGCGGTCGATCCAGAAGCGGTTCGGCGACAGTTTGAAGCGCGTGCTGTCGGGGGTTGCGTATTGCGCATCGACGACGGCGCAGCGCACGGCCAAGCCCGCGACGGTGATGGTCTGGTCGCTGAGCACGCGCGCGGACACGAGTCCGTCGTGCGCCGACAGGTAGCGCTGCAGCGGCGTCCCCGCGGCGAGCGCGGTGCCGATGTCGCCCGCGGAGGCCCCGGCGCTGTTGAGCGGGGCAGCTTCCTTCTCGGTGTACTGGCCAGCACCCGGCAGGTAGATCCAGGTCTTGGAGCCGTCGGAGACCGTGACGTTGGGCATGATGGGATTCATGATCTCGTTGCGCAGCCGCGACGGCTTGGCTGCCGCGAGGCGGAACGGCACGTCGATCACCTGCTGCTGGCCGCCGGCCGAGACGACCATGTGGGAATTGCCCTGGAAGTCGTAGCTCGTGAGCCCGCGGTAGTTCGCGTTGATCGCGGCGATCAGCGACTCCGCTTCGGGCGAGATCGTGGCGGCGGCACCCCGCTTGGCACCGCGCTGCGTGGCCGTAGGGGCGGTTTTGCTCCGCGGCGCCACGCCCTTCGTGGCCTGAGGCGCAGCGGTGGGTGCTGCGTGCACGGCCGGCGCGGTCGCCAGCAACAGCCCGAGACTGGTGAGCGAAACGATGCGTTGGAGTCGCGACATGGAAGCGGGTGACCTTTCGGGGCGACGGCGTGCCGGGGCTTAGGAGGGAGCTGCGAATGTTGGGATACGATTCTCACCCGGTGGGTTCTGGAATCGCAACCCGCCGGGTGGTACCGGGTGACGAACGCGGCTAAACGTTCGCGGTCTGGAATGCCTCGATAATCTCGTCGAGCGCGCGTTCGGGCTGGTCGCCCAGGTGCACGCGAACGACCCTGCGGCCGCGGCGCTCCAGCACGTCGAAGTCGCCCCGCGCCTGCGCGGCGATCAGCGTGGCGAACCCGAACGGCTTGCCGGGGATTTCGACATCCGCGCCCTCGTCGGCCGTCAGCTGCAGGAACACGCCTGTCGCCGGGCCGCCCTTGTGCAACTGGCCGGTGGAGTGGAGGAAGCGGGGTCCATAGCCCGCCGTCGTCGCCACTCCCACGGCCGTGCGCGCGGCGAGCCGCAGCTTCTCGAGCCGCTTGTCGCGCTCCGGCGTCGTGTGGAAGTAGGCGAGGATCGCGAAGTAGTCCCCCGGCGTGGCGAGCGACGTCAATGCCGCCGGCCAGCGCGCGGGATCGGCATCCGCGGCGAGCCGCGGCTTCAGCGCATCGGCGATGGCGCGCGGCGTCTCGGCGCGCACGGTGCCGCGCGTCGCCACGGCTTCGCGCGTGGGGAACTTGCCCAGGGCGATGGCGTGCTCGAGTACGGCCTGCGAGGCCAGCTTGGCCTCGGTCACATTCGGCTCGTCGAATGGGTCGACGCCGAGGATGCTGGAGGCGACCGCGGTGGCGATCTCCCAGCGCAGGAATTCCTCACCGAGCCCCGCCAGTGATGGTGCGCGCCACTCGATCACCGGATGTCCTGCGTGCTGCAGCATCTCGAGCGCCTGGTGCGTGTAGCTGGGCAGCGGGTTCACCGACAGGGCGACGAACACGCGGTCCTGCCCGTACTGCTCGGGCGTGCCGAGCGGCTCACCGACCACCGGGATGATGCCGCGCCCCTCCTTGCCGGTGCTCTCGGCGACAAGCTGCTCGATCCAGCCTCCGAACGCCGCGATCTCCTTGCCGAGCACCAACGTCAATTTGTCGCGGCCGCGCAGCGCGAGTTCCCCGAGTGCTGCGCCCAGTACGAGCCCGGGTTGCTCCATGGGTGAGCCCCCCGGCTGGTTGCGCCGGACTTCAGCCTCGGTGTGCGCCAGGAGCGCTTCGATATCGATGCCCAGCAGTGCCGCAGGAACGAGGCCGAAATAGGACAGCGCCGAGTAGCGGCCGCCGATGTCGGCGGGGTTCTCGAACACGCGACGGTAGCCGCGCGTTGCCGCCAGAGCGCCGAGCGAGGTGCCCGGATCGGTGATGGCGATGAATGAGCGGCCGGCCTTGTCCCCGCGGGCCGCGCTCACCCACTCCCACGCGCGCGCTTCGAACGACACGACCTCGAGCGTACCGCCAGACTTGGACGACACGATGAACAGGGTCTTCGCGGGATCGTGCGACTCAAGCATGTGGCGCACCGCGGCGGGTGAGGTGCTGTCGAGCACCGACAAATCGAGGCCGCCGGGCTGGATGCCAAACGTCAGCCGCAGCACTTCGGGCGCGAGGCTCGAGCCCCCCATGCCCAGCAGCACGGCGTGCGTGTAGCCCTCGGCCACGACCTCGGCGGCGAAGGCGGCGAGCGCGCCGGTCTCCTGGGCCATGCGGCCGGCGACATCGAGCCAGCCCAACCGGTTGCGCGCCACGGCCTGGTGCGCGGGGTCCGCGCTCCACAGGCCCGCATCGTGCGCCCACAGCCGCTGCATGAAGCCTTGCTCGTCGAGCGAGGTGACACGGGCCTGGATGCGGTCACGATTGGCAGGATCGAGCTTGAGCAGGTTCATCGGGTACTCCCCATCAGATCGCGCCGGCGTGACCGGATGCCGTCGATCAAGTCGTCGTAGGACTTCGCGAAGGAGGCCACGCCTTCGGGCTCCAACTGGTCGATCAACTGCATGGCGGGAATGCCCAGCGCCTGCAGCCGCGGGAACAACTGCCGCGCCGCGGCGAGGTCACTCGTGATCCGCACTTCCGCGTGGCCGTGATCGTTGAACGCGGTGAGGGTCGCGGGCGGCACCGTGTTGACAGTGTCGGGGCCGATCAGCTCGTCGACGTACAGCGTATCGGGCAGCGCCGGGTTCTTGGTGCTCGTCGAGGCCCACAACGGGCGCTGCACGTGGGCGCCGCGCGCCTTGAGCGGGGCGAAGCGCGGCGAGGCGAACACTTCACCGAAGCGCGCGTAGGCGAGCCGCGCGTTGGCGACCGCCGCCTTGCTGCGCAGCGATTCGAGTTCCGCGCGGCGCGCATCACCGGCGGGGAGTGCAGTAATCGCCGCATCGATGGCCTTGTCGATCTTCGAATCCACGCGCGACACGAAGAACGACGCCACCGAGTGCAGCGGCTCAAGCGGCTGGTTCGCCGCGGCGCGGCGTTCAAGCCCTGAGAGATAGGCGTCCATCACCTGCTCGTAACGCGCGAGCGAGAAGATCAGGGTGACGTTCACGCTGATGCCATCGGCGATCACCTGCGCGATCGCCGGCACACCGGCCTCGGTCGCGGGGATCTTGATCATCACATTGTCGCGGGCGACCAGCGCATGCAGCCGCAGCGCCTCGGCGATGGTGCCATCCGTGTCGTGCGCCAGGTGCGGGCCGACCTCGATGCTCACGCGGCCATCGACGCCGTGCGTGCGCTCCCAAATGGGACGCAGCCGGTCGCACGCCATCTGGATGTCCTCCACCGACAGCCGGTCGAAGATGGCTTCGGGCTCGAGGCCTTCCGCCACCAGAGTCCGCAGCGCCTCGTCGTAGTCGTCGCTCTGGGTGATGGCCAGCTGGAAGATGGTCGGATTGGAAGTGACGCCCACGACGCCGGCGTCGCGGACAAGGGCATCGAATTCACCCGAAACGAGGGGGCCGCGGCGGATGAAGTCGAGCCAGATACTTTGGCCGAGTGCGAAGATCTGTTCGGCGCGCGAGGGCATCGGGAAAGTCCTCCTGGACGGCACGATATGAGGGGAGCTAGGGGGCTCGGGAGAGGCACTGTGATCCGCGACAATGTGCGCCTTTAAAGGGGCTGGCCGCAACCGCGCAAGGGGGCTCAGGGGCTGGTACGAGGGTTGTCACGCCGCGGTCACGGGGGTCTGGCTTGAACGCCTCTGCGCACTCGCCTACGATTGTTTCAAAGTGTTTTCCGTCCCCGAGTGCCGCGCGCGCGATGAGGCGCGCAGGAATCCGCGTGGCCCGTGCTGCGGACCCCTTCCGCAATTCAGGCCGCGCCCCGGAAAGGCTTGTCATGACGAAGCATCCTCAGCTCGAAGCCTGGGTCAGCGAGACCATTGCATTGTGTCAACCCGAGCAGGTCGTGTGGTGTGACGGCAGCCCGATGGAATACCAGGCCATGCTGCAGCGGATGGTGGACGCCGGTTCCGCGATGTGGCTCGACAGCCAGAAGCGACCGAACAGCATCTTCGTGCGCTCCGACCCCGCGGATGTCGCGCGCGTCGAGGAGTTTACGTTCATCTGCTCGAAGAACCAGAGTGACGCGGGTCCCACGAATCACTGGCGCGATCCGGCCGAGATGAAGGCGACGCTCAAGGAGTTGTTCGCGGGCTGCATGAAGGGCCGCACGATGTTCGTGATCCCCTACAGCATGGGCCCCATCGGCTCACCCATCGCGAAGATCGGGGTCGAGATCACCGACTCCGCCTACGTCGTGGCGAACATGCACCTGATGGCGCGCGTCGGTTCGAAGGTGCTCGAAGTGCTCGGCACGACGGGCGAATTCGTGAAGGGGTTGCACTCGGTCGGCGCGCCGCTCGCGGAAACCCAGGCCGACTCGCCCTGGCCGTGCAACGCCAGGACCAAGTACATCTGCCACTTTCCCGAAGCGCGCGAAATCATGTCGTACGGCTCGGGCTACGGTGGCAACGCGCTGCTCGGCAAGAAGTGCCACGCGCTGCGCATCGCCTCGGCGCAGGCGCACGATGAGGGCTGGCTCGCCGAGCACATGCTGATTCTCGGCATCACGAATCCGCAGGGCGAGAAGATCTACATCGCCGCCGCGTTCCCTTCGGCGTGCGGCAAGACGAACCTTGCCATGCTCAACCCGACGCTGCCCGGCTGGAAGGTCGAGACCGTCGGCGACGATATCGCCTGGATGAAGTTTGGCCCGGACGGCCGGCTCTACGCCATCAATCCCGAGGCCGGCTTCTTCGGCGTGGCGCCGGGGACGAGCATGAAGAGCAACCCCAACGCCATGCGCACGTGCGAGAAGAACTCGATCTTCACCAACTGTGCGCTGACGCCGGACGGCGACGTGTGGTGGGAAGAGATGAGTGAGGCGCCGCCGCAGTTGACCGACTGGCTGCGCAGGCCGTGGACGCCCAAGAGCGGCCGCAAGGCGGCGCACCCGAACGCGCGCTTCACCACGCCGGCCAGGCAGTGCCCGGTGATTTCTCCCGATTGGGAAAATCCCGCCGGTGTACCGATCTCGGCGATCCTGTTCGGCGGACGTCGCGGCACGGTCGTGCCGTTGATCAATGAGGCGCTGTCGTGGCAACACGGCACGTTCATGGGCTCGATCATGAGCAGCGAGACGACGGCCGCGGCCACGGGCGCGGTGGGCCAGTTGCGCTTCGACCCGTTCGCCATGCTGCCGTTCTGCGGCTATCACATGGGCGACTACTTCGCGCATTGGCTCGCGATTGGCGCCAAGGCGGATCCCAAGAAGCTGCCGGGCATCTACTACGTGAACTGGTTCCGCAAGGGCGCGGACGGCAAGTTCCTGTGGCCGGGCTACGGCGAGAACAGCCGCGTGCTGCGCTGGGTGTTCGAGCGCGTCACCGGGACGGGCAAGGCCGTCGAGACGCCCATCGGCCGACTGCCTGCGCCCGGCGCCATCGATCTCACGGGGCTCAAGGTCGCGGACGCCGACATGGCCGAACTGACGCGCGCCGATGCCGAAGCGTGGACGCGCGAGCTGCCGGCGATCCGCGCGCACTACGAGAAGTTTGGCGACCGCCTGCCGCAGGGCCTGCGCGACGAACTCGCAGCACTCGAGAAGCGGTTGGAGTCGGGAGCGGTGGGAGCGAGCCGGTAAGGCTTCCGTCCCGCGGTACAGGAAGAAGCCCGGCCACTCCAGCGCGGCCGGGCTTCTTGCTTCCTACCCGCGCCTGGCCCACTCCGAAATCCGTGCCGCCAGCTTCGCGGGCGTCAGCCCGAAGTGATCCTGCAGTTCCGCCAACGGCGCGGACTCTCCGTAGGTGTCGATGCCGATCGTCAATCCCTGTGGGCCGACGAAGCGGTGCCAGTAGTCGGTGATGCCCGCCTCGATCGAGACGCAGCGTCCCCCCGGCGGCAACACCGCATCGCGCCATGCGGCGTCCTGCTGCAGGAACAACTGCGGCGCCGGCATGCTGACGACGCGCACGGCGATCCCGTCGGCGGCGAGCAGCTTGGACGCCTCGATCGCCGGGCCGACTTCGGAGCCCGTCGCGATCAGGGTGATCGGCTTGGCCGAACCCGCAGCGGCCTCGCGCAGCAGGTAGCCACCGCGCTTGAGTTCCGATTCGTTGACGCGCGGCCGCTCGATCGCGGCCGTCGTCTGGCGTGACAGCGCGATCAGCGTGGGTCCGCTGCGCCGCTCGAGCGCCAGCGCCCACGCCGCAGCGGTCTCGATGCCGTCGGCAGGTCGCACCACCAGCAGGTTCGGGATGGCTCGCAGAGTCGTCAGGTGCTCGACTGGCTGGTGCGTGGGGCCGTCCTCACCGAGGAACACGCTGTCGTGCGTGAACACCCAGATCACCCGCTGCCGCATCAGCGCCGACAACCGCAGCGACGGGCGGGCGTAGTCGGTGAACACGAGGAACGATGCGCCGTAGGGAATGAAGCCGCCCGCGAGCGCAAGACCGTTGCAGATCGAGGCCATGCCGTGCTCGCGAATGCCGAAGTGGAAATTGCGTCCCGCGAACGCGCCGCGACTGACCGAGGGCGAATCGTTGATGCGCGTCTTGGTCGACGGCTCAAGATCGGCGCTGCCGCCGACCAGTGAGGGCACAAGGGCCGCGGCCTTCTGCAACACGGCGTTGCCGTGCATGCGGGTCGCTCCCGCGGTGACCGGCGCGGCTTCCAACAGGCGCGCCCACAGGTCGGGCGGCGTGGCGCCGGCCAGCATCATGTCCCACAGCACGGCGCGTGACGGGTCGGCGTCGCGCCACTTCGCGAGCCCCGTGTACCACGTGTCGCGCACCGGCTTGAGCGCCGCCGCGCGCTGCGCAAACAACGCGCGCACTTCGTCGGGCACGAGGAAAGCGGGCGACTCGGGCCAGCCCAACGCGCGCTTGGCTCCAGCGAGTTCTTCGGCGCCCAGCGGCTCCCCGTGGGCGTGACGGGTATCCTGCTTGTGCGGCGCGCCATAGCCGATGTGGCTGCGCGTGACCACCAGCGTGGGCCGCGAAGGGTCGGCGAGGCCGCGGCTGATGGCGGCCTCGATCCCTAAGCGGTCGTAGGCGTCCGCGCGCTCGATCTGCCAGCCGTAGGCCTCGAAGCGCATCGCGACATTTTCGTCGAACGCGAGTGCCGTGTCGCCTTCGATGGTGATGTGGTTGTCGTCGTAGATCAGCACGAGATTGCCCAGTCCCCAGTGCCCGGCGAGCGATGCGGCCTCGGCGGCGACGCCTTCCATCAGGTCGCCGTCCCCGGCGATGGCGAACACGCGGTAGTCGATGGGGTTGAAGCTCGCGTCGTTGAAGCGCGCGGCGAGCATCTTGCTGGCGAGCGCCATGCCGATGGCATTGCCCACGCCCTGTCCGAGCGGGCCCGTCGTCGTCTCGATGCCTGGCGTCATGCCGTGCTCGGGGTGGCCCGGCGTGCGGCTGCCCATCTGGCGGAACTGCTTCAAGTCCTCGATCGACAGATCGAAGCCGCTCAGGTGCAGCAGCGAGTACAGCAACATCGAGCCGTGCCCGGCCGACAGTACGAAGCGGTCGCGGTTCGGCCACGCCGGATCACTGGGCTGGTAGTTGAGGAAGCGGTTCCATATGACGTAGGCGACATCCGCCATGCCCATCGGCAGGCCGGGGTGACCGCTGTTCGCCTTCTCGACGCCATCGACGGACAGGAAGCGGATGGTGTTGACGGCGAGTTGATCGAGATCCTGGGCGGTGGCGTTGGCTGTCGGAGTCGTACTGTTCATCGTGAACCTCCTCAAGGGGCGCTCGCGTCCTGCGGGCCCCCAAACCATTAGTTCGTGAGCGGTGGCCCCGATGGCGACCGCTGCGCCATCGCGTAGGCCGCGGCTCCCCACAATGCTGCGTGATCGTCGAGGATCAACTGCACCGGAATGTCCTTGAGGACAGGCGAGAGCCGGCCCTTGTCGCTGAACGACTCAATGAACGCGCCGCTCGACAGCGCGTTGGCGATGCGCGGGCCGATGCCGCCGCCGATGAACAACCCGTTCACCGCCATCGCCTTCAAGGCCAGATTGCCCGCCTCGGCCCCGTAGATACGCACGAAATGGTCGAGCGCCATCACCGCGCGCTCGCACGAGCCATCGAGCCCGGCGGCCGAGACGACGGCCGCGGGGTCCGCGGCACTGGCGAAGCGCTCGGCCATCTCTGCGGATTCGGCGCCGCGCGAAGTGGCGGAGAGGAAGCGGTAGAGATCCGCGAGCCCGGCGCCAGCGAGTACCCGCTCGTAGCTGACGCGATGGTACTTGGCGCGCAGCCACAGGCTGAGCTCGTCCTCGAACGGGTTGCGCGAGGCGAAGTCGACGTGGCCGCCTTCGGATGCGTTGGGCCGGTGTGTGGTGCCATCCCAGATCAACAGCGCCTCGCCAAGCCCCGTACCCGCGGCGATCAGCGCGCGGTTGCCACGCGACGGCCGGCCGGCCTGCAGCACGCGCAATTCCGTGGGCGCCAGGTGGGCGAGCCCCCAACCCGTGGCTTCGAGGTCGTTGAGTAGATGCACGGGCGGCCCGCCGATGTGCTGGCCGAGCGAGGCGCCATTCATCGACCACGGCAGGTTGGTCGTTTCGCAATGGTTCTCGACGACCGGACCGGCGATGCCAATGGCCGCGGCAGTAACACGCGCGCGGTCGTCCCTCAAGAATTCGAGCACGATCGCGTCAAGCGACGGATAGTCGCGGCTCGCCACGCGGCTTTCGCGCAGAGGCGAACGCGGCGAGGCGTCGGGTGCGTAGAGCGCAAGGCGGGTCTTGGTGCCGCCAACGTCACCGGCAAGGATCACGAGGCGCACTCTAGTGGAGGCAGCCCGTGTTCAGCAATTCCCCCTCGAGGCCGTATGCTGCGCGCGTGAGCCACGACATCAGTCCCCGCGAACTCGCCGAGCGCATGAAGCAGCCCGCGCCGCCGTTGCTGCTCGACGTGCGCGAGCCCAGTGAAGCCGCACTCGCCAGCATCGATGGCGCCCGCCTCATTCCATTGCAGACGCTGCCGCAGCACCTGGGCGAACTCGACAAGACACGGGAGATCGTGTTGTGCTGCCACCACGGCGTGCGGAGTCTCGCGGCGCTCGAGTTCATGAAGCGCGCGGGATTCTCGAAATTGTTGAACTTGAAGGGCGGCATCGATGCGTGGTCGCGCGACGTCGATCCCAAGGTGCCGCATTATTGATTCGCTGGCTTCGCTGGAATGTCCTGGCCACGAACGCCGGGTGCCACGGCCTCAAGGAGGAACGCATGATGAAATGGGCACGGATTGCAGCCCTCGCGGTGTGGGTTGCGCTGGCCAGCGGTTGCGCCACGAACCCGGTCACCGGCAAGAGCCAGTTCTCATTGGTCACGGGGCAGCAGGAGCTGGCGATCGGCAAGGATGGCTACCAGGCCATGCTCAGCGAGTA
>JAYSRO010000054.1:0-3675 GCA_043720995.1 Candidatus Eiseniibacteriota bacterium
ACACGAGCAATACCGCCAGCACGGGCACGACGATGGCGCGGCCAGGCGCAACGACCGCCCTCAGAGCACGCCGCATTTCGGCCGCAGAACGGAATCGGCGCGCGGGTTCGGGCTCGAGCGCGCGCGCGATGATGCTTCGCAGTGCCGCCGGGCACCCGCGCGGCGCGGCCGCGAGCGTCACCGGTGTGCGGCGCGCGTGTGCCGCGCGCAGTTCGGCGAGGGTGTCGGCCTCGACCGGATAGCGGCTCGTGACGAGCTGGTGAAGTAGCACGCCCAGCGCGTACAAGTCGGTCGCAGCACTGGCCGGTGAACCCGCGAGCAATTCGGGCGACATGTAGAGCGGCGTGCCGGCGATGGCGGTGCGAGTGGACTCCATGTGCGAAGCGCCGAAGTCCATGAGCACGACGCGCGGCCGCTCGCGCTGACCCTCCGTGGCGGGCTCGAGCTTGACGTTCGCGGCCTTGATGTCGGCATGCACCAGGCCGGCCGCGTGGACGGCGGTCAGCGCTGAGCACAGGTCGGCGCCGATCGAGGCCGTTTCCTTGGGGGGAAGTGGGCCATCGCGCTGCAACCGCTCCTCGAGCGTGTCGCCGCGCACCAGCTCGGTCCACAGCCCGACGCGCCCGTCATGGCCCGCGGCGCCGAACACGGTGAGCACATTGGGATGGCGCACGCGCGCCAGACTGCGCGCTTCTTCGAGCCAACGGCGCATCGCAGGGTCGGTCGTGACGTTGAGCCCAGTGGGTACCGCAGCCCCGTCTGTCCGTCGCAGCTTGAGCGCCACCTCCCGGTGGAGCGACGGATCGTAGGCGCGCCACACTTCGCCGAAACTGCCTTCGCCGACCTTCTCGAGCGCGCGCAGCAATCCCCACACGAAAACCGGCGGTGTCAGTTCGGCGGCGTCGGTGTATTGGATGCTGGCCGCTGGCGAGTATCCCAGCGCCGCGCGCGCCGCCCGGTGGGCGTGCGCCACGCGCTCGATGTCGCGCAAGCCTGCAACCGCCGCGGGTTCGGCGCCCGATTCGGCGAGGCCCGCCCAGTCGGGCGCATCGGCGTCGGCCACCGCCCGCGACGCCCGCTCGAGTTCAGCTTCGCGCTCAGTCACGTTGGCCGCCCATGATCGCCGCAAGCTGGGCGATGGCGCGTGTGACGTACATGCGCGCAGCGTCCTCGCTGGGCCGCCCGAGCGCCTCGGCGACCTGCGCGTAGGTGTAGTCGAACTCCAAGCGCAAGATCACCGCGACCCGTTGGTCCTCGCCCAGTTCAGTCAGTGCGAGTTCGTAACGTTCCATTGTCTGCCGTCCCGCCACCCAATCCACCACCGATGCCCCGAGATCCGGGACCGAATCGCTGAGACCGGTATCGGTGCGCCGGCGCGTGGATCGGCGTATCTCGCCGCGAATCGCGTTCAGCAGGATCCGGCGCAGGTAGGCGAGGAAAGCCCCGTCGTGCCGGTACTCGAAGTGGTCCAGATGTTTCAATGCTCCGAGCAACGAAACCTGAACAAGATCATCGGTATCGGCCAGCCCCCGGGCTGAATAGGGCAGTCGTCCATGTGCCCAGGCGCTCAACGCCGGCAGGTAGCGCGCCAGCAGGCTGTCGCGGGCGGATTGATCCCCGGCGCGGAGGCGCTCCAGCAGGCTGAGGGTGCTGTCGAGAGGTGGCTGATCCAACATCGTTCCGGGACTCCGGCCGGGTGAGGGGAAGGTGCCAGCTCCGGAAGTATGGCACAGAGGTGGGTCGGCGCCGGGCTTGGCATTGCGTAGCACTCCGCACAGGAAAACTGCGTTCGCCTTGCGCGGGTCAGGGCATTGATGAGGTGACAGGCGCACCCGTCCGCTCCGGGAGGGTGCGCCGCGAACCCATCCGCCCCACAGAGGTCCGTCATGCGCAGCTCCCGAATCACGGTCATCTTCGGCCTCGCGCTGGCCGCGCTGGCAGCTTCTACAGAGTCCGCCCACGCCGCCTGGCCGCTTGGTCCCACGGTGAACGTGCCAGTGACCGCGGTGCCCAACCGAGCCTTCGGCCCACCGGAAGCCGCTCCCGACAGCTGCGGCGGGATCATCGTGGCGTGGTCCAGCGGTGGCGGTTCGATCATGCAGATCAATGTTCAACGCATCGATGCCCTCGGCCAGCCCCGCTGGGCGCTCAACGGATTCCCGATCTCCCCACCACTGGCACAGCCAGGCTCCTACGGCATTGCATCAGACGGCGCCGGAGGAGCGTATGTCACGTGGGCGACCCAGGTGACCGCCACGCTGGGTTCGGATGTCTTTGTTCAGCACGTATTGTCGGCGGGGCTCGTCGATCCGGTGTGGCCTGCGGGCGGGCTCACGCTCTGTTCGCAGCTGGGAGACCAGGTGGGCCCGCATATCGTTCCCGATGGCGCCGGCGGGGCGGTCATCGCGTGGACGGACGCGCGCGCCAATCCGGATATCGCATCGGACGTCTTCGCCCAGCGCGTCAGTCCCACCGGCGGAATAGGGTGGGTGCTCGATGGCGCTCCGGTCGTCGCAGCGCCGGGCGGCCAGTTCCTGAGCGAGATCGCACCGGACGGTTCGGGTGGCATCTTCGCGGTCTGGCATGATCCCAGTGGGGTCATTGCCGCGCAGCGGCTCGACGGTCCGACCGGCACCCCCCAGTGGGCGGCCGCGGGCCTGCCGATCGCCTCGACGGGAACGGGAACAGTGCAGATGGCGATCGCTTCCGAGCCGGGGCGACTGTTCCTGGCGTGGTCCGAGCTGCGAAACGGCCCCGCCGTCGACATCTACGCTCAGGCGGTCACACTCGGTGGCAGCAAGCTGTGGGGTGCGAACGGGGCTCCCGTCATCACCGCTGCGCTCAATCATCAGTTCCATCCGCGCATCGTTGCCGACGGCCTTGGTGGTGCGATCGTGGGGTGGGAGGACAACGGCAGCGGGAACTTCTACGGAGATCGCGTGCTGGTTCAGCGATTGGGGGCTTCCGGGAACCCTCTGTGGGCGCCGAACGGCCTGCCGGTGTGTGTGTCGTCGATGGATGACTTGAAAGTCGTGAGCGACCAACACAACGGCGCGATCTTCACTTGGGCTGATTGGCGCAACGGCAGTCCCGGCACAGGCAACTCGGATATCTTCGCGCAAAGGGTCAGCGACACGGGGCTCATGCTGTGGGCTCCACACGGAGTAGCCATTTCGACGGCTCCGGGGTTACAGATCTCCAACCAGATCGTGTCCGACGGCGCGGGCGGTGCTGTCATCGCATGGAAGGACTATCGGGCGGGCGGGATTTTTCTCGGCGACATCTACGCCCAGCAGGTGGGTGCACCCGGTTTGCTCGGCGTGCGTGCGCCTTCCAAGAACTGCGCCCCGGACATCTGTGGGTTCGCGTACACCGACTTTGCCGACGCGCCCGAGAACGCTCCGGTCTACCCCAGCGGCTCGTTCGGACACTTCCCGACCTGCACTGCCGATTCGCCGCCCGGAACGCAGGAGCTTGCCTGTGGTGTGGCACCCAGCACGCCGCCAGGACTCACCGGCTTCGTGCAGCATGTCGCGACCCCGGATGACTCGCGCTACTTCGGCCTCGGCTGCGGACCCGCCAACGCGCAGCAACTGGCGGTGGATACCGAGGTCGATGGGGTGGTGCATGTGGCGGGCGGCCTGCCGGCCGTGATCCCGAGCGAGGCCAGCATAT
>JAYSRO010000055.1:0-1743 GCA_043720995.1 Candidatus Eiseniibacteriota bacterium
ATGCGCGACCATCGGACCTCGGTGGTCAACTGCTCCGCAGCTTCTGTCAGTCCACGCAGGAAGCGGGCGACGCCGGTCAGCACGCGCTCGGCCCATCGGGCGTTGCCGTGGGTGGAGGCGATGCGCAGCGTCGTTTGCCGGCCGTGGCGGATACGCTCGGCGATGCCGGCGAGCAGCAGGGGGCGGCTGGTGATCGCCTCCAGATGCTTGTCGGGTTCGGCGAGGCGCACGAAGATGTTCCACCAGTTGTAGACCAGCGCCACCATCCGCGCGGTGAGCCTGCAGCGGGCGAGGTCGTGTGTGGTGAAGCCGCCCCAGCCCCACTGGTTCTTCAACTCGTCGAACACGTTCTCGCAGTCCGCGCGATCGCGGTAGAGTTGCGCGATCGAGAGCACGTCGCTGCCGGGCTTGCTGCCGACCTGGGTGAGATCGAGCGAGGTGACGAGCACGGCATGCTCCCATAGCTCGGTATCATCTTCGACCTCGGCGAAGGACAAGCGCAGCTGATCGGTTGCATCCCGCGTGCTTGCGACGACGCCATTCTTCAGCTTGCGCCTCATCACGATCACACGACGCGAGCGGCTCCACCCGGTCAGCCGCAACTCGGCTGTCTGGCCCTGAAAGCCCTGGCCCGCGTCACGCCAGCCGCCCTTCACAAACGCCCTTTCGATCAGGCGCTTCACGTTCTTGGTCAGGCGCAGCTTGAACAGGTAGGCGATGTCCCGCTGCTCGGCCTCGCGCATCACGCTCTCGCTCCCGATGCCGCTGTCGCCGCGCAACAATGTCGGCCAGCAGTCACGCGGCGTGCTGTCGATCAGAGCCCATAATCCCGGTGCGGAGTGTGCGCCGGTGTGCTCGTTGCCCGGCGCGGTCTCGACGCCCATCACAAGTCGCAGGCCCGCGAGCATATAGGTGTGGTGCACGTGGCTCGGGCGTCCCGGCTTCTTCGGATTGTAGCTGACGACGGCACCTTCCTGATGCCCGTACAGCGGCTTCACGGTGGTGTCGATGTCGATGATATGGGGCTCGGCCAGCAGTGGACGGACGGTCGCGTCGATGTGGCGCTGCAGCCAGTCGAGGCCGGCCTGCTCCGGCATCGCGGCGAGCGCCCGGCGCAAGCTGTCCTCGCTGACGATCTTGTCCATGCCGAGCAATTCCGGCAGCACCCGGTCGGACCGCAGCGCCGTGACGTGGGCGTAGCGCTTGTGACCGGCCAACGCGGCCAGCGCCCATGTTCCGATCACGTCGCGAACGGCTGGCGCGTTCGGGCTCGTGTAGGTGAGCGGACAGTCGTCGATGGCGGCGTCGAACCGACCCGACACCTTCAGGTATTCGGCGAAATAGACGAGCTGGCCGAGCGGCGTCAGCGGGCTCGACGAGTCCCATTCGACCTTCACCGGACCGCCGAACGTGTCCAGCGTCTGGGGGCCTGGCGGCGGCCTCGGCTCAACCGGCAGTTGATCACCCGGCGGGTGAAGTCTCATCGGCGAAGAACCGTGTGTCATGTCCAGCAAAATGCACGATTCTCTCCCCGCGCGCCCTCAGTCAACTCCCGGATCTAGGATGATACGAGCACCTGGACGCGCTGGCTCGAGGCTGCGGGATTGGAGGACACAAGTTCAGTGCATGAGCCGGTCTTCAACCAAGCGAGCATGGCGATCAACGCCGCCCTCGATGCGCAAGGCGTCGCTCTCGGCCGCACCGCGCTGGTGGCTTGGGACCTTGTTGCCGGTCGCCTCGTTT
>JAYSRO010000056.1:0-7523 GCA_043720995.1 Candidatus Eiseniibacteriota bacterium
GAGGTCATCGCGAGGTTGCGGGAGACGGAGTAGCCGTGTCGCCGACCGATGAGTTGATCCGCAATGTCTCGGACACCGCGATCTGGGTGGCGATGTACCGCGCGATCGAGTCCGAGCGGCCCGATGCGCTGTTCAACGACCCATACGCGCGACGGCTGTCGGGCGAGCGAGGCGAGCGGATCGCGAGCACGCGCGAGTTCGCGCACGGCAGGTCGTGGCCGGTCATCGTGCGGACCAGCGTGTTCGACGAGTTCGTGCTCAAGGCGGTGAACCAAGATGGCGTCGACGCGGTGCTCAATCTCGCCGCAGGCCTCGATGCGCGGCCGTGGCGCCTGGCGTTGCCTGAAACGCTGCGCTGGATCGACGTCGACCTGCCCGAGATCCTCGGCTACAAGCAGCAGGCGATGGCGGCCGAGACACCCAATTGCCGCTACGAGACGCGCGCCGCGGACCTGCGCGAGGAAGCCGTGCGCCGCGCGTTGTTCAGCGAGATCGGCGCGGCCAGCCGCGCGACGCTCGTGATCAGCGAGGGCCTGATCATCTATCTCACGCCCGAAGCCGTCGCAGCACTTGCGACCGACCTCGCCGCGCAGCCGTCGTTCCGCTGGTGGATGTTCGACCTGCTCTCGCCGCAAATCCTTGCGCGCATCAGCAAGTCCCGCGGGAACGGGCCGGGCGGCGCGAACTCGCCGTTCCTGTTCGCTCCCGCGAACAGCACAGGGTTCTTCAAGCCATTCGGCTGGAAGGAGCGCGAGTTCCGTTCCATGTGGGCCGATTCCAAGCGCCTCAACCGCCGCATGCCGGGAGCCTGGTTCTTCGACCTGATGTTCTCGTTCCAATCACCCGAAGGACGCAAGCGCGCCAGGCGCATGGCGGGGAATGTGATGTTGGAGCGGGTAGGCGCGGCCCCATCAACGGCATGATCCCAGTACTGCTCGCGCTGCTCGCCAGCATCACGGCGGTTGCCCCAGCGGCCCCGCCCGCCCAGCGACTCATCGCGGGTGCCGCGGAGTCGCTGCTCGTCGCAGGCATCGATCCGGACGGCCCCGGAGCCGCGGTGCTCGTCGCGCAGGGCGATCGCGTCTTGTTCCGTGCGGCTAGAGGTCGTGCCGAGATCGAACTCGGGGTCCCGATGGAGCCCCGTCATGTGTTCCGCATCGGGTCGATTACCAAGATGCTCACGTCGGCGACGGTCCTCAGGCTCGCCTCGAAAGGGCAGTTGTCCCTCGAGGACCGATTGTCGCGGTTCATGCCGGGATATCCGGACGCCGACAAGCTCACCGTCACCCAACTGCTCAGCCACACGGCGGGCGTCAGCGACAACTGGAACTCGGAACCGGCCCGCACAGTAACGAGCGCGGAACTCGTGCGCATCATCCAGCAGCAGCCGCTCGAGTTTGCCCCGGGAACGGACTGGCGATACAGCAACTCAGGTTACATGCTGCTCGGTTCCGTCATTGAAACGGTGACTGGGCGGTCGTGGTACGACGCCATCGCGGATCAGGTGCTGGTGCCGCTCGACATGACCCACACCAGTTATCACGGGGACCAGCGGCTGGTGAGTGGGAGCGTCGCGGGTTACAGCGCCGACACGAGCGGAACCACGATCCGGGCACCGTTCGCGAGCCTGACGGGTCCTGGTCCTGCGGGCGCGTTGTCCTCAACAGTGGACGACTTGCTACTGTTCGCGCGCGCACTCACTCGCGGAAAGTTGCTCCCGGACACGTTGCTGCGCCTTATGACCACTGCTCGCAAGTCCCAGGACGGGCAGGTGTTTCCCTATGGGCTCGGCGTGATGCTTGGGGCTGTCCGTGACCAGCCGGTGATCGAACACAACGGGCAGATCGATGGGTTCTCGTCCCAATGGACGTACTTCCCCGAAGAGGACGTCACGGTGATCGTGCTCACGAACTCCGACGCAGGAGTGATCAACGCCCGATCGATTGCCCACCGGTTGGGCGCCATCGCCATAGGCCGGCCATACCGGCAGTTCGGCGATGTGTCGCACGATGCGCCAGTCGCGAGGCTCGCCGGCAGCTATCGCGCCGGGCCCGCCTCATTGCGCATTCTCACCGTTCGCGGCCACCGATTGTTCGTGCAGCGTGACCAAGGTCCCGAGCGGGAGCTCGCGTACGACGGCCGTGACATCCTGTACTTCCCCAATGACCGCATCGATTTCTTCCGCGTGGTTGTGGGGCGCTCCGGAGTGGTCGAAGCGCTCGAGTTCCATCCCGATGGAGCGAGCCAGGGCCGCCGCGAGCTGCGGACGCGGTAGTCAGGAATGGTCGTCGCAACGGGTGTCGCTGCGGGTTGACGACTGGGCGCCTTAGCCGCCAATCTCCCAACAGCCATGATGTCCAGTGCCGCATCGCGAGGAGCAGCCCATGACCGAAACCCCCGTCGTCCCGCCCGGAGCGCGTAACCGGCTGGGACTCAGCAAGGCCGACTACGATGGCGCCAAGACGACGCTGTGCCCGGGTTGCGGGCACAACGCCATTACGGCGGGCATCATCCAGGCGGCCTACGAGTCGAATCTCGAGCCGCATCGCGTCGCCAAGTTGTCGGGCATCGGCTGCTCGAGCAAGACACCTGCGTACTTCCTGAGTCACTCGCATGGTTTCAATGCCGTGCACGGCCGCATGCCGAGCATCGCGACAGGTGTGCACATCGCCAACTCCGGCATGATGCTGATCGGCGTCTCCGGCGACGGCGACACCGCGAGCATCGGGCTCGGCCAGTTCTGCCATCTCGTGCGGCGCAATGTGCCGGTGGTCTACATCATCGAGAACAACGGTGTGTACGGGCTCACCAAGGGCCAGTTCTCGGCGACCGCCGACGTGGGCACGTTGCAGAAGGGCGGACGCATCAACGAGTTGATGCCGATCGATTGCTGCGAGCTGGCGCTGCAGTTGGGCTGCGGCTTCGTCGGGCGCTCGTTCTCGGGCGACCAGAAGCAGTTGCGCGCGTTGCTCAAGGCTGCGTTCTCACACCGGGGAACCGCGGTGCTCGATGTCGTGAGCCCGTGCGTCACGTTCGCCGATCACGAAGGCTCGACCAAGTCATACGCCTTCGTGAAGGAACACGACGCGCCGCTGCACACGATCGACTACGTGCCGTATTACGAAGACATCACCATCGACTACGAACCGGGCACGAGCTATGACGTCGCCATGCCGGACGGCTCGCACGTGGTGCTGCAGAAGCTCGACAGCACGCACGATGCGCGTAGCCGCGAGCAGGCGTTCAATGTGCTCGAGCGCAGCCGGCGCGAGCAGAAGCTGCTCACCGGGCTCATCTATGTCGACCCGAATGTGAAGCCGCTCAACGAAGAGTTGGGCATGGTCGAATCCTCGCTGGCGAGCCTGAAACTCGACCAGGTGCGGCCGCCCAAGTCCGTGCTCGACGCCATCATGGAGCAATTGAAGACGGGCAAGGGATTGGCGGCTCCAAGCGGCGGGGGGTAATCCCAAAGGATCCGAAAGGGTCTTGTAGCCGGGCTGCGGTTGGGGGAGAATTTTGGTGAGATGTCCCCATTCCGTTGCGTCCCGGCGGCCGTGCTGCCGCGCCCGTGACTTGCCCAACCCCCGCGGAGCCTCCATGACCTTCGTGACCCGTGCTCACGCTCGCGCCTCGCGCGTGCTCATCGGCATTGCAGCCTCGATCTGTGTCGCAATTCTCGCGGCCACCCCGGCGCATGCGCTCTCCGGCGCCGATCTCGTGCTCGCGCTCGCTCCGGCAGTCGCCGTCACGGTCGACGGCACCATCGCCGCCAACGAATACGGCGTGCACATCAACGGCCAGAACCAGCAGGGCGCTTCGAGCTCGCAGATCTGGTACATGACGTGGGATGCGACGAATCTCTACGTCGCGATCTCGGCGTCGAACACCGCAGAGGCCGCGGTGCTCTATCTCGACAAGAACCCGCTGACGCCGATCAATGGCGGAACGAACGCCGACGGCACGGCTGTGGGTTTCAACTACGATGGCGCCAGCTTCGCCAACCTGCAGAGCCGCGCCGATCTCGTCGTGTACTTCAAGGACGGCTATCGCGAGCACCGCACCGCGAATGGCGCCAACGGTTGGAGCGCCGCCACCGCGACATTCGGCTCTTACGCTTCGAACTCGGGCGCGCGCGAAGTGGCGATTCCTTGGGTAACGATCGGCGGCAAGCCGGCGTCGTTCGCGTGGTTCGGCTATCTCACGTCCTCGGGCGGCTTCGTCTACGCGCCAGTGCCCACCGAGAACGGCACGGGCCCGATCGGCACGGTAGCGCGCTACGAGCGCTACTACATCGTCAACAACACCACGATCGGTTCGGAGACCAAGCCGTTCTCGCGCAACAGCTACGTCTTCAACAACCTCGCCGACGAGACGGGCTTCGGCACGATCGGCACGTGGGACTTCACCATGAACAGCGCCGGCCGCACGATCACGCGCGGCACGGGCGCCTGGACGATCGGCGGCGACCTGCGCGTCGATGCCGGCACCGTGGGCTTTGGCGCCACCCCGGACGCCGCGAATATCAGCGGCAACGTGAGCATCGCCGCGGGTGCCACGGTCACGCTGTCGACCGCGATCGGTGGCGATCTCAATGTCGCGGGCAATTGGTCGAACGCCGGCACCTTCAATCCCGCGAGCCGCGCCGTGGGCTTGAATGGCGCCGCGATCCAGACGCTCACGGGTGCGACGACGTTCGACTACCTGAGCCTCAACAATCCCACTGAGCTGCAACTCAACTCGGATGCGACTGTGAACCAGCAACTCACGCTGACCAACGGCAAGGTGCGCACCGGCGCCAACAAGTTGATCATCGGCGCGAGCGCCACACTCACGGGTGGCGGTGCGGCTCGCTATGTGATCGGCAACCTGCAGAAGCCCATCATCGTCGCGGCGGGCAGCGCAACGCAGACGTTCGAAGTCGGTGACGCGAGTGCCTACGCGCCCGCGTCCGTTTCGTTCGCGGGGACCGCCACCACGAGCGGCAGCATTCTCGCCTCGACCGCCGTGGGTGATCACTCCCAGATTGCGTCGTCTGGCCTGAACGCCACTCGCACTGCGAACCGCACCTGGACTATGCAGAACGTGGGCGTCGGATTCACGAGCTGCAAGACGACCTTCAACTTCGTGCCTGGGGATCTCGATGCCGGCGCCCAGCCCGCGAACTTCGCGGTGCGACGTTGGACGGGTTCCGCGTGGCAGCCCGCGACCGCGGGCGTGCGCACCGCGACGAGCACCGAGGCCACGGGTGTGACGGCGTTCGGCGACTTCCAGTTGGGCGAGCTACTCACGCACACGATCATGGCGTCAGCTCAGGCGGGCGCGACGATCTCACCGTCCGGGCCAGTGACGGTCAACCACTTCGCGAACCAGACCTTCACCTTCCACGCCGACGCCTGCCACATCCTGGCCGGCCTCGTGATCGATGGAGTGCCCGTGAGTGTGGCGCCCGACACGAGCTACACCTTCAGCAACGTGCAGGCGGATCACGCCATTCAGGTGGTCACGACGCTGCGATCTTACGCGATAGCGGTGAGCTCGGGCGCGGGCGGAGCAATCACTCCGAGCCCGCAATCGGGCTCCGTCAGCGTATCGTGTGCTGGGTCCGCTGCGTTCGCGATCGCAGCCGATGCGGGATACCGCATCGCGGACGTGCTGGTGGATGGCGCATCAATCGGTGCGGCCTCGAGCTACACGTTCACGAGCGTCACATCGAACCACGCAATCGCCGCGACGTTCGCCATCAACGTCTACACCATCACGGCATCGGCCGAGCCAGGCACGATGGTCTCGCCCTCGGGTGCGGTGGCGGTCAACCACGGCGCGGACCAGACGTTCACGTTTCACGCCGATGACTGCCACTTCGTCGAGGCCGTCATTGCCGACGGCGGCGGCAGCCAAACGTCCGACTCGACGTACACCTTCGCGGACGTCCAGGCCAATCACACGCTTTCGATCGTGGCTGGTGTGAAGCTCGAGCGGATCTACACCGCGGCTGGCCCCGGAGGCGCAGTGCTGCCGTCCTCGGCACCATTGGGATTCCTCGAAGTTCCCTGCGATGGCTCGCAGTCGCTGGCCATCGTCGCGGACGCCGGCTACCACATTGCCGACGTCCGCGTGGACGGCGCCTCGATCGGTGCCGCATCGAGCTACGCGTTCACCAACGTCACCGCAAACCACACGCTCGCGGCTTCGTTCACGCTCAACGTGTACACGATCACCGCTTCCGCGGGGGCGGGCGCCACCATCGCGCCTGCGGGCGCGGTCGCGGTCAACCACGGAGCAGACCAGGCCTTCACGGTGAGCACGGACGACTGTCACTTCATTCAATCCGTGATCGTCGATGGCGGCTCAGTCGGCGCGTTTGCGAGCTACACGTTCGCAAACGTGCAGGCCGATCACAGCATCGCGGTCGTGGCAGGAACCACGACGTACACCGTGACCGCAACGGCAGGACCGCACGGCCAGATCGCGCAGAGTGGCGCCGTCGACTACGCGTGCGGCAGCTCGCCTGCATACACGATCACCGCGGATACCGGCTATGCCGTCGCGGATGTCGTGGTGGACGGCGCCTCGCAGGGCGCGCAGTCGAGCTGGGTGTTCGCCGACCTGCACGCCGCGCACACCCTCTCCGCCACCTTCACCGACGCCGCGCCACCCACGGTCCAAGTCATCGCGCCCAACGGCGGCGAGTCCTTCGGCCTCAGTGAGCCCATCGAACTCCAGTGGAACGCCACAGACAACACAGGAGTAGCGAGCGTCGACCTGCTGCTCTCGCGCACCGGCCCCACCGGCCCCTACGAAACCATCGCCGCGAACCAATCCAACACCGGCACCTACACCTGGACCGCCACCGTCCCGACCACGAACGACGCCTGGTTCCGCGTAGTAGCCCGCGACAGCGCCGCCCACACCACAACCGACACCAGCGACGCTGCGTTCTCCATCCACGGCCCAACAGCAACGCCGTCGGCAACGATCACCGAATTCGCGCTGGCCGCGATAACCCCGAATCCCGCACATAGCAGAGCGAGGGTCGCCTTCGAACTACCACGTGCCGCACATGTAAGAATTGATGTGCTTGACGTTCAAGGCCGCCAAGTCGGGAGTTTGGTAGACGCCGACTATCCAGCAGGCCGCCACACCATCGAAGGTTTGACCAAGACGGGGCACCCGCTTCCCGCAGGACTGTATCTCGTGAGGATGGCCACTCCCAACCACGTCTTCGTCAAACGAGCCCTGCTGTTGCCGTAAGGTTTCTGCCTCTTACGCCAAGGGAGCACGAAGTAGTTACTGAAAGCATCGCTGGCCAACTTGGGACAGCGCTTCGAGCCCTGCAGGAGTTCGTGCGGGCATTGGGTGCAATCAGCACTGACGGCGCAGTAGAGTCCTGGGACGATAACGCTCGGAAGTCAGTACACAGGCGTGCCGCGGCCCTAAGGCTTCGTAAATAAATAAAGGTATCGCATGTCGTCTGAAGGTCGTATGATCCCAACGTATGAGGACCGGCTCCGAACTTCAGGCGA
>JAYSRO010000057.1:0-7523 GCA_043720995.1 Candidatus Eiseniibacteriota bacterium
GGCGGCGAGCGCCTGTCGGAGACGCGCCCCTACCAGTTTGGCGACAACCTCGCGGACCTGGACCCGCTCAAGTCGATGAGCAATGCCGTCAAGAACCACGGCATCGATGACCTGCAGGTCACCGAGGACGATCTCGAGGTGTACGAGCAAGAGCACCTCTCGGCGTGCGCCACCGTGCTGATGGTGGATGTCAGCCACAGCATGATCCTGTATGGCGAGGACCGCATCACACCGGCCAAGAAGATCGCGCTGGCGCTCACGCAGTTGATCAAGACGCGCTACCCGAAGGACACGCTCGACGTCGTGCTGTTCGGCGACGACGCCACCACGGTGCCATTGAGCGACCTGCTGAAGATCCAGGCGGGGCCCTTTCACACGAATACGCGCGCCGGTTTGCAGCTGGCGCAGCGGCTGCTCGGGCATCGCAAGGGCGTGAACAAGCAGATCTTCATGATCACCGACGGCAAGCCCTCGGCGATCCGCGAGCAGGGTCGGCTCTACAAGAACCCGTTCGGGCTCGATCCCAAGATCGTGAACCTGACGCTCGCGGAAGCCTCGCACTGCCGCAAGAAGCGCATCACCATTACGACGTTCATGCTCGCGGCGGACGGGCTGCTGCTTGATTTCGTGCGCCGGCTCACCGAGTTGAATCACGGACGTCTCTATGAGACCGATCCCGCCGACGTGGGCGCCTACGTGTTCCGTGATTTCGTGCGCAACCGGCGCAAGCGCTTGCATTAGTATTCCCCGCCGGGCCGCAGGGATCCGGCGTTTCACCACCCCTCAACAAGGAGGTTCACGCATGCGTTTTCGCAAGCTGTTCGTGCTGGTGATGGCAGCGCTGGTCGCGGTCGCAGGTTTCGTGGCGCGGCCGGTGATTGCCGATGAGGCGAAGCCCACCGGCTACAAGGGGGAGATGCTCGCGAGCATCAGCGACGCCGAGAGCAAGCTCAACGACCTCGCCGAGGCGATGCCCGCCGCCAAGTATTCCTGGCGCCCGGCGAAGGGCGTGCGTTCGGTTGCGGATGTGTTCATGCACGTCGCGGCCGCGAACTACGGAATTCCCTCGATGATGGGCGCGCCGGCGCCGGCGGGATTCGACATGGAGAAGTACGAGTCCTCGCTGACCAAGAAGGCAGACATCCAGATGGCATTGAAGGAGTCGTTCGCCAGCCTCAAGACGGCGCTGACGAACATGTCCGACGAGGACGCCGAGAAGGAAGTCGAGTTCTTCGGCATGAAGATGACGCATCGCGCGGCCTACCTCATCGTGCTGTCGCACTGTCACGAGCACCTCGGGCAGTCGATTGCCTATGCGCGCAGCAATGGCGTCACGCCGCCCTGGACGGTGAAGCAGAAGATGGCGGAGATGGCGAAGGACAAGGCCAAGGACATGCACAACCACTAGGCTAGTTGAATCGCGACGGCGGGCCCTCGTGATGGGGGTCCGCCCGTTTCGCTCTTTCCCCTCACGCCCTCCGGAGCCCCCATGTCCCGCCTCGTGCGGCCGGTTCTCCGGCTCACTGCCCTCACAGTGCTCGCCGCGCTCGCGCTGTTCGCCCCGCTCGCTTCCGCCGATTCGCGCCCGCCCGAGCCGATGGATGCCGCGCGGCTCATGATCGCGCTGCAGCGGTTGCAGAACACGGGCACCGTGCTTTACATCGGCGCGCATCCCGATGACGAGAACACGGCGATGCTGTGCTGGCTCACGCGCGGGCGCTACATGCATGCCGCCTACCTCTCCCTGACGCGCGGCGATGGCGGCCAGAACCTGATCGGCACCGAAGCAGGCGACGCGCTGGGCGTCCTGCGCACGCAGGAATTGCTGGCCGCGCGCCGCATCGATGGCGCCGAACAGTTCTTTACGCGTGCGGTGGACTTCGGTTTCTCCAAGAACCCCGACGAAGCCCTGGCGATCTGGAACCACGATCTGGTTCTCGCCGATGTCGTGCGCGTGATCCGCGAATACCAGCCCGACGTCGTCATCACGCGCTTCGGCACTGATGGCAGCGGCGGCCACGGGCACCACACCGCTTCGGCAATACTCGCGGGCGAAGCGTTCACCGCCGCCGCCGACCGCGCGCGGTTTCCTGAGTTGGGTCTCGCGCCGTGGAAGGCAAAGCGCTTGCTGTGGAATAACTGGCAGCCCAAGCCGGCGCGGGCGGATTCAGTCACGCCCGCCTTGCTGACGGTTGACGTCGGCGCCTACCAGCCGCTGCTCGCACGTTCCTACACGGAGATCGCAGGCCTGAGCCGCAGCATGCACAAGAGCCAGGGCTTCGGCAGCGCGGAACGCCGGGGACCGAACCCCCAGTACCTGCAACTCGTCGCGGGCGCGCCCGCCACCACGGACCTGCTGGATGGAGTGGAGTTGGGCTGGCGTCGCGTTGCCGGCGGGGAGCGCGTCGGCGCGCTGCTCGCTGCGGCTGCCAAGGCGTTCGACCCGCGCGACCCCGCTGCCATCGTGCCCACGCTGGTACGCGCCGAGGTCGCGGCGCGCGCGCTGCCGCAGGCGCCGTGGGTCGTGGCGCGGCGCATGGAGCTGCGCGACGTCATTCGTGGCTGCGCGGGGTTGTGGCTCGAGGCGGTCGCCACGCGGCCCATGGTGGCGCCGGGCGCAAAGTTGTCCGTGCGGCTGACGCTGCTTGAACGATCGAACGCGGCGATTGACCTGCACCGGATCGAGATGGTGGGGCCCTTAGGTCAACCGTTCCTGGAATCCAGGATCGAGTACGGATTCAATGTCGACTCGGCGATGGCGAGCCGGCTGCGCGAAGGTAAGGCCAGGGGTGCGACCCCGCGGAACCCCGCGACGGGTGTGCCGGTGGCGTTGGCCGCCAATCGTCCGCTCACCGCGAGTGCCGAAGTGACTGTTCCCCCCGATGCCGCGATATCGCAGCCCTACTGGCTGCGCGCTCCGGCGCAGGGTGGCGCATTCAGCGTGGCGGATGCGCGGCAGATCGGCGCTGCTGAAGATCCGCCCGCCATCACCGCGCGCGCCCTGCTCGGCTTCGGCGCCGATACGCTGGCGTTCGCGTTGCCCGTCGTCTATCGCTGGGTCGATCCGGTCGAGGGCGAGCGCTATCGCCCGGTCGAGATCGCGCCCCCCGTGACGTTGCGCCTGGATCGCGGCGCCTACCTGTTCGCCGATGCTTCGCCGCGCGAGGTACGCGTCACCGTGGATCGCGCCGATTCGAGCCTGGCGGGACGCGTGGCACTCGAGCTCCCCGAAGGCTGGAGTGTCACGCCCAGCGATGTCGCGCCAGAGTTCGCCGCGGGCGCCAGCAGCGCGCAGGTGAGCTTCCGTGTCACGCCCTCCGCGAACGCGCACACAGGCAACGTCGTCGCTTCGTTCCGCGCGGGAGACCGCGCGTGGTCGAACCGGCTCGTAACGATCGATCACTCGCACGTTCCCCTGCTCGCATTGTTCCCGCCCGCGCGGGCCCGCATCGTGCGCGCCGATGTGCGCTGCGTGGCCGCCGCAGTGGGCTACGTCATGGGATCGGGCGACGCGGTGCCCGAAGCACTCGCGCAGCTGGGCATGCGCGTCACCATGCTGACGGATGACGACGTCGAATCCGGTGACCTGTCCCGCTTCGCTGCCATCGTGATCGGTGTGCGCGCCTACAACACGCATCCGCGCGTGCTCGCCGCGGAGCCACGATTGCGGAAGTACGTTGTGGGCGGCGGCCGCTTGATCGTCCAGTACCAGACGCCCGACGGCACGCTCGACAACAAGCTCGGGCCGTATCCCTTCACGGTTTCTCGTGATCGCGTCTCGGTCGAGGGCGCCGAGATGCGCGTGCTGCGCGCTGGGCATCCGTTGTTGAGCAGCCCAAACCCGATCGGCCCCGCGGATTTCGAGGGCTGGGTGCAGGAGCGCGGACTGTCGTATGCGAACCCGTTCGATCCGCGCTACGAGACCGTGCTGTCGGCGAACGATCCGGGAGAGGCGCCGAAGGATGGCGGAGTGCTCTACGCCCGCGAGGGCGCAGGCACCTACGCCTACACGGGCCTCGCGCTGTTCCGCCAGTTGCCCGCGGGGGTCGCAGGCGCCTACCGCCTGCTCGCCAATCTCGTGAGCCCAGAACCGGCGCGCTGAGCGGTAACATGCGCGAACCCTTCGACACAGGTGAACCCGGCGAGCCAACGCGCCTCATTGGCCGCATGGCGCTGCTCGTGGTCGTGGTGCTGGTCATCGAGATCCTCGTGCTGGGACTGCTGACCCGGGGCTGCGCGTGAGCACCGTCGACTGGGTGGTGTTATTCACCACGCTCGCCGGCTTTGTCGCCTACGGCGTCTGGCGTGGCCGCGGTGCCCACGATCTCAAGGACTATCTGCTCGCGGGCCGCAGCCTGCGCTCGTGGACGGTGGTGCTCAGCGTGATGGCGACTCAGGCGAGTGCGGTCACGTTTCTCGCGACACCGGGCCAGGGCTACGTGGATGGGCTGCGGTTCGTGCAGTTCTATTTCGGTCTGCCGCTCGCGATGGTGGTGCTGTGCTTCACCGCGATCCCGGCCTACCGTCGCGCGGGCGTTACCACCGCGTATGAATGGCTGGAACGCCGCTTCGATGGCAAGACACGCACACTGGCGAGCGCGCTGTTCCTGGTGCAACGCGGGCTGTCGGCGGGAATCACGATCTATGCACCCGCACTCGTGTTGTCGGTGTTGCTCGGCTGGGACGTTCGCTGGATGTGCCTGCTGATCGGTGCGATCTCCGTCATCTACACCACGACCGGCGGCAGCAAGGCGGTGGGCCACGCGCAGGCGCTGCAGTTCTCGATCATCCTCGGCACCATGGCGCTCGCCTTCGTGCTGGTGGTGCGCGCCCTGCCCGCGGGCGTCGGAGTGACCGATGCCGCGCACGCCGCGGGAGTCCTCGGCCGCATGCGCGCGCTCAACACGCACTTCGACCCGAATGACCGCTACAACCTGTGGTCGGGTCTGCTCGGCGGGCTGTTCCTGCAGCTTTCGTACTTTGGAGCGGATCAGTCGCAGGTCGGGCGCTATCTCGCGGCAAAGAGCGAACGTGAGAGCCAGTTGGGCCTGCTGTGGAATGGGTTGCTCAAGATCCCGATGCAGTTCGGTATCCTGTTCCTCGGCGTGATGGTGTTCGCGTTTCACCTGTTCACGCCGCCGCCGTTGTTCTTCAATCCCGTCGAGGCGCATAAGGTCGCGACGAGCGCGAAGGCGCCCGAGTGGCGAGCGCTCGAGCGTGACTACGCCGCGGCTCTCGCCACACGCACCCTCGCTGCGCGCGCCTACGTTGAGGCGCGCCATGAGCCGGCGGCAGCGCGTGCTCCGCAACTCGCGGCCACCACTGCGGCGCTGCGCGGGGCGCAGGGCGCTGCGGATTCGCTGCGAAGGCGCGCGGCCGACTTGGTGCGCGCCGTCGACCCGGCGGGGCAGGCGAACGACACGAACTACATCTTCCTGAGCTTCGTACTGAGCGTGTTGCCCATCGGCGTCATCGGGTTGGTGCTCGCCGCTATCTTTGCCGCCGCGATGAACACCAGTTCCGCCGAGATGAACTCGCTCGCCTCGACCACCGTGGTCGACATTGTTCGTCGCGTGCAGCCTGCGCGCAGCGGGCTCGACGACGTGCGCGCGTCTCGCTGGGCCACCGTGGGCTGGACGTTGTTCGCCGTGGCGTTCGCCGAGTACGCCGCGCGGTTGGGCTCGCTGATCGAGGCGGTGAACATTCTCGGCTCACTCTTCTATGGCACCATCCTCGGCATCTTCATGACGGGCTTCCTGGTGCGGCGTGCGGGAGGGAGCGCGGTGTTCGCCGGCGCGGTCATCGCCGAGGCCGTCGTCATCGCTTGCTTCAAGCTCACCCAGATCTCGTTCCTCTGGTACAACCTGATCGGCTGCGTGATCGTGATGGGTGTGGCGTTGGTGTTGAGCATCGTGTGGCCCCGGGAGCGGAACTGAGAATGCTCACGACCAGCGCATTGTTGCCATGATCGGAAACGTCAGCGCCAAGATCCGGAACAGCTCCGACCTCGGCAAGATCATCGCCAATTCAGGCTGGCTGTTCGCCGACAAGATCGTGCGGATGGGCATGGGCCTGTTGGTCGGGGCCTGGGTGGCGCGTTACCTGGGGCCGGAACAATTTGGCCTGTGGAGCATTGCCATCGCGCTGGTGTCGCTCGTCGCATCGATCTCGGGGCTCGGGTTGAGCGAGCTCCTCGTGCGCGACCTCGTCGAGGCCTCCGCGACCAGGCCGAAACTGCTTGGCACTGCCTTCCTGCTCAAGTGCGGCGCAGGTGCCGCAGCCCTGATCGTTGCGATGCTGCTTGCCCAGCATGCCAAAGCGGCAAGCCCCTTGTTCCTGACGATCGTGCTGCTGACCGCGATCAGCAGCTTCTTCCAGGCATTCGATGTCATTGAGCTACACTTCCAGTCCCTGCTGCGGTCCCGGTTTCCGGTCATCGCCAGAAGCGTTGCCTTCATGGCCGCCTCCAGCCTGAAGATCGTCTTCATCCTGCAGACGAGGCCCTTGATCTACTTCGTCTGGACTGCCGTCATCGAAACCCTGCTCGGCGTCGGCATGTTGTTGTTCTTCTATTCTCGGGCATCCCAGCAGATCAGGCAGTGGTCGTGGGATTACGCGCTCGCAAGGAAGCTGCTGGGCAACAGTTGGCCGCTGATCCTTTCGAGCCTGGTGATCATGGTGTACATGCGCATCGACCAGGTGATGCTGGGACAGATGCTCGGCACGAAGGCGGTGGGCGAATTCTCCGCGGCAGTGCGACTGTCCGAGTTCTGGTACTTCATCCCGGTGGCCATCACGTCGTCGTTTTTCCCTTCGATCGTTCAGCTGAGGACCCAGAATCCGCGCGCCTACCTGCAGCGGCTGCAAAGCGTGCTGGATCTGGTCACGCTGGCGGGCTTGGCTATCGCCCTGCTGACCACGGTCGCGGCGCCAGTGATCATTCGCGTGCTCTACGGCGAGCAGTACCATGGGGCAGCGCAGGTCCTGGCGTTCCACATCTGGGCGGGAGTGTTCGTCTTTCTCGGGGTGGCGGGGTCCCAATGGTTCATCGTGGAGAACCTGCAGAAGTTCAGTTTCTACCGGGCGCTGTCCGGGGCGGTGATCAACGTGCTGCTGAACTTCGCGCTGATCCCGAAATTCGGTC
This sequence comes from Candidatus Eiseniibacteriota bacterium, assembly GCA_043720995.1. Classification (GTDB taxonomy): domain Bacteria; phylum Eisenbacteria; class RBG-16-71-46; order RBG-16-71-46; family RBG-16-71-46; genus JANLWK01. Next base: position 7,145 of record JAYSRO010000057.1, read on the forward strand.
CGGCAGGCTGCGCGTTGGCGACGCTGGTCTCGCAGGGAGTCGCCTCATACCTTGCGAATGCGGTCTCACGACAGACCTCACCGCTGTTCAAGATGCAGACGCTGGCCCTGTGGAACGCCATAACGCTGCGTCCAATCCTGTCGCTGCGGGGATCGCAGTCCCATGAGTAAGGCGCCGGTGTTGCTGATCATGTTCAACCGCCCGGACACCACCGCACGGGTGCTCGAGCAGATCGCGCAGTACCAGCCCGAGCGGCTCTACATCGCGGCGGATGGTCCAAGGCCCACGCGTGCTGGCGAAGCGGAGGTGTGCCGGCGCGTTCGCGAGGCGACACTCGAACACATCACCTGGCCGTGCGAGACGAGGACGTTGTTCCGCG
>JAYSRO010000058.1:0-1732 GCA_043720995.1 Candidatus Eiseniibacteriota bacterium
ATCCCTCGCGACGCAACACGCACGGGCAATGCAGCCCCACGCGCTCGCGCCCGAAGGCGATTGGAATTGGGTATTGCAGAGCCGAGGAACCACGAGCTCGCAGGCGCCACGCCCAGGTGCGACGACGTGCGGCGTGAAGCCGCGCGCCGTGCAGGCGTGTGCAGGTCCAATGGATACGGGCCTGCGTGAGCAGGCCGATCGTTGTGGATCAGCGCCATGATGGATGTCGAGCCTTGGTGTCGTACGGCTGATCGAGATATGTGTGTTTGAAAACGCTTCGTGCAGTCTACGGGCAAGATTCCGGGGGCAAGACACGAAGCAACCACGTCTTTGTAGAGACATGGCAATGCGTGCGGGACAAGGGCAAGCTTTGTGCCCTTCCGCGCTGAGGCGCCGGACGTCCTTGAATCACAACGGACTCGGAGCGCGGATGTGTGCCGAACGCAGCAGAGATAAGTTGAACAGAATTTGGAATCGTCGTCCAGACCGACAGTGCAAAAAAACACGATTGTGTTTAATCACCCAAAACCTCGAGAGCCCCAGGCGTTAGCCCAGGGCTCCGAGTCGGAGGGGTCGCAGTCGCTGTTTTTTGCTGCCCTGCGGGGCCCGACCAGTTTTCATTTCTCGCTCTGCTCTCCTTATGAGCGCCCTTCCCCCGCGGCTTCCGTGCGCGGCTTGATTCGTCGTGCTCTTCCCCGACTAGTGGACCACCGTCGCCTTGGAGGTCACCGCGCGGCCGCCCTGGCTCAACCGCAGCCAGTACACGCCGGCCGCGAGCTCGCGGTTGTGGCCGAGGTTCACCATGTGGCGGCCTGCCCCCATGCTGCCGACTTCCTTGGAGCGGACCACGCGACCCAAGACGTCGATCAGTTCGAGCTTCGCGGTCCCCGAGTTCGGCAGTGAGAAGCTCACATTGAGCGGGCCAACCGCCGGGTTCGGGCGCAGACCCGCGAGCGCGAGTTCCGTCGGCACACCGTCCACCGCGAGCAGGCTCGCGAAAGTGACCGCGATCGTGTGGTTGGCCGTGACGTTGGAGAACGTGTAGCTCGTCGCGGGCGGCACGGCCGCGCCGTCGACTGTCAGGGTCGCGACGTGGTAGCCGGATGCCGGCACGATGGTGAATGGCCGGTTCCAGCCGTAGTTGACCAGCACCGCTCCAGCCGGGGAGATCACGCCGTTCGGTCCCGCCGTGGCCGTGATCGTGAGCTGGTTGAGGGCGAAGGTCGCCGCAATGGTGTGGTTCACCGTGACGTTCGTGAAGGTGTAGCTGGCCGCCGGCGCCACAGCCACACCGTCGACGGTCAGCGTCGCCAGGTGAGCATTCGCCGCCGGCGTCAGCGTGAAGGCCTGCGATCCGCCACTGGCGACCACGACCGCACCTGCCGGCGAGATCGTGCCGTTGGAGCCCGCCGAAGCCGTGATCGTGAAGCCGTTGATGGCGAACGTCACCGCGATCGTGTGGTTCGTCGTGACACTCATGAACGTGTAACTCGTCGCAGGTGCCGCTGCCACGCCGTCGACCGTGAGGGTCGCGACGTGGTAGTTGGCGGCCGGCACGATGGTGAACGGCCGGTTCCAGCCGTAGTTCACCAGCACCGATCCGCTCGGCGAGATTGCACCGTTCGCGCCCGCCGAGGCCACGATCGTCAGCGTGTTCAGTGCGAACGTCGCCGCGATGGTGTGGTTGGCCGTCACGTTGTTGAAGGTGTAGCTGCTCGCCACCGCGACCGCG
>JAYSRO010000059.1:0-1731 GCA_043720995.1 Candidatus Eiseniibacteriota bacterium
TGCTCAACGCGCTGCGCTATGTGCCGAGCCCGGGCCACGTGTGGCTCGATGTCGATCGCGCCGCGGCGGGCGCGAGTGTCGCGCGCGCGGGGGGAGCGGCCAGCGCAGGCGCCACCGATGGTTCACTGTTGCGCCTCACCGTGAGCGACGACGGCCCCGGCATCGCCGCCGCCGACCTGCCCCACGTGTTCGAACGTTTCTACCGCGCCGAGACCGTCCGCGCTATGGGCGGCACGGGGCTGGGCCTGGCCATCGTGCGCGAAATCGTCCGCCAACACGGCGGCGACATTCGCGCCGAACAACGCGCCCCACGCGGAGCCAAGTTCGTGGTGGAACTGGCGGGGGATGAGGGGTAGGGGCGGGCGGGATTCAGATGTGCCGGAGAGCGCGATGCCGAATTGTGGGCAGTTGTTGACAAGTGCCGACAATTTGGAATAGTCTCACTCCATGCCTACCGCGAAGAAGCCCTCGAGGCCCAAGGCAATTCAGGAGATCCCCGCGCTTTTCAGGCCCAGGGACCTTGTTGAGCAAGGCCTGCCCAAGAGTCAGCTGGCCATCTGGGTTCGGGAAGGCACCGCTGACCAGTTGGGGAGAGGGCTCTACCGCAGGACCGACGCGGAGGCCTCCGAGCTTGAGACCATCGCGATAGTCGCCAAACGAACGCCGCACGCGGTCTTTTGCCTGCTCACGGCACTGCACATTCACGCTATCGGTACCCAATCGCCGAGCGCTGTGTGGATCGCCCTCGATCGCAAGGCCCGCAGCCCTCGGCTTTCCCCTGCGAAGTTGAAGGTCGTGCGTTTCGCTCCCCGGCTTCTGCACGATGGGGTGGAAAAGCGAATCGTGCTCGGCGTCGACGTGTTCATTACCTCGCCCGCCCGGACCATCGTGGATTGCTTTCGCTATCGCCGGAAGATCGGAATCGATGTGGCGATGGAGGCCCTCAGTGATGGCCTGCGATCGAAGCGCGTCACCGCCACCCGGATCAACCGAGTCGCTGAGGCTTTGCGGATGACGCGAGTCATGCGGCCCTACTTGGAGTCTCTCACCCGATGACGCGGCAGGTCACGAGTGTCGCGTCATCCGTGCGTGCGCGTCTCTCCAACATCGCCAGAGACCGAAGCGTGGATTTTCAGCGGATCCTCGAGCGCCATGCGATCGAGCGGCTGCTGGCTCGCCTGTCAGCTTCGAGATACCGCGATGACTTCGTGCTGAAAGGGGCCATGCTGTATCTCGTTTGGGGCGGTGGGGCTGAGCGACCGACTCGTGACCTCGATCTGTTGGGCTACGGCCCATCGTCATCCACGGAAGTGCGAGCACGTTTCGCCGAAATCTGCACGATCGACAGTGGCGATGACGGCAGGTGGTCTGGAGCAAGCCCGAGTCCACGTCCAGGTCGATGTGGTTCACGGAGAGGCCGTCATTCCTGAGCCCGACGAGATCCAGTTTCCTGCGCTGCTCGAGGCCGAGGGGCCGCGGCTCCGAGCATACCCGCACGAAGTGGTGATGGCCGAGAAGTTCCACGCCGCGGTTGTCCTGGGTGAAACCAACAGCAGGATCAAGGACTTCTATGACCTGTGCGTGTTGCCCACGCTCTTCGTCTTTGACGATCCAACTCTTGCTCGCTCCCTTGCCCCGGCGGCCACCCAAAATCCCCCACTTGTGGCCACCCCAAACTCCTCCACCTGAGTTGACCTGAGCGCCGAGTGCGCGCCGGGTAGTGCGGCGGGA
>JAYSRO010000060.1:0-3652 GCA_043720995.1 Candidatus Eiseniibacteriota bacterium
TCAGTCGATCCCGACGGTACGATCCTGTCCTACCGCTTCGACTTCGGGGACGGCACGAGCGCTGGCCCGCAGAGTTCACCGGTCACCACGCACGTCTACGGTGCGGGGGCGTGGACGGTTCGACTCACGGCCACCGATGCACTCGGCGCTGTGAGCACGGTCACGCTGCCACTCACGGTCGCGGCGGTGTTGCCGAGCACGAACCTGGTCGGTAATCCGTCATTCGAGAGCAATGTGCTCGGCTGGAGTGCCTACTCCGGTTCCACCTACACGCGCGTCGCAGGTGGATTCGACGGCAACTCTGCAGTGCAGGTCACCGCGCCCGCCTCGACTTCGGGCTTCGGGATCAACGACAGTCCGAACTGGGTGGGCAACTCGGGCACCGCGGGCACGCGCTATCAATTCGGTGCGTGGGTGCGATCGGTGAGCGCACTCGGTTCGGCGAAGCTCCAGATCCGTGAGTATCTCGGGGGCGCCAAGCTCGGCGCCACTCTGTTGTCGGCCCCGGTCCAGCTGACGCCAGTCTGGCAGTGGGTCTCGGTCCAACACGTCACCCAGGCTTCCGGCACGACGCTCGACTTCCAGGTGTTCGACCAACCCGTCGTGCCAGGGGAGGTCTTCCTGGTCGACAATGTGTCGATCTGCGTGGTGCCTGCGGTCTCGGTGAGCGCCGGGAATGCGGTGGCGGATTCGTCACGGACCCGTGGCCAGCGCGAAACCACTTTGCTGGGCGGACCCGACGAGGGCGCCTTGAATCCCGGAGCCGCGGCGGGGCTGCCCGCCCCCTTGTCGTTCCGCGTGGCAGTGATTCCGGCGGTCACTCATGCCGATGCCACACTGAGCTTCGTCACGACGCTGCCGGGGCTGGTCCGGGCCGACCTGTTCGACGCCTCGGGGCGCCGGGTGCGCGTGCTGATCGACGGCGTGTCCTTTGCACCTGGAATCCATCAGGTGCAGATCGATGGTCGCGGCGAGGACGGCCGTTCGCTCGGATCTGGTCTGTACTTCTATCGCTTGCAGACGGCCGAGCGTTCGGCCGCAGGACGGTTCGTGATCGTGCGGTGATGCGGGTGGGGCGTTGGGCCCCGTTCGATCGGAAGGGTGGGTCTCCTGATGTGCGGCATCGCAGGCCGTTGGAACTTCGAATCGGGCCGTCCGGTCCCGGCGGAGCAGGTGCGGCGCATGTGCGACGCCATCGCGCATCGTGGTCCGGACGACTCGGGCGTGTGGTGTGAGAGCGCGATCGGTCTGGGTCATCGCCGGCTGAGCATCGTCGACCTGTCGGCGGCGGGTCACCAGCCTATGAGCAGCCCGTCCGGCGGATGCTGGATCGTGTTCAATGGGGAGATCTACAACTTCCTCGAACTGCGTGCGGATCTCGAACGGGACGGCGTGACATTCCGGTCTCGGACCGACACCGAGGTGATTCTCGCGCTCTATGAGCGGCACGGCATCGCCTGCCTCGAGAAGCTGCGCGGAATGTTCGCGTTCGCGCTCTATGACGTGAATGAACACAAGCTGTTCCTGGTGCGCGACCGCGTCGGCGTCAAGCCGCTGTGCTACTCCACCGACCGCGACGGCATCGCGTTCGCCTCGGAGGTCAAGGCGCTGTTGCAGGATCCCGCGATCGGCCGGGAGGCCGACCCGGTGGCGATTCACCACTACCTCACGTACCAGGCGGTACCCGCGCCGATGAGCGCGTTCCGGGGCGTACGCAAGCTGCCGCCGGGGCACTACCTCGAGGTGCGTGCGGGTCGCGTCGTGCTGCACCGCTACTGGAAGCTGTCGTATGCCGACCCGTTCCCCGTGCGCTCGGCGAGCGACGAGCGTGCGCTCGAGGCCGAGCTGCTCGAGCGGTTGGAGCAATGCGTGAAGCTGCGCATGATCAGCGACGTGCCGCTGGGTGCGTTCCTGAGCGGCGGCGTGGACTCGAGCGCGGTGGTGGCGCTGATGGCCCGGCATTCGCATGGGCCCGTGCGCACGTTCTCGATCGGCTTCGACGATGACTCCTACGACGAGCTGGCGTTCGCTCGCCAAGTCGCGTCACGCTTCGGCGCGAAACACATCGAGTTCACCGTCAAGCCGAGCGCGCTCGAGATCCTGCCCCAGTTGGTACGCCAGTACGACGAGCCATTCGCCGACGCCTCGGCGATTCCGACGTGGTACGTGTCGCAACTCGCGCGCGAGCACGTCACCGTGGCATTGAATGGCGACGGGGGCGACGAGAGCTTCGCCGGTTACGACCGCTACGTGGCAAACGCCTATGCCCAGCAGTTGCGTTTCATGGCGCCCGCGCTGGGCAGTGCCGTATTCCGCCGCATTCTCGACGCGCTTCCACACGGGGCGACCTCGGCCAGCATGCGCTGGCGGCTCAAGCGGTTCGTGGCGCAGCTATCGCGGTCACCCGAAGCCCGGAACGCCGCATGGCTGGCGCAGTTCGACCCCGAGGCGAAGTCCATGCTGTATCGCGCCGCCTTCCGCGCCCAGACCGGTCTGCGCGATGCGGAGCAGCTGCTGTACGACAAGTTCGCGGCCAGCGATGCCCCTGATTTCCTCAGCAAGGTGCTCGACGCCGACATCCAGACCTACCTGTCGGACACGCTGTGCACCAAGGTCGACATCGCCACCATGACGCATGCGCTCGAGGCGCGCTCGCCATTCCTGGACCACACACTGATGGAGTTCGCGGCCCGTATCCCGATGCGGCTCAAGCTCCGGGGTGGCCAGACCAAGCGCATCCTGAAACGCGCGCTGCGCGGCGTGGTGCCCGATGCGGTGCTCGACCGTCGCAAGATGGGATTCAATGCCCCGGTCGATCGCTGGCTGAAGGGCGAGTTGCGTGAGATGGCGAACGACCTGCTGCGATCGGACCGCGCCCGGGCGCGCGGCTGGTTCGAGCCGGAGTTCGTGGCGCGCATGCTGGACGAGCACGATCGCGGCACACGCAACTGGCACGTGCAGATCTGGAACCTGATGATGCTGGAGTCGTGGCAGCGCGAGTTTGTGGATGCGCCCACGCCGGCGTCGGTGCTGGTGCCGTGAGCAGCCGTGCGTGCGCAGCGGCCCATCCCGCGCGGCTAGCGCAGGTTCTTGACGCCCGCGGGCGGGATGCTGTCCCGGCCGTCGCGAGCGTCGATCACGTAGCCGCCGAACACGCTCGTGCTGCCGCAGCCGTTCCCGCAGTCCTGGGCCCAGTCGCTGGCGAACAGGATGCGGCGGCCGTCGGGCGACGGGACGCCATGCGCCTGCGCGCGGTAGACGCTCGCGGTGCTGTGGTAGTGCCCGAAGCGCTGGACCGAACCACTGCCATCGAGCTTGACCGCCACCAGTTCACCGTAGAAGCGCCGGCCGATGTACGAGGGCGAGCGGTCGAAGCTGACGTAGAACCAGCCGGGTCGGCCGGTGGCGCGGGCGGAACCGTGCGCGTAGCCGGCTTCGTTGGCCGGATCGGTGAGGCTGGTCACGCGCCCGTCGCGCAGGCGGACCTTGACGACGCGTCCCAGAGTGGAGCCCGGGCAGGCGCGGCCGCCGATCAGGACGTCTTCATTGTTGTCGAACGGGTCGAGGGCCATGTCGGCATGTTTGAGCGGGAACACCCATCCATTGGGTCGATTGGCGAACGAACCGCAGCGCAGCGAGGTGTTCGCCATGC
>JAYSRO010000061.1:0-7501 GCA_043720995.1 Candidatus Eiseniibacteriota bacterium
TCGCGGCACCGCACCGGTGCGGTTAGCACTCGACAGGCTCAACCTGCGCCGTCTGGTGCGCGTGTGCGAACGCGAAGCGCCCGAAGCGGTGATCTGCACGCACTTCCTGCCTGTCGAAGCATTGTCTTACGTGCGCGGCCGGGGCAGGCTCAACGTCCCACTGTATTGCGTCATCACGGATTTCACGGCGCACCCGTTCTGGGCGTTCGCCCATGTCGACCGCTACTTCGTGGCGTGCGCGCGTGTGGCGGAGGAGTTGGAGGGTCACGGAGTGGACCCCGCGCGCATCCAGGTCACGGGCATCCCCGTGGACGAACGGTTCGCGCGCACGATCGGGCGCGACGTGGCGCGCGCACGCTTCGGGCTCGACCGCGACCAGCCTGTCGTGCTGCTCATGGGCGGCGGCAGCGGTGTCGGTCCGCTGGTCGAGGTTGCCGAACGCGTCGCGGCCTCGGCGCTGGCGCCGCGTGTGATCGTCGTCTGTGGCACGAACCACCGTTTGCGGGACGAGATCGACGCGTTGCCTGCCGCGATGCGCGGCGAAGTGCGCACCTTGGGCTTCACGCACGAGGTCGACGCCCTGCTCGAGGCGTGCGATGTCATCGTCAGCAAGGCGGGAGGGCTCACCTGCTCGGAAGCGCTGATCAAGCGCGCGCCGCTGGTGCTGTTCCGCCCGACGCCTGGGCAGGAAGTGCGCAACACGCAGTTTCTCGAATCCGAAGGCGCAGCAGTCCATGCGGACACGATTGAAGACGTTGAAGCGGCGGTGACGCAATTGCTCAGCGACCGTGATGCGACGTCGCGCATGCGCGAGGCGCAAGCCCGAATCGCCGCGCCCCATGCGGCAGCAACCATCGCCAAGCGCGTGCTCGAATCCATCCCTGGCGCGTTGAAGAAGGAGCCGGTGTCATGAAGCGTTTCCTTGTCCTGTTAGGGTTGTGCTTAGCGTTGTTCGCCGCGAATACCGCGCGCGCCGCCGATGCCCCGTTCGACAGCGCCGCCGTGGTCGCCAAGGCCCGAGAGCTCAATGAGGCCGTGAAGCTGAGCGATGCCGCGACGCTGTGGGCGAGCTTCGACGATCGCATGCAGGCCGCCATGGGCGGCGACGTCTCCAAGTTCGAGACGATCCTCAAGCAGATCACCGGACAGGTCGGCGTGATGCAGGAAGTCATCCGCGAGGATGTCTCGATGGTCGGTGCCAACTGGGTCTATCGCGGGGTCTGCCGCTATTCGATGGTGCCGAAGCCGCTCATCACGCAGTACGCCTTCACGACCTTCGGCAAGGTGGCCGGGTTCCGCGTGATCCCCGATGTGAAGGAGTACGACAGCAAATTCCTCGACTACCAGACCAAGACCGCCCTGCACCTGCCATTCAACGGCCAGTGGCTCGTTGCATGGGGCGGCCGCACGCTCGAGCAGAACTATCACGCCGCGCTGCGCGACCAGCGCTTCGCCTGCGACCTGATCGCGGTGAAGGACAGCGTCGACCACACTGGCACGGGACGCGTGCTGAGCGACTTCTATGCGTTCGGCATGGCGATCCTCGCACCCGCCGCGGGGACCGTGGTCGAAGCGACGGATGGCGCGAACGACAACACCATTGGCAAGACCGACCCGAAGGCGCCGGCCGGCAACCATGTGGTGATCGACTTCGGCAATTCGGAATTCGGCCTGCTCGCGCACATGAAGCGCGGCACCGTGCGCGTGAAGGTCGGCGACAAGGTGGCCGTGGGCGACACGCTCGGTCTGTGCGGCAACTCCGGCAACACCAGCCAGCCGCACCTGCACTTCCACCTGCAGAACGGCCCCAAGTTGTTCGAGGCGGATGGACTGCCCGCGCTGTTCGTCGACTACCTCTCGGGGGGCAAGCCCGTCGACAAGGGCGAACCGGTGCACCGCGAGATCATCGAGCGAAAGCCATGACCGCGCCCGTTGCCGGCAAGCTTAGCTCAATCCAGGCGGGAGTCGTGCGCACGCACGTCATCCCCGCGATTCCGGGCCACGACGATCGCGAGTGGCGCACCGCCTACTACAAGGACGCGGTGCCAGGTCCAGTGCGCGCGACGCGGCTGGGGCTCGTGGGCGACGAACAGTACTCGCGCCACGTGCACGGTGGCCCCGATCGCGCGCTGCTCGGCTATTGCGCCGAGCACTACGCGCTGTGGGCCGCGGAGCTCGGCACGGACGAGATCGGCCCGGGCGGCTTCGGCGAGAACCTCACGATCAGCGGACTCGACGAGGCGAGCGTGTGCCTCGGCGACACCTACGCGATCGGCGCGGTGCGCGCGCAAGTGACGCAACCGCGTGGGCCCTGCGACAATATCTCGCGACGCTGGCAGCGGCCCGAACTGGTGAAGCGCGTCGCCGAGACGCGGCGCTTCGGCTGGTACCTGCGCGTGCTCGTTGAAGGCGAGATCGCAGCCGGGATGAGCCTGGAATTGGTCGAGCGGCTCTATCCCGAGTTCAATGTTGGGCGCGTGTTCGAGCTGAAGGTGCACCCAAGCCTCGATCCGGCCGCCGTCGCGCGGCTCGCGGTGTGCCCCGAGCTCACGCCGGATGTGCGCGCGAAGTTCGCGGCGCATGCGGCGAAGCTGGGCGTTGGTGGAGGCCCGGGTCCCGCATGAGTGCTGCCGCCGAGCAGTTGGTCGCACGCGCGCTCGAAGGTGACCGCGTCGCCTTGGCCCGCGCGTTGTCGTGGGTCGAGAACGAAGCCAGCGACGCCAAGTTCGTGCTCGAGGCGAGCTTTCCGCGCACCGGCAGCGCGCGACGCATCGGCATCACCGGGCCGCCCGGAGCGGGCAAGAGCACGTTAGTGACGCGGCTCGCGCAGGAATACCGCCGTCGCGAGCTCACGGTCGCCGTTGTGGCGGTGGACCCGACGAGCCCCTTCAGCGGCGGCGCGCTGCTCGGCGATCGCGTGCGCATGATCGACCTCGCGGGTGACCCGGGCGTGTTCATCCGCTCGATGGCCACGCGCGGCAGTCTCGGCGGCGTGGCGGTGCACACCGCGCAAGTGTGCGATGTGTTCGACGCCGCGGGCTTCGACCGCATCATCGTCGAGACCGTCGGCGTGGGACAGAGTGAACTCGAGATCGCCCAGACCGCTGATGCCACCGTAGTCGTGCTGGTGCCCGAATCCGGCGATGGCGTGCAGGCCATGAAGGCAGGCCTGATGGAGATCGGCGACCTGTTCGTCATCAACAAAGCCGACCGCGAAGGCGCCGATCGCGGCGCGTTCGCCGTGCGTTCTGCCTTGGCGCTCCGTGCGCCGGCGGACTGGACTCCGCCCGTGCTGATGACGACGGCGACGCAGGGTAAAGGCATCGCGGAACTGGCGACCGCTATCGAGGAGTACTTCGAATACCTCGGCGCGCGCGGGCAGTTGGAGGCGCGAAGGCTGCAGCGACTCGAGCAGCGCTTGAACGACCTGCTGAAGGGCCAACTGTGGGCCGAGTTCGCCACGCGCGTGCCTGAGGCGGAGCGCGCGCGCATGGTGGAAGAGTTGGCCGCGCGCCGGCTGACGCCGCACCAGGCGGCGGCGCGGTTGGTGGCGGCTGCCGCGGGAGCTGGCCGGGACGCGTGAGCGTTTAGCGGCGCTCAACTTTACTGTCTGCGCAGACAGTTGCGTCGCCCGCGCAGATGTTGAGTTAACTCAACATCACTCGTCCTGGGACGAGTACTGTTGAGCGAGGTTAACTCTGCTGTCTGCGCGGACAGTTGCTGATCGCCGCCGCTTTAGTGGAACAACCCCGGATTCTTCTTCGCAGTCTCTTCCGGCACCGTCAGCGTGATCGACGTGAGCCCCAGATCTTTCGCGTCGCAGATGAGCCCCGTCCTCGTCATCCCTACGGGCTTGCACGAGCCGACGGCTTCATCGCCCTCGCCATTGAAGACCGCGACGAGCATGTTTGGCTCGGGCATGAGCCCTGAGTTCATGACGGGCTCGCCGAGTTTGCCGCGGTCGTTGATGTAGCTCAGTTGGACTTCGACGGCATCGCCCTTGACCTTGGCTGTGACCTGCCCGCTCTTGTAATCGAGGATGTCCCGCTTGCCCTTGTTGTCGTAGTACGTGCGCACGAAGCCCCACGAACCGTCGCCCAGCGCCGGCGTGTCGCCCAAATGCTCTGGGCCCAGGTTCTCGAATCCCCACGAGCCATCCGCGCGGAAAAACACGCCGTAGTGCTTGTAGGTCCACGCGTCGGCCCACCACGGATCATCCTTCACGTGGAACTGGAGCATGGCGCCGGGCTTGCTGTGTTGTTGGTCCCAAAGGCGTCTCTTGAGATCCTGCATGGACGGCGACAACACCATCGGGCGGTAGGTCACGACCGCGAGGTACTTGGTGTCCTTCGCCACGGCAAAGTTGAAGTGGCCGTCAATGAACGTTCCGACGCCCATGCCCTTCCAGCCGGCGTTGTACTTCATCTTGATGTCGTAGCCGTTGTACTGCGGGCCATCGTGCGGACTGACCGTCATCCGCTTCTTGATGACGAAGGTGCCGCTGCAGTCGGTGCTATCGGGCATGGTGCCGGTGAAGGTGTATTCGCCGCTCAGGTCGGGCGGGGAGTCGTCGCCTGCGCGGGCGGGAGCCGTACCGGCCATACCGCAGAAGGCGAGGAAGCCAATCACCACGGCAAGACGAAACAGCATTCGAGCAATCCGAGACTGCGGCATCCGGGATCTCCTTGAGGCAGAGGGGTAGAGCACTCCAGAATCGGGGGAAAGATAGCACCAAATTGCGCAGATCCGGAGCCTTGACCCCTGTTCGGACGCCCGCTTACCCTCAATGCCATCGTCGCGCCACCGTGATTGATCCCGTCGTGCGTCCCCCGCGTACTGGAGGCTTCCCTCGTGTCGACCCGCAGCAGGTCCCAGAAGAGTGCGCGCGCGCACCGAGCCACGTCGCGCGCTGTGCCCAAGCGTCGTGGCGCCGGCGCGAAGCCCACTTCAAATGGTGTCGCAGGCGGTCCAGCAAAAGTTGCGGCAGCGCTGAGCACGCAGGTCAATGCCTGGGCGCACCGCTACGCGCAGTCCAAGGAGCGCCCAGGGCTCTACCCGTTCACGATCTCGGGTATCCCGATCAAGCCGCTCTACACGCCCGCCGACATCGCGGGCATGAACCTGGCGAAGGATCTGGCAGTGCCGGGCGAATATCCGTTCACGCGCGGCATCCACACTTCGATGTACCGCGGCCGCATGTTCACCATGCGGCAGTTCGCGGGCTTCGGTACGCCGAAGGAGTCCAACGAGCGCTATCACTACCTGCTGGCGCACGGCACGACGGGGCTGTCGATTGCCTTCGACAACCCGACGATCATGGGCTACGACAGCGATCACCCCAAGGCGCACGGCGAAGTGGGCAAGTGCGGCGTGGCGGTCGATTCGCTGCGCGACATGGAGATCCTGCTCGAGGGAATCGACCCGGGCAAGATCTCGACGTCGATGACCATCAACGGCCCGGCTTCGATCATGTTCGCGTTCTATCTCGCGAATGCCGAGAAGCGCGGCGTCCCTTTTACCCAACTGCGCGGCACCCTGCAGAACGACATCCTGAAGGAATACATCGCCCAGAAGTGCTGGTGCTTCCCGCCGCGCCCGTCGTTGCGCATCATCGTCGACCAGATCGAGTTTGCCACGAAGTACGTGCCGCAGTGGAACACCATCTCGATTTCGGGCTACCACATTCGCGAAGCCGGCTCGACGGCGGCGCAGGAGCTGGCGTTCACGCTGGCGGACGGCTTCACCTATGTCGAGGAGTGCGTCAAGCGCGGGCTTGATGTCGATGACTTCGCCCCGCGGTTGTCGTTCTTCTGGAACAGCCATCTCGACTTCTTCGAGGAGATCGCGAAGCTGCGCGCCGCGCGCCGCATCTGGGCGCGCCACATGCGCGAACGCTTCGGCGCGAAACGCCAGGAGTCGTGGCTGATGCGCTTCCACACGCAGACGGCCGGCTGCTCGCTGTGGGACAAGCAGCCCGAAAACAACATCGTGCGCACGGCATTCCAGGCGCTCGCCGGAGTGTTGGGCGGCACGCAGTCGCTGCACACGAACTCGATGGATGAGACCATCGCGCTGCCGAGCGACAAGGCGGTGAAGATCGCGCTGCGCACGCAGCAGATCATCGCGCACGAGATCGGCGTCACCGAGACCATCGATCCACTGGCCGGCTCGTATTACGTCGAGTCGCTGACCAACACGCTCGAAGAACAGGCCGAGCACTACTTCCGCCAGATCGAGGCAATGGGTGGCGTGGTCGCGGGGATCGAGCAGGGGTTCTTCCAGCGCGAGCTCGGGCGCGCGGCCTACCAGTACCAGCAGGAAGTCGAGCGCCGGCAGCGCATTCTCGTGGGCATCAACGAGTACGTTGAGCCCGACGAGAAGGTCGACATTCCGATTCTCTACATCTCTGACGAGGTCGAGGCCCAGCAGAAGCGCTCGCTCGAAGAGTTGCGCCGCACGCGCGACGATCGCGCGACCACTTCGGCGCTCAAGGCGCTGACGGCCGCCGCCGCGAGCGATCCTGGCGACAAGAACGTCATGGCCCACATTCTCGATGCGGCCCGCACCTACGCGACCGAAGGCGAGATCCGGAATGCGATTCGCGAGGTGTATGGCGATTATGTGGAGTCGGCCGAGTTCTAGAGCTGCTGCCGTCCGTAACGACTCGATGTTCCCTCGCCTCTCAAGGAGTGCCGCGTGAATCCAATGCTGTTGTTTCTGGTGGTTGCCGGGATTCTCGTGGTGGCGATGGTCATGCGTTCGGGGGGCAACAAGGACGAGGCCGCTTCGGCGGGCGACGATGAAGGCAGCGGCGGGTCCGTGCTCGATGATCTGGATGACGCCGATGCGGATCACGAGCACCAGAGTGTGCCGATCACTGCCGAGGGTGTTGCGCTGGTGCAGGATGGCCACGAGCTTCGGCTGATCCCGCTCATCCACTCCGAAGACGAGGTGCCGGATAGCCTGCAGGCCGCGATGGACGCGAGCGCAATTCCCTACAGCGTGCTCAACCGCATTTACATGCCCGCCGCACCCCGCGGCGGTGCCGGCAGCAAGCCCGGCACACCGCTGAACAAGGGCGATTTCACAGCGGCGCGACTGAAGCCCGGCGTGGCCGGCTCCTACGCCTGGCGTGTCGAGACCCTGGGCCGCGACGGTGACTTTGGCTTCTTCCCGTTCACGACGCGCGCGGGAGCCGATGCGGCGCTGGCGCTGCTCGAATCCCACGGCATCGTGTCGCAGTCCGTGGACGAGGACGGCGAACCGAACCGGCCGTCGAATGAGGACTTCGAGGAGGCCCGCCGCCGCTACGAAGAGACCGAAAGCTCGCTGGCGATCGATGTCGATGACGACGCGCTGGGGCACCCGGGCGAGTGGAGCGACCGGCGGTAAAGAGCAGTGCGGGGCAGGTCTCCCGCGGGTTGGCGCACTCCCAAGCGCACGGCTATAGTCCGCACGCGGTTCGCCGTGCGATCCGCATCGAGTGATCTGTTCATTCTTC
>JAYSRO010000062.1:0-1725 GCA_043720995.1 Candidatus Eiseniibacteriota bacterium
CGTTGGGTGAGCTGGCGCACAGGCCGCGAGCCCGAGTGTCAGTAGAGCGATCGCCAGGCCCGCGGCGATGCTGCCGCCAATCGCACGCTGCACCGCCGCGCTATCGCTGCCGCTACGCAGCGCCGCGGCACCCCCGCGGCACACACGCCGCACCGCCACCATCGCTTCGTCCCACGCTTGCTTGAATGAGTGAGCGTTCATGTTCGCGATCATGCCCCATCGACCACGCAATCTGCACCTCCTGTTTCGACTCGCAATGGGTGAAAGCACACGCCCCACGCAGTGACACGAAGATGCGCCGGAATCCGGCTGGCCTCCTGATTGCAGTTGTGATGGAGCGGGCGATGGTCGGGCCCAGGCACCTTTGCTCGACAACGACTCGCGAGGAGGACAGGTTTATGCCCCGCAGTATTTACGCTGCCAGCATCACGCTGCTCTTCGCGACACAAGTGTGGGCCGCAAGCCCATCGCCCATGAATTCTGCTCCGCCGCAGGGGACTGAGCGCCGCATGCTCACGCCTCTGTCGGTCGAGCCCAACGCGGCCTCACTTCAGATTGCGAGTCCCGCGCCGATGTTTTCCTACATTGCGACCGATGGCCGCTGGCATCGTTCGGACGAGTTGCTCTCACGCGGCCCGGTCCTGGTGATGTTTGCCCCGACCGAGCAGGACCTGAACGCCATCCAGAAGCTGGCTCCGGCGTTGGAAGAGTTGGGCGTGCGGCCTGTCGCTGTCGTGAACCTGCCGACGCGTGGCGCCTCGGCGATCTCACGCAAGCTGGGGCTGACCACGACGCTGGTGAGCGACCCGATGTCGGCGATCGCCAACCTCTACCACAGCGTCGAAGAAGGCACGGGCCGTCACGTGCCCTCGTACTTCGTGATCGACTCGCACCGTGTGCTGCGGGCGATGTACTTCGGGCCGCTGCCTCCCGCCGAGCTGATGGTGGCTTCGGCCGCGCGCTCGCTGGGCCGGCCGCTGCCGGAGTCGGTGTTCACGACGTCCGACGAGCGCTAGCCGACCCGGGCGATGCGCCCCGGGTAGGCCGCGAGCGCTGCCGTCAACACACGCATGGCGCGCTTGAGCTTGGCTTGCTCGAGCACGTAGGCGATGCGGATCTCGTCACGCCCCAGCCCCGGCGTGGCGTAGAAGCCGTCGGCGGGCGCCACCATCACGGTCTCGCCCTCGAGTGCAAAGTCGCTGAGCAGGAATTCCGCGAAGCGGTTCGAGTCATCGACCGGCAACTTCACGCACAGGTAGAACGCCCCTTCCGGCCGCCGCACGACCACGCCCGGCTCGCCGTTCAGGGACGCGAGCACGGTGTCGCGACGCTGCTCGTACTCGGCGACGACGCCCGCCATGTAACTCGCCGGCACTTCCATCAGGGCTGTGCAGGCCCATTGCGCGAGCGTTGAGGCGCACAGCCGCGCCTGGCCCATGCGCATGATCGCGTCCATGAAGCCGCGATTGCGGCACACGATGTTGCCCAGCCGCGCACCACACAATGAGTAGCGTTTGGACACGCTGTCGACCATTACCGCCTGCTGCTCGATGGCCTTGAGCGACAGCACCGAGTGATGCCGCTCGCCTTCGTAGATGAACTCGCGATACACCTCGTCGGCCACCAGCCACAGACCCTTGTCCTGCACGATTGCGGCGAGCGTGGACATCTCCGTATCGGAGTAAACGGTACCGGTCGGGTTATTCGGCGAACAGATGAGAATCG
>JAYSRO010000063.1:0-3634 GCA_043720995.1 Candidatus Eiseniibacteriota bacterium
TGTACGACGCGGGTGCTGCCGTCACCGTAACCGCGACCAACCTGCCAGGCTACCACTTCACCGGTTGGACGGGCAGTGCGACCGGCACCACGAATCCCCTGAACTTCGTGATGAGCTCCGACCTCACCCTGACGGCGAACTTCCAGGTGAACGGACCAAAGCAATGGCTCGGCACCACGGCCGGCGGTGATGGCGCGACGTGGTCGAGCCCGCTGAACTGGACGGATGGCGCGACGCCGATCGCCAGTGAGGAAGTCATCCTCGACAACACCTTCGCGACCGCGACGTATTCCCTGTCCCTGCCCGCTGGCACCACGACGCTGCTGCGCCTGACGATTTCGCCTTCGGCGGGCCGCACCATCACGCTCAACTTGCCGGCCACGAACACCGCCAACCCGGGGTTGCTCGTGGGAGATGGCCTCGCGCTCACCGACGACATCGTGCTCGGCGCGGGAGCGGTGCTGAAGAATGCCTCGGGCGCATCGGCCGGCAGCGGCGTCGCCTTCAGTTCGTCCGGCAACGCGACGTTCCGTATCAACGGTGGCGGCCGCTATGTCCACAACACGGCGCGTCCGGTCGCGGCGATCAGCTCGCGGTTGTCCACCGCGGCCGGCACCGAAACGGGTGAGTTTGAATACGATGTGCCGGGCACGGCGAGCTACGCGCTCGATGCTTCGGGTGCCACCTATGGCGCCTTGACGCTCACGCGCTCCGCCGGTGCCGCGACGTACACGGCCGCGGGGGCGAGCGCCCTGGCGGTGCGCGGGACACTCAAGACCAACGCCGGCATCACGCTCACCTCGACGATGACGGGCGCGCTCAACCTGTCCGGCGACCTCACCGTCAATGGCGCGGCGCTGACGATCCCGGCGACGCAGGTGGTGAACTTCGACGCCAATGGCGTGCAGGTGGTGTCGGGGGCGGTCAGCATTACGCTGGCCGGCAACTCGACCGTCGCAGCAGGCGCGACCGCGGCGATCGCCGCTGCCAGCTTCCTCAACAACGGCGTCATGACGGTCACCGGCGCGCTGCAGCTCAACCAGGGCGGACTTCCCGCCGGCAGCGGCACCTATAGCTATGCCGCCGCGACCGGCACGCTGATCTTCAACAACACCTCGGGCACGGTGGCCGTGGCATCGACGAGCGCCTACTGGCCCGCGACGAACAGTCCCGTCAACGTGACGGTGCAGGGCGGCGGTGGCATCAGCCTGGGCTCCGCGATGACGCGCACGATTCCCGGCGTGCTGCGCGTCGGCGCACCGCTGGCGCGAGGTGGCGGGCTCACCTGTACCGGTACGGTGCAGATGAACTCGGGGGGCTCGATCAGCAGCAGTGGGCCCAAGTACTCGGGCACGCCGACGCTGGTCTACGCCGCCAGCCTCAGCGTCGGCATCGAGTGGGCCGCGGGGACCATCGTGGGGACCGGTGTGCCGCATCACGTCATCATCAGCAACGGCACGGTCACCATGCCCAACTCGGATCGCGACGTGCTGGGCAACCTGACCATATCCAGCGGCGCGGCCCTGGCGTGCAATGCCAGCGCCGGTAACCTTCTCCTACACGGCAATGTCACCTGCGACGGCGGGCTCACGCCGAACGGGCGCACCGTCCAGTTCACCGGCACGACGCTGCAGACCGTGGGCGGCACCACCGTGATGGGGCTGAATTTCGTGGCCGTGAACAAGGCCGGCGGCTCGGTGCAACTCCTGAACGACCTCACCCTAACCGGCACCTCGGCGGCCAGCCTGGCGTTCAACGGTTCGACGGGCGACATCCTCAACCTCAACGGCCGCACGCTGACGATCGCGGGCGCCATCGGCGGCACCGACCTGACCGCGAAGTTCAGCGGCAGCGCCAACTCCATCCTCGTGCTCAATGGGGATGCCGCGATCGGCTCGCTCCAGTTCTCCGCCGGGGCGCAGGCGCTCAAGCACCTGACGTTCGGCGGCGTCGCCCCCACGCTGACCCTGGCGACTCCGCTCACGATCAGTGGCACGCTTACGCTGGGCGCTGCCCGGCTCACCAACGGCACGAACACGGTGTCGATGGCCAGCGGTGGTGCCGTCACGCGGACCACGGGTTTCGTACTCGGCAGCCTGAGCAAAGCCGTGCCGACGGGAAGTGGTGTCGCCGCGAACTTCGAGGTCGGCACCGGCACGGCCTACACGCCCGCGGCCCTGAGCTTCGGGACGATCACCACGGCGGGGACGCTGACGGTCACGACCACGGCGACGGATCATCCGCAGGTCGCCACCTCGAGCCTCGACGCCACACGCTCGCTCAACCGCTACTGGACGCTGACCAACGGCGGACTGGTGTTCAACCAGTACAGCGGCACCTTCAGCTTCGTGGCCGCGGACCTGGACGGCGCCGCGGATCCGCTGATCTTCCTCGCGCGGCACTACTCCGCCTCCGCCTGGAACGCCGCCACGACGGGCACGCGTACGGCGACGAGCACGCAGGTCACCGGCGCCACCGCGTTTGGCGACTATGCGTTTGGCGCCCAGGCGCAGTTCACGGTGACGCTGTCGACGCTCGGCAATGGCACGGCCGCCAAGAACCCGAACACCGCCAACTATACCTACGGCCAGGTCGTGGCCCTGACGGCGACGCCGAACTCCGGGCAGTCGTTCGTGTCGTGGAGCGGCGACACGACGACCACGACGAATCCGCTGTCGATCGTGGTGACGCGCAATCGTTCGCTCACCGCGAACTTCACCTACACCATGACGACGGCAGTCGTGGGCGGGGGGGCGGTCGCCAGGAGCCCCAACCTGACGGCGTACACACCGGGCACGGTGGTCACGCTCACCGCGACGCCGACGACAGGCTATAATTTCAGCGCGTGGAGCGGGGACACCGTCGCCGCGAAGAACCCGATCGCGCTGGCGATGAACTCGAACCGCAGCGTGACCGCGACGTTCGTGCTGAAGACCTACACCGTCACGCTCGCCAACCTGGGCAACGGCGCTGCCGCGAAGAGTCCCGACCAGGCGACGTATACGCATGGTTCCAGCGTGACGTTGACCGCCACGCCGACGGGTGGCAATTCGTTCGTCTCGTGGAGCGGTGACACCACGACGGCGACGAATCCTCTCAGCATCGTCGTGACCAAGAACCGGAGCCTGACCGCGAATTACACTTGGACGCTGACCACCGCGGTCTCGGGTGGCGGTAGCGTCGCGCGCAGCCCCAACCAGACCGCCTACAACCCCGGCACTTCGGTGACGCTGACGCCCACCCCGAGCGTCGGCTGGAACTTCACCGGTTGGACGGGGGACACCACCACCGCGAATGCGTCGCTGGTGTTCGTGATGAGCAAGAACCGCAGCTACACGGCGAACTTCGCGCTCAACACCTACACGGTCACGCTGACGGATGTGGGCAACGGCACGTCCGCACGCAGCCCCTCGCAGGCTACCTACACCTACGGATCCACGGTGGTGCTCACGGCGACGCCCAATTCGAACAACGCCTTCGTGGCGTGGACCGGTGACACCGCGACAGCGACGAATCCGCTCAGCATCGTGGTGACGAAGAATCGCGCGCTTACCGCCAACTACACCTACTCATTGACGACGGCCGTCAGCGGCAATGGCTCGATCGGCGTCTCGCCGAACCAGACCGCGTTCAA
>JAYSRO010000064.1:0-3629 GCA_043720995.1 Candidatus Eiseniibacteriota bacterium
CCGGCCGAGGCCGTGATGGTGTAGGTCGCAGCCGCTGCGAATGAGGCATCGATGGTGTGGGCAGCCTGCACGTTGGTGAACGTGTAGGACGTCACCGCACCCACCGAGACACCGTCGACCAACACATCGGCGACGACGAAGCAGGAGTTCGCCGAGATCGCGTACGCCTGGCTACCGGCGCAAGCAACCGACGTCACGCCAGACGGGCTGATCGCGCCACCCGCACCGGCCGAGGCCGTGATGTTGTAAGGACCATTCGCCACGAACGAGGCAGCGATGGTGTGGTCCACCGTGACCGTATTGAAGGTGTAGGTCGACACTGCGCCGACGGACACGCCATCGACGAGGACATCAGCGATCGAGAAGCAGGAGTTGGCAGCAATCGTGTAAGCCTGGCTGCCGAGATCCGGGACCGCCGTCACGCCGCTCGGGGCGATGGTGCCACCCGCGCCGGCAGAGGCGGTGATGTTGTGCGTGGCGACAGCGCCGACGGCGTCGGTCCAATTCGTGGCGACGCGGATGCCGTCAACGCGGGCGGCGGGGGCCGAGGTTGCACCACCCTGACGGAGGCAGATAGAAATAATGCCCGTCAGGTCCGCCGTGGTTGGCGTCGTGGTGGTGAGCGTAGCAGCAGGCTCAGTCACGGTGATCGCCGGATTGACGAATAGGCTAACCACGTCGTTCGTCGCACCCGCGACAAACGTGTGCTTCAGCACGACCAAATAGGTCGTTCCGGGAACGAAGGTGAAGCCGGTATAGACCGTGTTTGCGGCCAGCGAACCTTGCTGCACGCCGAACGCGAAGTTCGTCGGGACTGTGTCCTTCTTGATAAACAGTCGTGACGCAAAGGCCGTGACCGTCGCACCGCTCGTCTGCGCAAAGTGCATGACATAGTCACCGGTCACGGTGCTGCTCGTGACGTTCACCATCGCCGCGCAGTAAACGCTGCCAGTCGTCTGGTTGGTGAACGCCTTGTTGACGTCCTCACCCGACAACATCGATGCGGCATTGCCGATACCCGAGTTCGCGTAACCCGGGTAGGTGAGGCTAGGGGCAGAGGTGGCGATAGGGGTGACGCCAACGGAGCTATGCGCCGTCCATCCGGCCGCCGTCAGCAGCGTGCCGGGGGCAGCAGTGAAATCGTCGGTCAGAAGCGGCGCGGCAAAAGCCTGCGCGCCGACGACAACCGTGAGCGTGACCAACATGGCCACGAGGGCGATAAATCGCGCCGACAACTTCGACGCAAATTTACGCGTTCGGTCATGAAGCGGGTTGTAGCGGGGGTTCATGCGGAGCTCCTTGGGCAGTGAGCGGCGGTGATGGGGAAAGGAGGCCCTACTTGTTCTTTTCTCTACTTACTCAACAAGACCCGCACAACTCGGCGGATCATTTGGCACAACTCGGACGCGCGCGTGACGTGCACCTTGCACGTCGCATGTAACGAGCTGTCCTTGGACCGGGCGCACAGACGAGCCTGATCAACAGGGACACTTGCGCGATTCGGCATTCACCTACGCAAATGATTATGGCTTGGTCGGTTGGCAACAGGCAAGAGCTGTCTTCGAAACGGCCGGGGGTTTAGCTGGACGCAACAGTCGGAGCCTCGACGGACGCGTCCAGAAGCCGACGCCGCCACTTCTTAATGTAGGCACTTTCGGCGATGCATCACCGCCGCGAGCACTGGCGCTGGAACACCATGGCACAGGCCGCACTCCGCGCTTGCCGGAGCACACGGCGCGTCGAGATCCCGACACCCCTCGCCCACGCTTCGACGCCCTCGCGCCGAGCAGACGAGGCGCCGGAGTCGCGTTGGGAAATCCCGCGCAATCCCGCGCCACGCCCCGCGCGAACCGCCGCGATCGCCCGCGCAATCCCGCGCCACGCCCCGCGCGAGCCCCCGCGATCGCCCGCGCAATCCTACGAACGCGGGACTTCGGCCTCGCGCGAGGGTCCCACGGAAACGGACTGCACCGGCACTCCCACCTCGCGCTCGATCCACTCGAGGTACTCACGCGCGCGCAGCGGCAGGTCGGCCCAGCGGCGGACGGCCTCGGTCGACTGCAGCCAGCCCGGGAAAGTCTTCCACACGGGGCGCACGGCTTCGAGCGCATGAGCGGTGGCGGGCATGCCGCGCAAAGCGACGCCGTCGCGCTCGTAGCCTACGACCACGCGCAGCTCTTCAAACGTGTCGAGCACATCGAGCTTGGTAACGATCAACCCATCGAGCCCGTTGACGCGCGCCGCATAGCGCAAGGCGGGCAGGTCGAGCCAGCCGCAACGCCGCGGACGGCCGGTCGTCGAACCGTACTCATCCCCCATCTCGCGCAAACGCTTCGCTTCGGTGTCCGGCATCTCACTCGGGAACGGCCCCAACCCCACGCGCGTCGCGTACGCCTTGGTGACGCCGATCACATGCGAGACAGCGCGCGGCCCGAGCCCAACGCCGAGCGGCGCGCCGGAGGCGCTCGCGGACGAGGACGTCACATACGGGTAGGTGCCGTGATCGAGATCGAGCAGGGTGCCCTGGGCGCCCTCGAGCAGAACATTCTGCTTCGCGGCGAGCGCGTCATGCAGCTCGAGGCCAACGTCTGAGACCAACGGTGCCACCCAGCGGATTTCTGCCTCGAGCGCCGCGAAAATGGCCGCGCCATTCTCGGTGAGCTGCGCTGCCGCTTCCGGATACTCGAAGCGCAAGCGCGTGAGATTGCGGTCGACATGACTCGCGAAGCGCTGCCCGTCCATCAGGTCCGCGATGCGCAGCCCCGTGCGCGCTGCCTTGTCGCGATAGGCAAAGCCAATCCCCCGGCCCGTCGTCCCAATCGCGCCCTCACCCTTTTCGGCGACCGCCTCGACGGCTTTGTGATAGGGCAGGATCAAGTGCGCCGCCGGGCTGATGCCAAGGCGGCTCGTGACATCAACCCCGGCGCTCTCGAGCTCGCCTACTTCCGCGCGGAGCCGCGCCAGGTCGATCACCACGCCATTGCCGATCAAGCAACGCTTGTGCGGGTACATGACACCCGAGGGCACGAGGTGCAGCACCAGCGTCTCCGTCCCACGCTTGATGCTGTGCCCCGCATTCGGCCCACCCTGGTAACGGGCCACGAGATCGGCTTCAGCAGCCAGCCGGTCGACAATCTTCCCCTTGCCCTCATCACCCCACTGCGCGCCAACAACCACCGTGCACGGCATTGCCAGATCCCTCCATGAAAACGACGCGGGACCGTAGCATTGGGAAGGCGGTGAGGGAAACGGTGGCGTGGGTACGTGGAGTGGCGTGGAGTGACACAGGTCGGCGCGGTGCGACGCTGGGCGATGCGGTGCGATGCGGTACGGCGCTGCGCGGTGCGGCGCGGTGCGGTGCGGTGCGGTGCGGCGCGGTGCGGCGCGGTGCGGCGCGGTGCCGTGCGGTGCCGTGCGGTGCGGCGCGAGGGAATCCATTGAACGGGAGTGCCGCCCATCCGATAATGCGCCGCCTATGGCCCTCGCAACCGAGACTCGCCCGCGCATCATCGCAGCCCTGACCGCCTACGCCTCGCGCTTCCATACCGGCGACGCGCACCAGGCCGGCTCACCGCTGTGCGCCTGGATGCTGCTCGCCATCATGTCCCCGCTCACGAACGGAGCCACGC
>JAYSRO010000065.1:0-3624 GCA_043720995.1 Candidatus Eiseniibacteriota bacterium
ACGAACGTGGGACATCAGGTATCGCGGCAGCTCACGATCGGCAACACCGGCGGCGATGCGCTGCACTACCAGATCAAGCTGGTGACGACGGACCTGTTCGCGCAGGCGCCCGCTTCACCCCCGGCCGCTGGGCGCGCGATTGCTGCCCAGCCGAGAACGGCATCGGCAGGACTGGGACTCGCGGCTCGGGGTGGGCCAGACCGGTTCGGGCACGCGTGGCTCGACAGTGATGATCCTCAAGGTCCCGCCTACCAGTGGATCGAGCTGGTGGGGAACGGCACACCCATGCAGGTCAGCGGGGACGATGTCATCTCGCCGCCGATTGCGCTCGGGTTCGACTTCCCGTTCTACGACTCGCACTTCACCCAGTTCACCGCGTGCTCCAATGGTTGGATCAGCTTCAGCGCGCTTTCGGCATCCTTCGATGCGCATGAGCTCCCCTCAATCGGCGCGCCAGAGAACCTGCTCGCGGTGTTCTGGACGGACCTCGTGGCGCCCGCGGGGAGCATGTACTACCGCCGCGAGAGTGGCCGGCTGATCGTGGAGTGGACGGGGCTCACGCTGCATGCCGGAGGCGGCAGCTTCGCGTTCGAGGCGATCCTCGAGCAGAGCGGCGCAGTGACGCTGCAGTACAAGACACTGACCAATGCCAGCGCCTCCGGCATCGTCGGAATCCAGGACGTCACGCGCACGGATGGCATGACGATCAATGCGGCTGCTGGTTACCCGCGCGCGGGTCTGGCGATCCGGATCGACACTCCCGCGCCGTGGGTGACGATGAGCACGCTCGCCGGCACGATTGCGGTGGGAAGCCACGTCGACCTGCCCCTGGTGTTCGATGCGACAGGGCGCCAGCAGTCGATTCGCAATGGCCATCTCCAAATCGATTGTGACGATCCCAACCAGGCGCAGGTCACGGTCCCGCTGCACTTCATCATCCAGTCGGAGCCCGACATCGCGGTGATCCCGCCCGTGTTCAGTGACGTGGTGCTCGGCGGTAGCATCACGGCGCAGCTACAGGTGCACAACGAAGGGGACCGGCTGTTGACCGTCTCCGAAGCGGACCTCGAGGGCGATGGGTTTGACGTGCTGCCGCCTGGGTTTCCGATGCTCGTGGCACCGGGGGCGACCTCGCCCGTGAATCTGCGGTTCAGTCCTTCGGACGCATGCGACCCTTGCACCGGCTCGATCCGGCTTTACTCCGACGACCCGGACGAGGACCAGGTCGTGGTGGCGTTGAGCGCACGCGCGCTCTATCCCCCAGCGATCACGCTGGCTCCCACAACGTTGTCCGCGCGGCTCGCGCCCGCGCTCGGCGTGGAGGCGGAGCACACTGCCCGCACGCTCGTTGTCGCGAACACCGGCGGCGTGACGTTGCACGTGACGGCGTCGAGCCCCACGGCGTGGCTCAGGGTGACACCCGCCGGCGCCAACATCGCGGCGGGAGCTACAGCGCCGTTCGCGGTCACGTTTGATGCTCACGCGCTTGGCGATGGTGTCGTCACGGGAGTGGTGCGGTTTGCCAGTGACGATCCGGACCGCCCGCTCGCCAGCGTTCCTTGTTCGCTGCAGGTGGGTGCCCTCGCCGTGGCGCTGGATGCGCGGCTCGACCGCGTCGACCACGTCCATGCGGGGCGCTGGGTGATGAGCGGTGTCACGCTTCCCGGCGGCCGCGACCCGCACCAAGTGCTTGGGCCCTCGCTGCAGCTCATGGGACTGCCGAGCGATGCGACGCGCGCTCCCGAATACACGGGCCTGCAAGGGCGCTTCGCATTCGACCGGCTCGCGCTGCTCGCCCTGCTTCAGGATGGCGCCGCGGTTCCGCTCACGTTGAGCGGACGGCTGGCGGACAGCACGTGGATCAGCGGCACGGGATTCGCGCGGCTCGCGCGCCCGCAGATGACGACGGCCGTGGGCTCCCTGCATGCCGCGGGGGAACCGCTGCCACTGACGTGGACGGGGCCAGCCGAGGGCGAGCCCACCGGCTACGATCTTTGGTATTCGAGCGACGATGGCGCTACCGCGCGGCTCGTGACAGCAGGCGATCCCGATCCGGAGTGGAACTGGACCGTGCCGTTGCCGCGCACCACGAACGCGCGATTGGAACTGGTGGCGCGCGACGAAGTGGGTGAGATGGGCTGGTGGATTTCTGATGCGTTCGAGGTGACGACCACCACGACTGGCGTCGATGCGGCGCGCCCGCTGGTGTTTGGCCTGCGCATGGTGGGGGACAATCCGGCGAGTCAGGCGTTGGCCGTCGAACTCGCGACGCCCTTGCGCACGGACGTGCGCGTCGATGTTTTCGACGTGCGCGGGCGCCGGGTTCGCGCGCTCGCGCGCGGCGAATTCGCCGCGGGGCGCTCGGTGTTGCGCTGGGATGGCCGCGATGACCTGGGCCGCCGCGTGGAGGCGGGCATCTACTTCGTGCGCGCGGCTGCGGGGGCATCGACGTCCGCTACCGCGCGCTGGGTGTTGCTCCGTTAGGAGCCCGTCCGGGCAACCGCCCGCGACTGGGCGCTAGTCCAACAGTGCGATGCGCGTGCTCGCCAAGCGCGTTCCCTGAGTGAGCCGCGCGAACACGATTCCCGCGCGATGCGCGATCGCGGTGGACGGCCGCACCACGTGACGGCCCGCGCCCAGCGCGCCGAGATCCTGCGACTCGATCAGGCGGCCCGAGACATCGATGAGGTCCAGCCGCGCCGGGGCCGCATCGGGCAGCGTGATCGCGAAGGCGAGCCTTGAGGCCGCCACGGGATTCGCGCTCACCGCTTGGATCGCCAGTGCGAGTTGCGCGCCCGGCAGCACCACCGTGACTTCGGGCGAATAGTAGGTCGCCCCCTGCACGCTGCCGCGCGTGCGATAGCGGTAAGCGGCGCCGGCTAGTAGCCCCACGTCTTCGAACGCGACCCAACCGCTAGCATCCGCCTCGACGCTAGCGCGATCGAGCCAGTCTTCGCCCAGGCTCCTGCGCTGTAACGTCCAACTGCTGCCGGGAAGGCTCGCTGCCAGCCAGCCCAGCCGGACTACGCCGTCAGCGATCTCCAACGACTGAAGGCTCATCAGCGTGCCCGTGGGTTGGTCGATCGAGGCGACGGCGAAGCGGCTCGCGTTGCCGTGAATGTCGACCGCGCTGAGCTTGTACACGCTGCCCGTGGCGCCGGTGTTGTCGAAGTAGCCCGTGTCGGGCCGTGTCGCGATCAGGTTCGAGGCCGCGGGCGTAAATGCGGCATCGCTGCCGCGATAGATGCGGTAGGCCGCGAAGTCCGCGTCGCTACTCGCGCGCCAGTGCAGCGCCACCCCGCCTGCACGCGGGACCGCGAGCAATTGCGTGGGCAGTGCGGGCGCAAGGTTGTCGACGGAATAACCACTGTCGACATTCGAGAAGTAAAACACCGCAGGGTTCGCGGTGAGCGCCTGGATCACGAACGCGGTCCAGGGGTTGCCCTGTGACGTGGAGTCGGCGAGCGTCGCGGCGACCGAGGCATAGCCGGGGAATTGAGCGGCGGGGACTTCGGCGAGGTTTTCCCAGAAGTCGGTCAGCAGCCGCGACGGCGTCGCCTGTGAAGCACGCAACGCCAAACGTTGCGGCGCCGCGGTGCCACCCGAGCGGACGGCCTGCAGGGG
>JAYSRO010000066.1:0-3615 GCA_043720995.1 Candidatus Eiseniibacteriota bacterium
GCGCTTCACATCGAGTGTGGCTCACGAGATCCGCAATCCGCTGACCGGCATCGGCGCCGGCATCCAATTCCTCTCGCGGACGCTGGAGACGAACGCCGAACAACGGGAGAACCTGAACTTCATCCTGCGCGAGATGAAGCGGCTCGACTCGATCGTGCAGGACCTGTTCGACGTGACGCATCCGCGGCAGCTGATGCTGAAGCCCGCGCCGGTCGATGAAGCGGTGCGCTACGCGGCACAGTGTCTCGACGCGTTGCGCGAGCAGAAGCGCATCGCGCTGGAGCTCGCCATCGCGCCCGATGCGCCGCCCGTGCCACACGACTCGGACCAGTTGCAGCAAGTGTTGATCAACCTCATCAAGAACGCCGTGGAGGCTTCCCCTGAAGGCGCGACGCTGCGCATCCATGTCTCCGCCTGGAAGCCGCGCGGCCGGCTGACGGGCACCGAGATTCGCGTGCAGGACTTTGGGGTCGGTATTTCGCCCGAGCACCTGCGCACGATCTTCGAACCCTTTTTCACTACCAAGCCCGGCGGTTCCGGACTCGGTCTCTATATCAGCCACGACATCGTCAAACGCCACGGCGGCAGTCTTTCCGTGACCAGTGAATCTCAGCGGGGCACCACGTTCAGCGTGGAGCTCCCCGCGGAAGGACAGGGAGGAATCTCATGAGCAGAGCCCACATCCTGGTCGTCGACGACCAGGACTCCATTCGGCATTTTGTGACCAAGGCGCTCGAGGCCGAGGGCTTCGAGGTGACGGGCGTCGGCTCGGCTCGTGAATGCCGTGAGGCGCTGGAGAAGTGCCTGCCGGATCTCGCGATCTTCGACCTGAAGCTGCCCGACGGTACCGGGATCGAGCTGCTGCGCGAGGTCAAGCGCACGCAGCAGGAGATGCCGGTCATCATGATGACGGCGTTCGGCGAGCTCGAGACGGCCGTCGAAGCGATGAGTGCCGGCGCCTACTGGTTCGTGAAGAAGCCGTTCCAGAACGAGGAACTGCTGGCGCTCGTCAATCGCGCGCTGGAATCGCAGAAGATCTGGATCGAGTTGCGGCGGCTGCGCCATCGCGCCTTCGCCGATGAGGACTTCTTGCACTCCTCGACGCCGTCGATGCAGGAGGCGTACGCCATCGCCGAACAGGTGGCGCGCGGCGACACGACTAGCGTGCTGATCGAGGGCGAGAGCGGAACGGGCAAGGAGTACTTCGCCAATCTCGTGCACCGCATGAGCGGCCGGCACAATCAGCCGTTCGTCGAGATCAATTGCGCGGCGATCCCGCGCGAGCTGCTCGAGAGCGAATTGTTCGGTCACGAGAAGGGCGCCTTCACCGACGCGCGCGCGCAAAAGCTGGGCCTGATGGAACTGGCCAACAACGGCACGCTGTTCCTCGACGAGATCGGTGAAATGAGCCCGATGCTGCAGGTGAAGCTGCTGCGCGTGCTCGAGCGCCGCACCTTTAAGCGCGTCGGTGGCACCAAGGACATCACCGTCAACATCCGCATTCTCTCGGCGACCAACCAGGACCTCGATCGGATGGTGCGGGAGGGGAGCTTCCGCGAGGACCTCTACTACCGGCTGAAGGTCGTGCCGCTGTACGTGCCGCCGCTGCGCGAGCGCAAGGAAGACGTGCTGCCGCTGACGCGGTTGTTCATGGAGAGGTTCTCCAAGCAGTTCAAGAAGGAGTTCCGGGAGATCTCGCCGGCCGCCCAGCAGTTGCTGACCGATTACGCCTGGCCGGGCAACATCCGTGAGCTCAAGAACCTGATGGAACGCACGGTGCTGCTCGAGACCGGCCCGGTACTCGATACGGCGCAGCTCAAGATTTCACCGCGCTCGCGTCCGTCCGCGGATACCTCGCTCGGCCAGCGCCTCGACGAGTACCTGACCTCGCCGATTCCCACCACGGGAATCGCGTTCGAGCAGATCGTCGAGGAGATCGAGCGCTCCTTGATCATGCGTGCCTCGTATGCTACGAAGTGGAACCAGAGTCGCACCGCCGAGATGCTCAACCTCAAACGGGACAAACTGCGCTACCGGATGAAGCTGTACGACATCCGGGGCGGGCGCGGGGAGTCGGAGAACAACGACGCCGGTTCCGACAACAACGAGGCTGCGGCCTAGAGCCGCACTGGCCGGGCTCGCCGCCTGCCTCCTGCTGGTTTCAGGGTGCGGGTACACGGCGAGTCCGGCGCTGTTGCCGTCGCACTTGAAGACCATCGCCATCCCGCAATTCGAAAACGAGACCGGCGAGTACACGCTCGAGCAGGTCGTCACGGATGCCGTGGTCCAACGATTCGTGGCCGACAATCACTTGCGCGTGGTCGACGAGAAGTCCGCCGACTGCGTCGTCAAGGGACGGATCACGCAGTACCGCAACGCCGTGTTCGGCATTTCGAATTCCGACCTGGCGCAGGAGTACCGGGTCACCATCGGCGTCTCCGTCGTGTTCAAGGACCAGGTCAAGAACCGCGAGATCTGGCGCGACGACGAGATGGTCAAGACGGCCAACTACTATGTCCAGCCCGTACCGGGCCAGGACGCGAAGACGGAGCTGGATGGACGCAAAGAAGCCATCCAAAAAATCGCCGACGAGATCCTCAGCAGGTCGATCGAAAGCTGGTAAGGACGACGACTCGGGCGATGCCGCCCCGGCCAAGCCGGTAAAGCCGCGCGCCGCGGCAGCTCCGCGCGCCGGCAAGAGCACCGGGCGCGGAACCGTCACCACACCGATGGCGGTGCTCGAGACGCTCGGCCGCGGCGAGTTCGCCGCCTCGATCTACATCGATGGCCCATGTGAGCCGGTCAAGGCCGCGCTGCTCGCCGAAGTGCGCTCGGCGTGGGCCAAGGCCGTGCCGCAGTCCTCACTCGCCAACGTGTTCCGCGCCGCCGAAGCCGGAGTCGAACAATTGCTCGCGGCGTGGCAGGGCGCTTCGCTGTTCAGCCCGCGCGATCTCGTCATCGTGCTCGACATGGAAGACTGGGCGCGCAGCGAGAAGCGCATCGTCGCACTCGCCGAAGTCCTGACGAATTCGCCGAGCCCTTCGACGATGGTGCTCGTCGAGTCCGCCTCGGACAACGACCGCAAGATCCTGGATCCACTGCGCGCAGCCTGTCGTGTCCACGTCAAAGCGCCGATGCCCGGCATGGCCGAACTAGTGCGCTGGGGCGAACGCCGCTTCGCCCGCGAGGACTTCACCATCGAGGATGGCTCGCTGCTGCTGCTCGCCGAGACCTGCGAGGGTGACCCGCTCGCGTTCTTCAGCGAACTCGACAAATTGGTCATCTGGGCAGCCCGTGAGCGCCGGCTGAAGCTCGACGACGTGAAGTCGCTACTGCGCCCCGTCGTCGGCTCCGAGCTGTCGAGCTATCTTGCCGCCGTCGCGGAAGGCGACACCACGAAGGCCACGCAGCGCTTGGGCCGGTTGCTGGCCGAAGGCGCCGTGGGAGAGGGGACGCTGTTGTTCTCGCTGTCCAATCTCGTCGGCGGCGCGCTCGGCGGGTGGGCGAAGGACAAGGGCGCGAGTGCCCGGTTGCGCGGCCGCTTGCAGCCGACCCAACTGGCGCGCGTCATGGATGCCGTGTATCGCGCCGAGGCCGCCTGGAAGGGTGGACGCG
>JAYSRO010000067.1:0-7415 GCA_043720995.1 Candidatus Eiseniibacteriota bacterium
TGCGCCTTGATCGCCATGGGCACCACGCGGCATATCGACATCGGACGTGTTCGCGCCAACGACAGCCCCGAGAACGAATACTTCCTCGAATGCGCCGGCGTCGGGCTCAGCGCGATCGGCGCGCTGGCCGGGCAGGCCTTCGAGAAACATCGGTGGCGGACCTTGCCGCGCGCGCTACGAAGCCTGTTCGACACCAAACTGGATACAATGCTCATCGAGTTGGACGGCACGGTGATCGAGGCATCGACGCGAATCGTCACGGTGTCGAACGCGCCGTACATGGGCAGCAATTTGTTGTTGGCGCCCGGAGCAAAGATGGACGACGGGTTCCTCGACGTCTGCCTGTACGACCACATGGGCAATGCCGCCCTGGGTTCGCACTTCGTCGATGCCGCCTCGCCGCACCCTCATCAGGTGAAGATAGTGCGGGCGCGAAAGGTCAAGATCACGGCCGGGGATCCGGTACTCTCGAATTCAGACTTGGCGATCCACACGGCGCGACGAGTCGTCGAGATCGACCTGTTACCCGCCGCGGTCCTAATGATCGTCGGCAATGGCATCGGCTTGTCGCTACCGGTCGAGTCAGCGCCCGCGTTGATGAAGCCTGCCCCTGGAGCTCCGAGCACCAACGGCGCCGACCACGATGGGAACCTTGCGCATGCGCCATCACACGCCTGACGCTCCATGATGCCTCGACGGGCCAGACCCACCGCGCCGTGGGTCTGGCTCATCGCGGTCGCGGGCGGCCTGTCCACCGTGCTGTCGTTTATGGCGCACGCGACACGCTACTGGGGCGCCGACGTCGCCATCATGCGGGCAGTCCAAGCGGTTGATTTCGGTGTCCTCGCGCTCCCCATGCACCTGCTCAACGTGCTGGGCTTCCCGCCCGTCGTGGGCATCGCCTACGGCGGGGCAACCCTTGCGCTCTGGCTCGCGGGCCGTCGCTGGGAAGCCGCCTCGAGCGTCTTTGCCCTCCTCGGAGGCGCCGGGCTCAATCACCTCGTGAAGGCGCTGGTGGCACGGCCACGACCCGCGTTCCCGTTCGTTCACGTCGAGCATCACATTGCGAACGGGTCCTTCCCCGCGGGGCACGTCCTAAACTTCACGGCGTTCGCGGGGTTCCTGAGCTGCCTCGCCTGGATGAACATGGCGCCATCGTGGCGGCGCATCGCGATGGTGATCGCAATGATCGCGCTGGTGTTGCTGATGGGAGTCGCTCGGATCGACGCCGGGGAGCACTGGCCCAGCGACGTGCTCGGCGGCTATCTCATGGGCATAACGTGGCTAACGGCGACGTTGGGCTTTTACCGCTGGGGCAAGTCACGGTGGGAAACGCGGTGGCCGCGATCGAACCCGCACGACAATCGATCGCGGCCCGCGCTCGCGCCAACGCCTACTTCAACGCCACCTTGAACAGCTTGAGCATCGCCGCCCACGACTTCTTGTCGGCACTCGCGTTGTAGGCGAGCTGGGGCATGCCATAGCTCGCGGCGTCCGGATTGGTGAAGCCATGCTTGGCGCCCGGGTAGCGGATGATCTCGTAGCGCGCATCCGCGGCCTTGAACTCGGAGGCCACTGCCGCGACCTGCTCGGCGGGCACGAACGGGTCCGCCGTTCCCGTCAGGATCAGCACGCGCGCCTTGACCTTGTCCTTCTCCGCCGGGTGCTCGGTGCCGAGTGCCCCGTGGAAGCTGGCGACCGCCGCGAGGTCTGCGCCCGAGCGCGCCATGTTGAGCACGACGGCGCCACCGAAGCAGTAACCGATGGCGGCGATCTTCGCCGGGTTGACGTGCGGATCCTGCTTGAGCTGGCCCTCCGCCGCATTGAAGCGCGCCACCATCGCCGCCGGGTCCTTCATCGCCTCTTCCATGAAGCCCTGCGCGTCGGCGGGATGCGTCGCCACCTTGCCCTTGCCGTACATGTCGAGCGCAAAGCCCACATAGCCGCTCCTTGCGAGCCGCTCGGCCTGCGCGCGCGCGTGCTTGTTGTGCCCCCACCACTCGTGCACCACGAGTACGCCGGGCACCTTCGTCTTGATGGCATCGTCCCACGCGACGTAGCCCTGCAGCGTGGTGCCGTCCTGCGTGTATTCGACCTCGCGCGTCTTCACTTCCGCGTGCGATGGGTTTGCGAGTGCGAGTGCTGCGAGTGCGGCGGCGATGGCGGGCAGGGACTTCATGACTTGATTCCTCCGGGGAAGAGACGATGGGCGGGAGCGCCAGCTCACGATGTCCACCACAGTCGCACCGCAACCACCGCCAGGAACAGCGCGAACGCGCGCTGCAGGATCTGCTCGGGCATCTTCAAGGCGAGCGTGGCGCCGCCCCACGCCCCGAGCATCAGTCCGAGCGCGATCCAACCCGACAGTTGGAAGTGCACGACGCCGGCCTTGTAATACTGCCACACGCCGAGTGCTCCGACCGGCAGCAGGAGTGCTGCGAGCGAGGTCCCCGTCGCCGCCTCCGGCCGCAACTTCGCCACGAGCATCAACAGCGGCACGATCACGATGCCGCCGCCGATTCCGAACATCCCCGAGAGCACTCCGGCGAACAACCCGATGGCGAGATACTGCACGCGTGACCTCCACTCTGGCGAACGACCGGTCAGATCGCCCGGGAACGCAACCTCAGGGCATTGCCGATCACGGATACGGAACTGAAGCTCATCGCAGCAGCAGCGATGACCGGGCTGAGCAGCCAGCCGAATACGGGGTAGAGCACACCTGCGGCGATCGGAACCCCGAGTGCATTGTAGCCGAAGGCGAACACCAGGTTCTCACGGATGTTCCGCATGGTCGCACGGCTCAACCTGCGCGCGCGCACGATACCCAGCAAGTCGCCCTTGACCAACGTGACGCCTGCGCTCTCCATGGCGATGTCGGTTCCGGTTCCCATCGCGATGCCGACCTGCGCCTGCGACAACGCGGGCGCGTCGTTGATGCCGTCCCCCGCCATCGCGACGATCCTTCCTGCGGCCTGCAGCTCCTTGATCTTCGCTGCCTTCTGGTCCGGCAGCACCTCGGCGATGACCTCGTCGATTCCCAACTGCTTCGCGACTGACTCCGCCGTGGTCCTGCTGTCTCCCGTCAGCATGACCAATCGAAGGCCTTCCGCATGAAGCTGCCGAATCGCTTCCGCCGTCGTCGGCTTGATCGGATCGGCGACCCCGATCAAACCCGCCACGGTGCCATCCACGACCGCGAACATGACGGTCTGCCCGGTTGATCGCATCCGCTCCGCCTCCGCCTCGAGCGCCCCCGGCTCGAGCTTGAGCCCGGCGAGCAATGCGGCGTTGCCCAGCTCCACCTTGTGTCCCTCGATTGTGCCTGAGACTCCCTTGCCCGTCTGCGACACGAAATCACTCGCAGCGGAGAGCGCAAGCTTGCGTTGCTGCGCACCCGCCACAATCGCCGCTGCGAGCGGGTGCTCACTGCCGCGTTCGAGGCTCGCCGTGAGGCGAAGGACGTCGTCCTCCTCCCACGGTGCAGTGGTGGCGATCGCCGTCAGGCTGGGCTTGCCCTCGGTAAGCGTGCCCGTTTTGTCGATGACCAGCGTATCGACGCTGCGCAGCACCTCGATGGCTTCGGCGTTCCTGAACAACACGCCCATCGTCGCGCCCCGGCCGGTGGCGACCATGATGGACATCGGCGTCGCCAGCCCGAGCGCACAGGGGCAGGCGATGATCAGGACCGCGATCGCGTTGAGCACGGCGTACGCCATACGCGGCTGTGGCCCCGCGAGCGCCCAGATCGCGAAGGTGACCACGGCAGCGAGGACCACGGCGGGTACGAACACGGCCGAGACCTTGTCCGCGAGCCGCTGGATCGGCGCGCGGCTGCGTTGCGCTTCCGACACCATCTTGACGATGCGGGCCAGCAGCGTTTCTGCGCCGACGCGTTCCGCGCGCATCACCAGCGAGCCGGTACCGTTGAGGGTCGCGCCCACGATGCGCGAGCCGGCGATCTTCTCGACGGGGATCGGCTCTCCCGAGACCATCGACTCATCGACCGAGCTCTGTCCCTCGAGCACGACCCCGTCCACAGGTACCTTCTCGCCCGGACGCACACGCAACCGGTCGCCCACCATCACCTGGTCGAGTGGGACATCCTCCTCGGCGCCATCGGACCGGAAGCGCCGCGCCGTCTTCGGCGCCAGCCCCAGCAGCGCGCGAATCGCCGAGTTTGTGCTGCTGCGCGCGCGCAGTTCCATCACCTGTCCCAGCAGCACCAGCGTCACGATCACCGCCGCGGCCTCGAAATACGCTTCGACCCGGCCTCCATGCATCCGGAATGCCGCCGGGAACGTATGCGGCGCCACGGTTGCGAGCACGCTCTCCGCGTACGCCATCGACACGCCCAATGAGATCAGCGTGAACATGTTCGGGTTGCGGGTCGCGACCGACTGCACCCCCCGCACGAAGAACGGCCAGCCCGCCCACACCACGACGGGAGTCGCGAGCACGAGTTGCAGCCGGGCCGCGAGTGTCCCGCCAAGGACGCGTTCGATCGGGCGTCCGGGCAACATGTCTCCCATCGCGACCACCAGCAGCGGTGCGGTCAGCGCGACGCTGATCCAGAACCGCCGCGTCATGTCGTCCAACTCAGGGTTCGCCGTGTCTTCGAGGGTCACCGTCCTCGGCTCGAGCGCCATGCCGCAGATCGGGCAGGAGCCGGGGCCATCGCGCACGATCTCGGGATGCATCGGGCAGGTGTAGCTGCCGCTGCCCGCCGGACCCGGCGGTACCGCGGCGTGGTTGGGTGATGCCGCTGCGCCCGCGCGGTCAGCGGGGGTCGGGGGAGCGTTGAGAAAGCGTTCCGGGCTGGCGCGAAACTTCGACAAGCATCCCGCGCTACAAAAGCGGTACTGCGTGCCGGCATGCGCGTGCTGGTGCGGGGAGTCCTCGCGGACGGACATCCCGCAGACGGGATCGCGGAACGTGGCGGACTCGTTCACTGGCCGCCCGCGATGGCCTTGATCGAGGTGAGGATGGCTTCCAGCATCGCGTATTCCGCTTGGGTGCCGCTCAGGTTTCCCGCATCGCCCAGCTCGTCGAGCTTGGCGGCGGATGCCTTCACCTGTTCGACCAGCGGCGCCAGCTGCGGGGCGGTCGCGGGGGCGGCCTGCTTCGCCTGGTCCGCGAGCGTCACGACGAAATCGCGAATCCCAAAGGCCAGATGGTGAACGTCCTTGAGCTGTCCGTTCCCGATGGCTGCTGACAGCTTGCCCTGCTCCTCGCCAATCTGCTCCCAGATTCCGGCGATAGAGCCCGCCGGCTTCACCGCTTCCCCTGCCTCGCCGTGTTTCGCTTCGGCGCTGGGCATTGTTGCTTCAGGGGTCGCCTGCGAGGTCGCCGCTGGGGCTTCGGAGGTGCCCTGCTTCGACGAGCAACCCGACAGCGCAACACCCGCCACTGCCGTCACCGTTGCCAACACCACCAGCCACATCGCCCCATTGCGCGCGTTCGTCTTCATCGTGATGCCTCCTGTTTGGATGGTGCAACGACGCCCGGCTCGCATATCGAGCACGGCGCTACGACTCTTCCGATGATGCGGCCACATGTTTCTCCGCCGACTTGCGCCCGAAGCGGTAGAACACCGCCGGTGTCACAATCATGTCGAGCAGCGTCGAGCTGATCAGCCCGCCCAGGATCACCGTCGCCACCGGGTAAAGGATCTCCTTGCCGGGTTCGCCCTTCGCCAGCACCAATGGAATGAGCGCGAGCCCCGCGGTGAGCGCCGTCATCAGCACCGGCACCAGACGCTCGAGCGAGCCACGGATGACCATGTGTATGTCGAACTGTTCGCCCTC
Organism: Candidatus Eiseniibacteriota bacterium; assembly: GCA_043720995.1. GTDB lineage: Bacteria > Eisenbacteria > RBG-16-71-46 > RBG-16-71-46 > RBG-16-71-46 > JANLWK01. The sequence continues at coordinate 5,808 of JAYSRO010000067.1, forward strand.
TTCCTTCATCAGGTGCAGGTAGTGCGACACCATCATGATGGTGTTGCGCGAGGCAATGCCGGTGAGCGTGATGAAGCCCACCAGCGAAGCCACCGAGAACGTGCCCCCGGTCAGGAAGATGGCGACGACGCTGCCGATCAGAGCCAAGGGAATGTTGAGCAGGATCTGCAGGACGATCGGCACCGAGCGGAAGTGCGCAAATAGCACGAGGAACATGGCGGCCAGCGAGAACAGGCTCAGGATGCCAATCAGTCGCGTCGCCGATTGCTGGCTCTCGAATTGACCGCCATAGGTGATGAAGTATCCCGTCGGCAGCGCGACGCGGGCACCCACCTGTTTCTGGATGTCCTCGACGACACGCCCGAGATCGCGTCCGCTGACGTTCGCCGAGACGACGATGCGGCGCTGGACGTTCTCGTGCTGGATGACGTTGGGACCACGCGATTCTTCGACCGCCGCGATCGCGGACAGTGGCACCTTGGCGCCCGAGGGGGTGTCGATCAGTGCGTTGCGGATTGCCTCGAGACTGCCGCGCGAGGCATCATCGAAGCGCACCAGCAGGTCGAACGTGCGCTGGCCCTCGAGCACTTGCGAGACCACGCGCCCATTGAGCGCCGTCTCAAGCGCTTCGTTCAGGTCACCGACATTGAGCCCATAGCGCGCAAGCGCCACGCGATCACCCTCGATGCGCACCTGCGGCACCAGCACCTGCTTCTCGGTCTGCAGATCCACAACTCCCGGCACAGTTCCCATGGCCGCCTGGATCTCGGCAGCCTTGACGCGGAGTTGATCGAGGTCGTTACCGAACAACTTCACTGCGATCTGCGCCCGCACGCCGGACAGCAAGTGATCGAGCCGGTGCGAGATGGGCTGGCCGATATTACTGAACACGCCCGGGATCTCGCCCAGTCGTCTGCGGATGTCGTCGAGCACCTGCTCGCGTGTTCGCTTCGAGCGCCGGAAGTCGACATCGATCTCGGTGTAGTGAACACCCTCAGCATGCTCGTCGAGTTCCGCGCGCCCAGTGCGACGTCCGGTCGAGACCACTTCGGGAACGCTCAGGAGTTGTTGCTCCGCGATGGTGCCAATTCGGTTCGATTCACTCAGCGACGTGCCTGGAGCGGCAATGACGTTTACGGTCGCAGTACCTTCATTGAACGGCGGCAGGAACTCGCGGCCCATCAAGGGCACGAGTGCAGCGGCGCCCAACACGAGCACGATCGCCCCGCCGATGACGAATTCGGGATGGGGCAGCGTCCAGCCGAGGAGCCGGCGGTCCCACTGCTTCAGGTGGCGCACGACGAACGAGTCCTTCTCCTCCGCCATCACCTTCGCCTTCGGCAGCAGGAACAGGCACAGCGCCGGCGACACCGTCAGCGAGACCACGAACGAGGCGAGGATCGAGACGATGTAGGCGATCCCCAGTGGCGCGAACAACCGGCCCTCGATGCCGCTCAGGGCGAACAGCGGCAGGAACACGAGCACGACGAGGACGGTGGCGTAGACGATCGAGTTGCGGACTTCGGACGATGCCTTGTAGACGACCTCGAGATCAGGCCGCGGAAGCGCAGCATGTCGATTCTCACGCAATCGCCGGAACACGTTCTC
>JAYSRO010000068.1:0-1710 GCA_043720995.1 Candidatus Eiseniibacteriota bacterium
GAATCGAAGCGCGTCAAAGCACGAGCGAACCACATCCGGCGCCGCAACTGGATCATGTGGGCGTGGGTGTTCCTGCTGGTGATTGGGTTGGGTGCGGCCGTGCCGTTGCTGTACCTGCCGCTGGTCGGTGCGCTGAACGTCGTCGAGCCCGGTAGTGGGCCATCCTCGGAGCAGGTCTACTACGCCATCGTCGGGCTCGCGGGTCTGGTGGCGATCTTCTGTCTGTATCTCGCGCTCAAGCAGCGCGAACTCGAAGGCATGCGCGAGACGTTGGTGCGTGAGTCGCAGGAGACCGAGCAGGTCCGCACGCGGCTGCTCGAACTGTCGGCGATGTTCCACCTGTCGACGACGCTCAACCTGCAGCTCAAGCTGCCCGTCGTGCTCGAGATCATCGTGCGCCGCGTGGTCTCAGCACTCCGCGCGCAGCAGGCCTCGATCATGTTGTTCAATCCCGAGAGCGGCGAGCTCGAGACGCGCGCGGCGTATGGACTCGAATCCGAGTTCACGCGCGGCGCACGGGTGAAGTTCGGCAGTGGCATCGCTGGACGCGTGGCGGAGAGCGGTGAACCGGCCCTGCTCAATCGCTCCAACGACGACACGAGCTTTACGCAGCACTACAAGAGCGACCGCAACATCACGTCCGCGCTCTCGCTGCCGTTGCGTGTGGGTGAGCGCTGTATTGGCGTGCTCAACGTCAACCGCATCAATCACCCTGAGTTGTTCGAGGACCACCACCGCGAGATCCTGACGATGTTCTCGGAGCACGTCGCCGCGGTGATCGAGCGCGCCGAGGTGCTGGACCGTCTCGGCAGCCGCTCGTGCGAACTCGAAGAAGCCAATGTGCGTCTCACCGAGCTCAACGCGATGAAGGACGTGTTCCTCTCAACCGCGAGCCACGAACTCAAGACACCGCTGACGTCGGTCATCGCCTACGCCGAGTTGTTGGATGACCAGGGCGAGCGGCTCGACGGCAGCCAGCGCTCGGACTTCCTGCACCGGCTTCGCACCGAAGCGGGGCGGCTGATGGGATTGATCGAGGACATCCTCGACCTGACGCGGCTGGAGAGTGGCAAGATGACGCTCAAGCCCATCACGATGTCGGTCAGGGACGTCGTGCACGCGGCCGTCGAAACAAGTCGTGCACTCGCAGGGAAGACGGACGTCAAGCTCGTGGAACAGTTCGAGGATGGTCTGCCGCACCTGCCGCTGGACGACGTGAAGATGGGACAGGTCATCACCAACATGATCGGGAACGCGGTGAAGTTCAGCCCACGCGGCGCCACGGTCGCGGTGCGCGTACTGCGCGAGCCGCGCTGGGTGCGTATCGATGTCGCGGATGAGGGTCCCGGCGTAAACGCGGAGGAAGCCGCGCACATCTTCGAGTTGTTCGGTCAGGGCAGCAGTGGTGGCGAGCGCCCGGACGCTGGCGTCGGCATCGGGCTGCACCTGGTCAAGCGCATCAGCGAGCTGCACGGCGGGCATGTCGGCGTGATCAGCCAGCCCGGCGAGGGCAGCACGTTCTGGGTCCGCCTGCCGGTTCCGCTCTCACGATCCATCGACACCGAGCAGCTCTACACCGCTGCCTGAGCTAGCGTCGGATGGCGATGGCCCGCCCCGTGGATTCGCGGAGCGGGCCATCCTTCTGTATGCCGGAGCTTCCTGCGAGATCGTTCCTGCGCTAGGCCGGGCTGCCACAGGCGCGGCAACGGC
>JAYSRO010000069.1:0-3605 GCA_043720995.1 Candidatus Eiseniibacteriota bacterium
CAGCACGTGTTCCTGCGCGGCGTCGAGGCGCTGCGCTCGCCGCTGCGTTGCTAGCTCGCACGCCGCTGGGAAGTACCGGGCACCGACGATCCACCGCAACATCACGATGAAGGGGAATCGAAGCAGTGATCAACTCAACATGGACATCGGCAACCGACCGCATCCGCGGTCGGCAAGCGCAAGCATGCGTTCGACAACTGACCCTTGCGGCCATCGCTTCGAGTGTGAAACCGCGCTTGTTTTGGGCCTAGGCCACTCCCGTGATGTAACGCGTCAGGTGCTCGATCTCGAATTCCTGTTCGCGCGTCAGGTGCTTGACGACATCACCGATCGAGACCACGCCGAGCATGCGCGTGGCATCACCTACCAGCAGGTGACGGATGCGCGACTGCGTCATGATCGACATGCATTCCTGGATCGTGCGGTCGGCGTCGACGAGCACCAGTTGGTCGCTCATCACCTGACCCACCGTCACGGTGCGTGGATCGCGTCCATCGAGGGTCACGCGATGCAGGCAATCGCGCTCGGTGAAGAATCCGGTGGGAGTCAGGCCGTCCATCACGACGACTGAACCCACATTCAGGCGAACCATCAGCCTGACCGCGTCATGCACCAGTGAATCGCGCGAAACGCTGTGTACCTGGGTTCCCTTGGTGGCGAGAATATCAGCGACACGTCCCATGGCGTCCTCCTTAGGGAAGGCTTGGACCCGAGCGGCCTGGAGGGCGCAACCGATTGATGCCACTGCGCCCGTACCCCCAAGCCTAGACCTCTGCCGGGGCCGGCTGAAGCCCTATCTGCACGGGCAGGACGCGGGGGTTCCCCCGCCCGAGCCACACGCAAACGCCTTGCCGGGGCCTGCCGGGCTGCGCCATCCTGCGGCAGGGCCTTCTGTTGCGGCCCGCACACGGAGGGCGTTGCTTTGAAGACTCGTTCGGGATCACGTCCGTACGCGCGTCTCACCCAGCCACTCGTCCGCGATAATGGAGTGCTCCGCCCCGCCACGTGGGACGAAGCGCTCGATCGCGCGGCCGAGGGCTTTCGCCGCAACATCGCGGCGAAGGGACCGAATTCGCTCGGCATCTTCAGCTGCTCGAAGTCCACCAATGAGGTGAACTTTCTTGCACAGAAGCTGGCGCGCGTCGCGTTCGGCACCCACAACATCGATAGCTGTAACCGCACCTGACACGCGCCTAGCGTCGTCGGTCTGGCGACAGTCTTTGGTGCGGGAGGCGGCACGAACTCCTACCGTGAGGTGGAGGAGACTGACGTTGTCTTCCTCTGGGGCTCGAACGCGCGCGACGCGCACCCGATCTGGTTCCATCACCTGCTCAAGGGTATTCACAATGGCGCGCGCCTCTACGTGATGGACCCGCGGCGCACATCATCCGCGCAGTGGGCCGATGTGTGGCTCGGCCTGCACGTCGGCAGCGACATCGCACTGTCGAACGCCATGGCGCGCGAGATCATCCATTCGGACTTACACCACAAAGCCTTCATCGCGCACGCCACCGAAGGCTTCGATGCTTACGCCAAGTCCGTCGAGCCCTACACGCTCGAAGCCGCCGAGCAGATGACCGGCGTGCCGGCCGACGTGATCCGCGAAGCTGCGCACACCTATGCGCGCGCCGAGAACGCCATGATCTGCTGGACGCTCGGCATCACCGAGCATCACGACGCCGTCGACAACGTGCTGGCGCTGATCAACCTGTCGTTGCTCACGGGTCACGTGGGCCGCTGGGCCTCGGGCTGCAATCCCCTGCGCGGCCAGAACAATGTGCAGGGGGGCGGCGACATGGGTGCGATCCCGAACAAGCTGCCGGGCTTCCAGGACATTCTCGACGCGGATGTACGCGCGAAGTTCGAAGCGCAATGGAACGTCAGGCTCCAGCCGCATTACGGCTTGAACCTCACCGAGATGCTGCATGCCATGGGTCGTGGCGAGTTGAACGCGCTGTTCGTGATCGGCGAGAACCCGGCGCAGTCGGACGCCGACGGCCACCACGTCGAGGCGCTACTCAAGGGCCTCGACCATTTGGTCGTGCAGGAAATCGTGCTGACCCGCACCGCTCAGTTGGCCGACGTGGTGCTGCCCGCGGCCGCGACGTGGTGCGAGGGCGAGGGCACCGTCACCAACAGCGAGCGCCGCGTGCAGCGCGTGCGCAAAGCGTGCGATCCGCCCGCGGATGCGCGCGACGAGCTGTGGATCCTCAACGAAGTCGCGCGCCGCATGGGCGCCGACTTCGGCCAGCCCACGGCGGAATCCGTGTGGAACGAGTTCCGCGCGCTTGCCCCGCACTTCGCGGGCGGCATGAGCTACGCGCGGCTCGAAACGCTGGGCGGAATCCAATGGCCGTGCCCCGACGAGACGCACGCGGGCGAGCCGTTCCTGCATGGACGCCTGTGGGAGCAGCCGCGCGGCGGTCGCGCGGCGCCATTCTCGATCGTGCGCCACGAGGGTCCTGTCGAGAAACCGGATGCCGAGTACCCGTTGACGCTGACGACCGGGCGGCGGCTCGAGTCCTACAACACCGGCGTGCAGACGGCGGGCTACGACTCGCCGTTGCACACGGGTGAGTCGCTCGACATCTCGCCCGAGGATGCTGCGCGGTTGGGGATTGCGAACGGTGACATCGTGCGCGTGACCTCGCGGCGCGGCGCATTGGATGTCGTGGCGCGCGTGGACAAGGCGCTGCGCGCGGGCGTGGTGTTCATGACGCTGCACTTCCCCGATGAAGTGGCGACCAACGTGCTGACGATCGACGTCTCCGATCCCAAGTCCGGCACCGCCGAATTCAAGGCGTGTGCCGTGCGCGTCGAGTTGGCGGCGACTGCTGCGCCAATGCTGGCCGGAGGCGCCCACTAGTGGATATCAAACTGCTCAACGCGCTGCCTACGCCCGAAGAGCGCGCGTGCATCGCAGCGTTACTGGGCGACGCGCGCACCGCGTGGGATGGCGGCGCGCGGGGCAGCCTGCGCGATGCGCACACCGCGCAAGGCGGCCGCGAACAGCGCGAACAACGCCACCTGCTGTTGCCCGCGTTGCAGGCGTTGCAGGCGCGCATGGGCTGGGTCAGCGAGGGCGGCCTCAATCATGTCTGCGAACGCCTCAACGTCCCGCCTGCGGATGCCTGGGGCGTCGCCACGTTCTATGCGCTGATCGCCACCACGCCGCGGCCGCAGCGCGTGGTGCATGTGTGCGACGACATCGGCTGCCGCGCGCGCGGCGCCAATGGGCTCTGCGAGCGGCTCGAGCGTGAACATGGCGTGGCTTTGCCGCACGCGCCGGTAGGCGATCACGTCCACCATGACGCGGCGGCGCCCGCGTGGATGCGCTCGCCATGTCTGGGGCTATGCGAAGTGGCACCCGCAGCGCTCGTCACCGAAGCGGGCGAGCCGTGCGTCGAACGGTTGGTTGGCGGCGCGACATTCGAGCAGGTGCGATCGCTGCTGGCCGGTGCGCCGGTCGGCGCCGACGCGGCGGCGACGATCCCGCTGCCGCAGTTCGGCGACGCTTCACTCTCGTTGCTGCGCCGCATCGGTCACGTCGATCCCACGAGTCTCGCGGCGTATCGCGCGGCAGGCGGCTATGCGGCGTTGGCCCG
>JAYSRO010000070.1:0-1704 GCA_043720995.1 Candidatus Eiseniibacteriota bacterium
ACGCGCGTGGCAATCGCCAGCGTGAGCAACGCGAAACCGCCGATGAACACCACGTGGAGCCCCGCGAGTTCGAAGGCGGGCAGCAGTGCGGTGAGCCACAGGCCAACGAGAATGGCCCAGCCGCTCAGCCACAGTGCGTGCGCATGCAGCGTGCGGTGGCCTGGGCGGCGCAAGAGCTTCCAGCCGGCGAGCAGCATGGTGGTCACGGCAGCGGCGCGGAGCAACGGGCCCACCCGGACAATCGCGAGTGCATCGGCGAGGAACGACAGTGCCAGCACAGCGACGATGGTGAGATAGAACGGACGCCGGCCATGGCGCTCGTGCGGGCCCGCGATGCCGGGGAGCGCGAGCGGGTGGGGCATGCCGGCGAACGTCGGCACCAGCAGGCTGCCCAGGCCGGTTACGAGCGACAGCACCATGCCGAGTGAAACGAGGCGCTCGGGGAAACGCGCGGGCAACGCGGGCGCGGCGTTGAATGCGCCGGCGAGTTGCAGGCCCACGCCGAGCAAGCCCGCGGTGAGGCCGAACGCCACGAACGCGAATTCCTCAGGCGGAAGCTGGCGCGAGCGCGCGACGCGGCGCACGAGTGCGGTGACGAGCAACAGCACGCTGGCGAGCTGCGCCCCGGCGACGGCGGGCAGCGCACCGAGAAACGCCGCGGCCAGCGTTGCGATCGCAAACGCGACGGCGAGCCCCAACTCGAGGCGCGAGCAGCGAGGGCCGTGCGTGAAGGCCGGCATGGCGGTGAGCAGGAAGCCACTGACGAAGCACTGCTCGAAGCCCGGGATCATCAACTCGCGATGCATGGTGCCGGGGTAACCCACAACGCCCATCCATGTCGCGGGCCACACGACACTGCCGCCGAGTGCAGCGAGGATCCCGAGCGGGAACAGCAGGCGGTAAGGCTCTGGCGTCACATGAGGCGAGGTAGCGGGGGACGCGAGTTGCACGGGTGTTGCCCGCGGCGCGGCGGTCACCAGTCCCGTCTCGCGAACACGCGCACGGCGATCCACATCGGCACCACGCTCTCGATCACCAGCACGCTGGCGCCCAGTGCGATCCCGGCCTGGGTGCCGAACATCTTCATGAGCACGGCCGAGGTGGGCCCGAACAGCGCGCCTGATCCCACGGCCAGCGTGGTCAGCACGCGCGCGAGGTCGACGGGGTTGAGCAGCAGCGCCGGGAACAGGACGGTTTGCAGTTCGACACCCCGCAGGATCGTCGTGGCGCCGAGCACCATCAGATCGTAGGCGACGACCATCACCAGCCACAGCGCGAGCGCGACCGACATGGCTTTGAGGCGGTCCGGCCAGATCACGGCGATGCACAGCGCGGTCGAGATGGTGAGCCAGCCCAGTGTCACCGACAGTACCGCCAGCGCGATGAACCCCGGCAGTTGCTCCGCGCCGGCATTGAAAGCCACCACCATGCCGCCGCCGCCAAAGGCGACCGCCAGCGCTGCGGTCAGGGCGCACCCCAGCCCCAGCAGCTTGCCCATCAACACTTCGCCCCGTCCAACCGGTTGGGCCAGTAGCAGGGGCAAGGCTCCCGAGCCGCCCGTGATGCTCGTGACTCCCAGCATGAGTCCCGTCAACGGTACGATGAACAGTACGAGATTCATCAGCGACAGGGTGACCCGCGCGAAACCCTGGAAGCCGATCTCACGGCCCTGCGCGAGGCCGAAGAACGACAGTCCGAGCACCA
>JAYSRO010000071.1:0-7391 GCA_043720995.1 Candidatus Eiseniibacteriota bacterium
GGCAACGACGCCAGCGAACTCGCGGAGTGGGGGAGACTGCTGCATGAAGCACTCACCGCGCTGCCCGTGACCGGGCTCGCTCCGGGCGCGCTGCGGGCAGAACTGCACGCGCTCGCACAGCGAGCAGGAGCGCTCGCCGATGGCATGAAGTGGACGTTCCTCTACGACCGCACGCGGGGACTGTTTTCGATCGGCTACCGCCTGACCGACGCCGAAGAGCCTGGACGGCTCGACCCTTCGTACTACGACCTGCTGGCGTCCGAAGCGCGGCTCGCCAGCTTCATCGCCATCGCGCGCAGCGAAGTGCCGCAGGAACATTGGTTCCGCTTGTCCCGCGCGCTGGTCAGTGTCGAAGGCTGCACGGCGCTCGTGTCGTGGAGCGGCTCGATGTTCGAGTACCTGATGCCGCTGCTGCTGCTGCGCAGCCACCCCGAGACGTTGCTCGAGAGCACCTGCACGGCCGTAGTCAGGGCGCAGATTCTCTACGGCCAGCGGCACCGCGTGCCCTGGGGCATCTCGGAGTCCGCCTACGACGTGCGCGACCCCCACGGCAATTACCAGTACAAGGCGTTTGGCGTGCCCGGCCTGGGACTCAAGCGTGGACTCGCCGAGGATCTCGTCGTCGCCCCCTATGCCACCGCCCTCGCGGCCCTCGTGGATCCGGCGGCGGCCGCGGCGAACCTGCGCCGCCTCGCGCGGGAGGGAGCCACGGGAGCGTTCGGCTTCATCGAGTCGCTCGACTACACACCGCGCAAGCAGCCGCAGCTTGAGGGCGAACCCCTGCGTGAGGCGGCGCGCCTCAATCCCGTGCGCGCCACCTTCGCGCACCACCAGGGCATGAGCCTGCTGGCGTTCGCGAACGCCCTGCTCGGCGCCCCGATGGTGCGGCGCTTCCACGCAGACCCGCGCGTACAGGCCACCGAGCCGCTGCTGCAGGAGCGCGTCCCGCGCTATGTCCCGGTGATCCGCCCGCGCCCGCCCGAAACCACGCGCGCGGAGCCGCTCGTACCGCCTGTTTCCCCAAGGCGTTACCGTTCGCCGCACACGCATTACCCGAATGCCCATTTCCTCTCGAATGGGCAGTACACCACGGTGATCACCAACGCCGGAGGTGGCGCGAGCAGTTGGCGCGGCTACGCAGTGACGCGGCAGCGCGACGATCCCACCTGCGATCCGGGCAGCCAGTTCGTCTACCTGCGCGACGTACGCAGCGGCCTGTTGTGGTCGGCGGCCCACCAGCCCGTGTGCCGCGAACCGGACCGCTACGAGGTCACGTTCTGCTCGGATGATGTTTTGTTCGAGCGCTCGGACGATGGCATCACGACGCGGCAGGAAATCACCGTGTCGCCCGAGGACGATGTCGAAGTACGCCGCATCACCCTGACCAATCACAGCGACCGCCTGCGCGAGATCGAAGTGACGAGCCTGCTCGAGCTCGTGCTGGCGCCGCCGGCGGACGACGTTTCACATCCCGCATTCCAGAAGCTGTTCCTCGAAACGGAATACCATCCCGAGCTGACGGCTCTGTTGTGCGGCCGGCGTCCGCGCTCGCCCGATGAGCTGGCGCCATGGGCAGTGCACGTGCTGAGCGCCGAACGCGGCGTCCATGGCGCGATCGAGTGGGAGACCGACCGCGCGCGCTTCATCGGCCGCGGCCGCACGCCGGAGAACCCGGTCGCCCTCGATGGGCGCGCACTGTCGGGCACCACGGGCGCGGTGCTCGATCCCGTGCTGAGCCTGCGCGCGCGCGTGCGCATAGCACCCGGAGGCAGGGTGCGGCTCGCCTTCGCGACCGGTATCGCCACGACGCGTGCCGCGGCGATCGCGCTCGCCGAGAAGTACGATGATTCGACCTCCGCGGCGCGCGCCTTCGCGCTGGCGACGACCCAGACGCAGCTGCGCCTCCAGCATCTGGGCATCTCCCTCGATGAGGCCCAGCTCTACGAGCGGCTCGCCTCGCTGGTGTTGTGGACGGATGCCTCGCTGCGGGCCGAGCCCGCGATGATGGCCCTGAACACGCTCGGCCAATCAGGACTGTGGGCGCATGGCATCTCCGGCGACCTGCCGATCCTCGTCGTGCGCATCGTCGAGGACACGGACCTCGCGCTGGTGCGCCAGGCGCTGCGGGCGCAGGAGTACTGGCGGCTGAAAGGTCTGCGCGCGGACGTCGTCATCCTGAACGAGCACCCGGCGGGGTACCTCGACGAGATGCACGAACAACTTCAGGCTGTGCTCGACAAGGGCACGTGGGCCGCATGGAAGCACCGTCCCGGAGGCGCGTTCCTGCTGCGCGCCGACCACATGGCGGATGCTGATCGCGTCCTGTTGCTGGCGGCGGCGCATGCCGTGCTCGGGGGGGAGCGCGGTGAGCTGGCGGACCAGCTCGCATTGCCCTCGGTTGAGCCGCGCTGGCCGGGAGCATTGCATCCGCTGAGCCCACCGATGCCGCGCACGCCAGGGCTGCAGCTCGAGGTGGCGTTGCCGGAGCTCAGCCTCGAGAACGGCCATGGCGGCTTTACCGCCGGCGGCCGCGAGTACGCCGTTGTGCTGCACGGTGACGCCGACACACCGATGCCGTGGGTCAACGTGATCGCGAATGAGCGCTTCGGCACCGTCGTGGGCGCGACGGGTGCGGCATGGACGTGGTCGGGCAACAGCCGCGAGAACCGGCTGACGCCGTTCGCGAACGATCCGGTCAGCGAATTCAGCGGGGAAGCGCTGTACCTGCGCGATGAGGACCAGCAGGTCGTATGGGGCGCCACGCCGGGCCCTCTGCAACGCAAGCCCGACAGCGGGCGCTGGGTCACACGACACGGCGCCGGCTTCACCCGCTATGAACACGCGGAACGCGGCATTACCTGCGAGGTCACGGTGTTCGTTCACGCCGAGGAGCCGCTCAAGTTCACGCGCGTCCGGTTGACCAATCGCGGCGCGGTTGCCCGGCGGCTCAGCGTGTTCGCCTACAACGAGTGGGCGCTGTGCCCGCCACGCGCCGGCGAACACCGCTTCGTCGTGACGCAACAGCACGAACCCACCGGGTCGGTGCTCGCGCGCAACCGCTACAACTCGGACTTCGCCGGGCTGGTCGCGTTCGCGCACTCCAGTCTGCCGCCCGCCTCCGCCACCGGGGACCGCCTTGAATTCCTGGGGCGCAATGGTTCCCTGAGGCGCCCCGCGGCACTCGGCCGCATCGCGCTGTCGCAGCGTTTCGGCGCGGGGCTCGACCCCTGCGCCGCCCTGCAGGTGCGCGTCGATCTCAAGCCGGGGGAGACGCGCGAGTTCGTGCTGCTGCTGGGAGCCAGCCCGTCGGAGGCGGAGGCTCTGGCACTGGTGAGCCGCTTCGGCAACTCGGTGGCAGCTGAAGATGCGCTCGAGCAGGCGACCGCGAAGTGGGACACCATTCTCGACACGGTGCAGGTGAAGACGCCAGACGATTCCTTCGACCTGATCATGAACCGCTGGCTGCTCTACCAGTCGCTCAGTTCCCGCGTGTGGGGACGCACGGGCTTCTACCAGCCGGGAGGGGCCTATGGCTTCCGCGACCAGCTGCAGGATGTGATGGCGCTGGGATTGGCGCGCCCGCAATTGTATCGCGAGCACATCCTGCGTTGCGCCAGCCGCCAGTTCGTCGAGGGTGATGTGCAGCACTGGTGGCACGCCCACACCGGACGCGGCGTGCGCACGCGCTGCTCCGACGATCTGCTGTGGCTGCCGTTCGCCGTGGCGCACTATCTCGACTCGACCGGCGACAAGTCGGTGCTCGGTGAGCCTGTGGCGTTCCTCGAGGCGCCCGTCCTCGCCCCGGGGGAGTTGGAAGCATACGGCCAGCCACAGGTCTCCGCGCAGCGGGCCACGCTCTACGAACACTGCGTCAACGCCATCGAACGCGGCCTGACCATCGGCCGCCATGGGCTGCCGTTGATCGGTACCTGCGACTGGAACGATGGCATGAATCGCGTGGGCCAGGAGGGCCGCGGTGAGAGCGTGTGGCTCGGCTGGTTCCTCGCGAAGATCCTGGGCGACTTCGCGAAGCACGTGGAAGCGCGCGGCGACACCGATCGCGCCACGCGCTGGCGCACGGAACGGGACCGCCTCGGCGCCATGCTCGAGCAGGCCTGGGATGGCGCGTGGTACCGGCGCGCCTATTTCGACGACGGGACACCCTTGGGCTCGGCGCAGCTGGCCGAGTGCCGCATCGACGCGATATCGCAAAGCTGGTCAGTGCTCTCCGGGATCGCACCGGCGCGGCGCGCCGAGCGCGCCATGGATGCCGTGCGGATGCAGCTGGTGCGCCGGGATGCCGGCGTCATTCAATTGCTCGCGCCGCCGTTCGACCAGTCGGCGCTCGATCCCGGTTACATCAAGGGCTACGTGCCGGGTGTTCGCGAGAACGGCGGCCAGTACACGCACGCGGCCCTCTGGACGGTGATGGCCATTGCCCAGCTCGGCAGCGGGGATGAGGCGGTCGAGTTGTTCCACATGCTCAACCCGATCAACCACACCCGCACACCCGCGGACGTCGAGCGTTACAAAGCGGAGCCCTATGTGGTGGCGGCCGACGTGTACACGCACCCTGCGCATATCGGCCGCGGCGGCTGGACCTGGTATACCGGGTCCGCGGCTTGGATGCACCGCGCCGGGCTCGAGTCGATCCTCGGGTTGACACGCCACGGCGACACATTCGCCGTGGCGCCCTGTATTCCGGGAGCATGGCCAGGGTTCTCGCTGCGCTGGCGCTGCGGCACCACGGTTTACGACATCGAGGTGCGCAATCCGGGGCACGCCAACCGGGGCGTGGTCTCGGCAACGATCGATGGCACGGCGGTCGACGCCCGGGCGATTCCGCTGGTAGGGGACGGAGAGGGGCACAGGGTAATCGTGGTGATGGGGTAGCCTCATTGAGGGGCACGCCAAAGAATTATTGCCGCGCACACTGTCGATTTCATTGGCATATCGCGACATACGGCCCCTCCCGGGACCGCCACACGATAATTTGACTATCTTTCCGCCCCTGAATAGGGGACACTCCGCTCGTCTTGGGTTGCATGTGGATGTGATGTCGACGTTCAGATCCGCCGGGGACCTCTCCGGCGGCATTTTTGTACGTCTCATCAGTCCAACGGCAATCGAAGCAAAGGTCATTCTGACCGGACGCAGCCGCGGCGTGTAAACGCGGTAAGTGCGGGTCCTAAACAGGCCCAAGTACAACAGGAGTTCAAAGTGGCTAGTGGCACCGTGAAGTGGTTCAACGAGGCAAAGGGCTTTGGCTTCATCTCCCAGACGGACGGCGAGGATGTGTTTGTGCATTTCTCGGCCATCACCGGCGACGGCTTCAAGACGCTGGCAGAGGGTGAAGCACTCGAGTTCGACGTGACGCGTGGCCCGAAGGGCCTGCAGGCGGCGAACGTTCGCAAGGCTTAGTACCCTCGGGTACCACCTCGCACGTAGGGGCGGCGTTCGCAAGAACGCCGCCCCTCGGCGTATCTGGCGGATCGGGTGTGAGGTCGCAAGGGGGTTACAAGACCGCACCCGTGGCATGAATGGTGCGGTGCTTCCTCGCGGAGCGCAGGACGCCGGTCCGATGCGCGAGCCGCACGATCCCCGAGGATGGAGGCCCAAGTGCCGCACGCCCGCAATCAGTCCCGCACCGGATGACGCCACGCATCGCGCCTGCACGCGGCGGCCGCGCCGTGATCCCACGGCTCGACGTCTTCATCGTGCTGAGCCCACAGGCCGCACGAACCGAGTCGACGCAATCGGGGGCACTGTTGCTCGAAGCGACGGCGGCGCGCGGCCTGCGGCTCCGACTCATCGAGACGGGGCCAAAGGGACCTTCTGCCAAGGGACTCGAGCGGGCTGTGCAACGTGCGCTCGATGCGGGTTGCCGCCGCTTCGTGGCGGTCGGCGGCGACGGCACCACTGCCCTGGTGGCCGGTCTGCTCCATCGCTCCAAGCTGCGCGGCGCGCGGCCAACGCTCGCCATCGTCCCGACGGGCACGGCCAACGTGCTCGCACGCGAGCTCGGGATCCCGATGGAGATCCCTGCCGCGGTCGCCCTGGCACTCGAAGGCAGCCGCACCATCGACCTCGATGCCATTTCAACGGGGGACAGGCTCGTGTTCACGCAGGTGGGGCTGGGGCTCGATGCGCAGATGATCCGCACCACCACGCGCGAGGCCCAAATCAAGCAGGGCCGCATGGCGTACGCCAGGTCGTTTGTGCGCCAGGCGAGCATCCACCGCTCCGTCATCTTCAGGCTCGACATCGACGGCACACACGTCCAGGTCCGCGCGTTGCAGATCGTCGTCGCGAATGCGGGAGCACTCGGGGCGCCGCCGTTCACCTGGGGACCCGGCATCGATCCCTCGGACGGCATCATCGATGTGTGCGTGTTCACCGCGAGGACCCTGCGCGATCACTTGATGCTCGTGATCGGGCTGCTGACCGGTGATCATGCGCACAGTCCGCACACGCAGTATTTCAAGGTCGCGCGGCGCGTGACGATTTCGAGCCGCCGGCCGGTCTTGGTGCAGGGGGATGGGGAATTACTGGGCCGCACACCGGTCACGCTGAACGTCACGCGCCGGGCGGTACGGCTATGCGTGCCGAAGAACATCGAGAAACTCGAGGCCACGATCGGGGCGCCGACCGACTTGCCCGTTCCGAAGCCAGAAGTGCCGGCTGGGGAAGAGGTCCCGCTGGGTTCGACTCCCACTTCGGCTGCGCATGCTGCCGAGCCCGCCGAAACGCTCGCGGAAGACGTCGTCTCAATGGTCGCGCAACATTCCCGCACGTGGGTGCTGCAGGGTTGGGCGCGCCACCCGCTTGCGTTTCTCCAGGCGCTCGACGCGGCGCTTTTCCTCCGGATCAACGCGCTCCACTTCGGCACGGTGCCGGACAAGGCGCTCATCCTGTTGTCCCAAGGGATGCACTACGGCGAGGGTTGGGCGGTCGTGGCCGTCATCCTGCTCATGGTCGACTTCAAGGCGGGCCTCCGGGTCATCGCCGAAGCGCTCCCCGTGCTGTGGGCCACGATGCTGACGGTCAACTTCCCACTCAAGCGGTTGTTCGGGCGGCGACGTCCCTTCACTTCGTTCGTCAGCGCCCGCGTGCGCGGTCCCCGGCCGCTGGACTCCTCGTTCCCGTCCGGGCACACCGCCGCGGCGTTCGCCGGGGCCTTGCTGTTCGGCGCCCATGAACCGCTGTGGTCACCGCTGTTCTACGCGCTGGCGACCGCGGTGGGTTTCTCGCGCATCTATCTCGGCGTGCACTACCCGGGCGACGTGCTCATGGGCGCGGCGGCCGGGACCTTCCTCGCTGGCGGCTACCTCGCGCTGGTCCGGTTGGCGTTTGCCGCCTGGCACTGAAAACGGAGCCCTGCCTGCCATTCG
>JAYSRO010000072.1:0-7379 GCA_043720995.1 Candidatus Eiseniibacteriota bacterium
CATCAGGCGAAGGGCGCCGGTCATTGGAGCCTCACGATACGCTGGGTTCCCTCGAACCCAGGCGTTTTCACACGAACGAGATACACGCCGGGAGCAGCACGTCCGCCTCGGGCGGTGATTCCATCCCAGATGAGTGAATGCGTTCCAGCCGACAACGTCTCCGAAGCCAGTGTCGCCACACGCCGGCCGCTCAAGTCCAGCACCTCCGCACGGACGAACGCGGAGTGCGTCAGGGTCAGCTGGAAGCTCGCCATGCCGCGAGAAGGATTGGGATGAGGTGCCGCGAGCGCCTCCTCCAAGCCTTGGCTCGCTTCGACGGCGGTTACTCCGATGGCGCCCGCAGGCGCGGCGTAGATCGCGGCGGTGGTCTGCCCTCCCGAGCGCAAGTCCTGCCACGTGAGCGTGACGCTGCCCGGGGTGCTGGGCGCGACGACAGGGAACTGCTGGCTGCTGGTCGCAAGGCACACCGGCAGGCCGTTCGCGTTCCACGCCGGGTTAAGCCGGCCCTGGACGTCGAGTCGCTGAACATAGATGTCGTTGCTCGAGCCGCTTCGGCTGTCGTACCAGGTGACGAAGGCGCCCTGCTGCCCGTCATAGGCGATCTGAGGGGAGAACTGTCCGTTGCCCGCGAGCGTAATCGGAACGCCGTCCGCAACCAGTCCGGCGTTATCGGCCGTGAGGTGCTGCGCAAAGATGTGATAGGTCGTCCCGGAGCGGTAGTCCTGCCAGGCGATGAATGCGCCCCCCGAACCGTCACCCACCACCACCGGGGCATACTGTGAGTAGGGCGCCTGGCAGACCGGGGTGCCGTTTGCCGGCCAGTTCGCCGGGACAACTCCGCTCCCGCTCACGCGCTGGGCGAAGATGTGGTTGTCGGTCCCGGAACGGAAGTCCTGCCATACGATGAACAGGCCGCCTGCACCGTCCGCCGCGAGCGCGGGATAAAACTGTGAGTTCGTTGCCGTGCAAATCCCCAGGCCACTGGGGATCCAGCGCCCACCGACGACCGCTCCATTCGCGTCGAGGTGCTGCACGTAGACGTCGAACTCGGAGCCACTGCGGTAGTCCTGCCATGCAATGAATGCCCCGCCCGATCCGTCGGCGACGATCGTGGGGTTGATCTGGTCGTTCGTCATGTTGCAGACCGGCACTCCCGCCGGCGCCCACAACCGGTTGCCGTCGCCGTCGACACGCTGGGCGTAGATGTCGTAGTTGCCCGCTCCGAGCCTTCCGTCCTGCCAGACGACGATCGCGCCACCCGAACCATCCGAAGCGGCGCTCCCCATGTACTGGTTTCCCGCCGCACCCGCGATGGATATACCCCCCGTGACCCAGTTCGATGAACCCAACCCGAACACATCTCCGGCCGAGCCAATATGCTGCCCGAAGATGTCGTAGTTGGATCCATTGCGAGCGTCCTGCCAGAAGATCAAGGCGCCGCCCGCAAGATCGCTTACCATGACGGGTTGTTCCTGGAGGCCGCTGGCGCTGGATACGACGAGCGGACTCGCTTGCGGCCAACCCGGCGCCGTGGAACCGTCCGGCAACAGTCGCTGGGCGAAGATGTCCGAGCCGCTCCCGCCGTGCCACGCCACGAGTGAGCCGTTTGCGCCGTCAGACAGGATGAATGGCTTGTAGTTCGTCGCGGTCGGCGAGATTGCTACACCATCACGGACCCATGCGGAATGAGCATCGGGGACCACTGCCACCGACAGCCCGATCCACAACAACGTGTACAAGACGTGCAATCTCAACCGCTGCATGATGGCCCCACAATGAGTTGAATCCGTCCCCCAAACGACTCAGGTTCTGGGAGACATCACACCACGCAAGCCGTTAGCGGTAACGCCGCTTCAGGCTCCCCCACGTCAACGGACGGACGCCTACCGGTGCCTGGTCGTAACAGATGTCGTCGATGCCGATGCCGCTCGCGTCGGTGTTCTGAATCAAGATGCCGGCAATGCTGTAGCTGTCATCCGCGGTCCCGAACGCGTACGCAAGGTCTGCAAGGTCCGAAACGACCAGTTCGTCGATCAGCGAGCCGTCCCTTCGATAGAAACTCAAGGTTGCTGTACCGCCGTTGCCTCCCAGGAGCAGGAACTTCACCTTCGACTGGGCGGCCGAGAAGTAGATGGCGATCGAGCCTTCGCCGATGGCGTCGATGTCGGGAAAGCCGATCGGGCCGAGACCGGTGAGCGCGTTACCCGCGAAATCGAACACGTCGAGGTTCTGTCCTGCCTCGCCGGCCAGCGGCTGCAGTGGATTCGATGGCACTCCCGAAACGACGTCGAAATCGGCGCTGGCCGACAACGACTGCCCGTCGAAGCGCTCAGAGAACAGCAGTCCGCCTGACGAGAAATCGCCATCGTAGTTCGTGCCCGGAGTCCCCCCCCCGTCGACATCAGAAAACGTCGCGACCGCGGAGCACGTCACCAGTGTCGTGTCGATGGAAACGATGTCACCGGTGAGCAGGCTCGCCACCGACGAGTGCCTGTTGAGCGAAGCCGGTGCGGTGCCGGCGAGCGGAACTCGATCGCCGGCATGGGCGGGAGCAAGGCCGCTCATGCACGCGAGCAAGCCAAGGGCGACCCATGTTTGGCGGAATGCAGGAGCGGGGGGCATAAAGAAATCCTGCGCCGTTGCCCAACCGTGCCGACCGCTATGGGCTGGCATGGGGAGCGCAAGGGCAATGTGGAGGTAGGCTTTTGCCAGGGTCGTGGATCGCAGCCTTGCGACCTCGTAAAGGCTAGCATCCCGAGCGTATCCAGTAAAGCATTTCCATGCTTGGGCCCGCGTGATCCCGATCAGCGCTGCAGCACGATCTTTCGTAGTTCGGCGCCGTTGCCGTGCTTAAGTCGGATCATGTAGACGCCGGGGGCTGCGCGTACGCCCGCATCCGTGCGCCCGTCCCACCTCACGTTCCGCTCGCCCGCCGTTCCGCGTCCCGCCGCCAGGTCCCGAATCCGGCGGCCCGCCAGATCGTGAATTGTGACTGCATAGTCTTCATCGCGTTCGAGGGTGAAGCGCAGGGTCGTGCTCGCGCTGAAGGGATTGGGTGCCGCGCTACCGAGTTGCGGCGGCAGCGTTGCGTCGTCCGGCACCGAGACGAGGGAAGCGTTGCGGAAATTCCAGAAATCGGTCCGAAAGGTCTGGTTCCCGCCGCCCTGGCTGATGATGGCGATCACCACGCCGATCAACTGGCCATTGCCACCCTTGCTGGTCGGAATCGGATCCAGCAAACCATTGCCGCCCCGGTGGAAGCTGTTGTCGTCGAAGAAGCTCGTCAGGGGTATCGAGATCTTCTGCCAGCCCCCTCCCGCGATCGCGCCCGGACCGGCCGGGCTCACCACGAGGTTGTACTGGAATTCATCGTCCGCGCCGTTGTCCGCGTTCGGAACGGCGTTGTCGCCGTTGTCGTCGTCCAGCAGGTTGATCTCGAGCGTGTACGCCTGGTTCGCGTCGGGTTTGATCCAGAACTCGAAATGAGTCATGCGGCTGAGATCGATAGGGAAGGTGCGCCCGAATCCGCCGATGTATCCCGAAGGTCCGCCGTAACCCACTTCGAGTGATGCGCCGCATCCATCCTGCGGAGGTAGATCGGTGTTCGCGCCTATGCCGCCTCCGCCCCCACCGTTGAAGACGAAGTAGCCATTGCCGTAGGGATCTGCGTGATCCATGCCGTCGAACAGGATGCAGCAGCGGTACGTCGGCTTCTGCCACACCCGCACCCAGTCGATCACGAACTCCTGTGGGAAGACCGTGGTGCCATCGGGAGATCCGGGAAGATTGCCGCCCACCGCCAGGTTGAGCAGCATGTGGAATGGCTTGTCGAACGGGGCCGGGTAGCCCGCGGCCGAAGAGATCCAATTGCTCTTGCATGCAAACTGGACGCCGTCCACCAGCCAGCGGATCCGGTTCGGCTCCCACTCGATCCCGAAGGTATGGAAGCCGTCGTTGAACGTCCCCGACGTCAGCGAAGTGGATGAGCTGGAGTAGATCTGGCCCGGATTGCCGTAGTGCAGCGTGCCGAACATCTGGCTCGGCTGGTGACCCACGTACTCCATGATGTCAATCTCGCCGCTCACCGGCCAGCCGCCGTAGGGGCTGTTCGTCGGCAGCATCCAGAAGGCCGGTCACAGGCCCCGGCCGATCGGGAGCTTTGCTCGCATCTCGATCTTGCCGTAGGTGAAATCGGCGAGACCCTGGCTGCGCAGCCTGGCGGAGGTGTAGGCCTTGCCTCCGAATGTCTGCTGCTTCGCGGTGATCGTGAGCAGGCCGCCCGCGACGGTGGCGTTCTCGGCGCGGTAGTACTGGAGCTCGTTGTTGCCCCACCCGCACAAGGACGGGCACCCGGTTCCGACCTGAAACTCCCACCGCGCGGGATCTACCGATGTGCCATCGAATTCATCCTGCCAGACCAGCGAGTATTGAGCCTGGGCAGGGGTCGAGATGAGGGGGGCAGTGATGGCGAGGGCCAGAGGCAGGAACAACGAGCGCAAGGTTGTCATGCCGTGAAGCTTACCACTGCAGCCCTCCTCGAGGCCCCGTCGTTTTCGAAGGTGGCCTCCGCTCCCACGCAGAAATCCACAGTCAGCCGGTCTGCTGTCGCCGTGCGATAATGGTGTTGGCGCCCCTTTCACTCAAGACCGACTACCGTGGCATGTCGGGGCACAGGTATGGGACTGGGGCCCTTCGGTAGTGCTGTTCTTGGCTTCCGTCGGGCAGGTCGAGTCGCAGCGTCATGGTTACGCCGATCGGCGCTGTGATCGTGGCGCGCACTTCTGCTGTGCCTTCCTGCCAAACCACGACGCTGTCGGACTGGAAATGCCAAGGCACGAGTTGAAACGTCTCCCAGCAGGAATCCATCATAAGCGTTCCGTCGCTCAGAAACGTGCGCGTGACGCTAGGAAGTCCTGTCGAGTCGGATCGAACCCACACGTGATTCACGATCGCGGCACCGGGACTTGCGGTGGGGCTGACGTTCGTCGTCTGTGATTGCCGTTGGCACCCGCAGCAGGCGAACACGGCCAGCAAGACGATGACTCTGCGCATGGTGGAATCCTCCAAGTGTTTCTGCGGCTCGGCGCGAACGTGGCGGCTACGGTCTCCCCTCGCCACCGATGGTCTTCAACAAGTAGAACACCTCCGTGCTCAACATCGCGGGATCGTCGTTCCAGTGGCCGTAGATTTCCCAGGACGGGCCGGCGCGCAGTCGGTCATTCGCGCGGCACCATGCGATGATCGCGGCGTTTGCTTCGCCGAGTCTTCCGTAGTCGCCGTGATGCGTCGTCATGGCGGCGACGCCCTGCGGGGTTTCCAATGGAAGCACCGCTCCCACGGCGGTAAATGGCGCCTTGACACCCACACAGAAATCAACGGTCAGTTGGTCCTCGGTGGCCGCCGAACTCCTGTGCGACTCGGCCTCTTGGGACCTGCGCATGCACGCCGGCGACGGACCGTGCGGTGACGACTGCTTCGCGGACGTCGTAGGGCGCGGACATTGTGCGTTCTCCATGAGGGTCCGTCGCGTCGCGGGTAATGCGCTCATGCATCACCGTCAGTGTCGCGACAAGCCGAGCACCGACGAATCCTACCCCGGCCTGCCCCCGTTGCGCTGGGATCCGCCGTCCCAGCCGGGGATCGCCGCCGCTTGGTTGAACCAGTCGGCCAGTTGTTTCTCGTTGAGCTTGTCTGGTTCGCGAACGTTCAGCGAGCGCACCTCGTGATGTCCGGAAACAGGTGGCATCGGTTGGAGCGATGCCCCATTGAAGTAGCTGAACTTGATGTGGCGCTGGAAGGCGGCGAAGGCGAAGAACCAACCCTGCCCCTCGACCCCATAGAACGGGCAGTGCCATCGGATGGCCTTGTGGACGCCGGGCACATGCTTCACGACAAGTGCGTCGACTCGTTTAGCGATGACGGCCTGCCATGGTTCAAGGCTCGCGATGTACCCCTTCACGCCGGCGTTCCCGTCGGACTTGGGCAGCATCGCGGGCTTGCGGGCCTTTGGGGCCAGTGTCCTCTTTGCCTTGGGAGCGGCTGCAGATTTCGCCTTCGCGCTCGCAATCGCCATCACTTCCCCTTCGGCTTCTCCGCCGGAATCGCCGTCCGCGAATACATCCCGATCGGGTGCCCAGCAGGGTCGACGGCGAGCCCAATCGCACCCGGACGATCGTAGAGGTTGAACGGAAATCCGGGAGGAACCGTCCCTCCCAACTCGACGGCCTTCTTGCAGCTCGCCGTAACGTCCGTGACCTGGATGTAGACCACTCCATCGAACGGGCTGATCTTGCCCTCGGCCAGTCGCAGTGATCCGATCTCGGTGCCGCGCGACACGATCTGCGCGGCGAGATCCGTTCCCTCGATGGCGTTGAAGGTCCAGTCGAAGAGCTTGCCGTAGAACTCCTTGGACTTCGTCATGTCTGTCGTCGTGATGTCGAACCACGCGGCGCGGCCGTTGCCGACATTCGCCGGGGCGGGCTTGCGTGGGGCGGCCAGGGTCGGTCCGGCGACGAGCGTCAGGGCCACGGCCACTGCAAGAATAACGTTTCGCATTGGAGTTCTCCGCATGGGTCGAGTGCGCTACCTTGCGACATCATCCAAAAGCAGGCAGCGCTTGTCCATACCGATTCGCGATCATCGCGGCGCGTTGAGGTTTGTGCTTGCCGGAGCCGACGGGTGAGCGTTGTACGTCGATGAATCCGCCACGCTCCACGCGTCATACACGCATCGCGCGACCCGGGCGATCAACAGCTCGCTGCGCCGCACCGGGCCGCTCGGCGCACCCACCAGCACGGCGATCGCCACGTCCTCTCCGTTCGGCAGGCGGATGACGCCGACGTCATTGATCGCCACGGTGATGCCGCCCGAGATCCCACCCGTGCCGGTCTTGCGCGCCACGGGCGTCCCCTTGGGTAGCAGCCCCGGTAGCCGGTACGGGGCTGTCTTGCAGCGCGCGAGTACCGACTTGAGTGTGTCGGTCATCGCCGCGGACAACAGATCCCCGTGCCACAGGTGTTCGAGCAGGTCTACGCATCCCTCCGCTGAACCGGTGTCGCGTGCGTCGTGCAGCATCGCCCGCGCGGCGCTGTCGTGGACGGCAGCCGGCACAAGGGTGCGTAGCTCGCGGATGGCCTCGGCGGACCCCATCGTGTCGGCGCCGGCCGGGAGCCCATACCAGTCGTTGCCGAGACCGCGCTCGGTGCGGTCAACGCGCACGTCACGGATGCCGTGTTGCCCCAGCCAGACGGTAACGGCGGCCGGGCCTCCGGCCATGCGTGTGAGCGCGTCGGCCGCGGTGTTGTCGCTGCGGGTGAGCATGAGGACGAGGAGCCGGTACAGGCTGACCGGTCCCCCTCCGCGCGGGTAGCGGTCACCGA
>JAYSRO010000073.1:0-7370 GCA_043720995.1 Candidatus Eiseniibacteriota bacterium
GTGGTGAAGCACGCGGTGGTGCCGCACATGAAGGACGGCAAGCGCGTGGCACTCGTGATCATCGACTGCATGCGGCTCGACCAGTGGTTCGCGCTGGAACCCCTGCTCGAGGAATTCTTCAACATCGACCGCAACTACTATTGCTCGGTGTTGCCGACCGCGACGCCGTACTCGCGCAACGCTATTTTCGCGGGACTTCTGCCGGCGGAGATTTGGAAGAAACACCCCGACCTGTGGCAGGAGGGCGGCCCGAACGAGCGCACCAAGAACCGCTACGAGCGGCAATTGCTCGAGTTCCAGCTCAAGCGGCTGGGCGTGGGCACTGACCGCAGCATCAAGTACTCGAAGATCCACACCGCCGAGGAAGCGCAGCAGGTGCGCCGCCAGATGGGTTCGTTCGGCGACGTGCAGCTGGTCTCGATGGTGTTCAACTTCATCGACATCGTCGCGCACGGCCGCTCCGAGAGCGAGATCCTGCAGGATTTGGCACCCAACGAAGCCGCGTTCCGCGCCGTGATGAAGGCGTGGTTCACGCACAGCCCACTGTTCGACATCCTGCGCGCCTTCGCGCAACAGAACTGTACGGTGGTGCTGACCTCCGATCACGGCGCCGTCCTCGGCCGCCGCGCCGCCCTCGTCTATGGCGACCGCGAGACCTCAACGAACCTGCGCTACAAGTACGGCCTCAACTTGAACACGGATTCCAAGCAGGCGGTCATCCTGCGCAAGCCGATGGACTTCATGCTCCCGGACGATGGGGTGAACAAGAATTACCTGCTGGCGCGCGAGGACTTCTACTTCGTCTATCCCACGCGCTTCCATGAGTTCGAGCGCCACTTCCGCGGTTCGTTCCAGCACGGCGGCATCTCCCTCGAGGAGATGGTGCTGCCGTTGCTGACGCTGACGCCGCGTCGCGGGTGAGCCTCGTGGGTCCAAACGATTCCGCCGGGCAACGGCACTCCAGTGCCCCGGAGCAGACCGAGGCGCTGGGGGCAGCGCTCGGGTCCGCCCTCTGCGAGGGCGACCTCGTGCTGTTGTCGGGACCTCTGGGCGCGGGCAAGACGCGCTTCGTCGCCGGCCTTGCGCGGGCACTCGGCAGCCGCGGCCGCGTGCGCAGCCCTTCGTTCACGCTGGTCAACGAGTACGCGGGGGAGACGTTGCGGCTCTACCACCTCGATCTCTACCGGCTCGAGGAAGTGGACTCGACGGGGCTCGGCCTCGACGAGATGCTCGACCGCGGCGTGGTCGTGGTCGAATGGGGCGAGCGCTTACCCATGGCCGACCGCGTCGAAGCGCTCGAGCTGGAATTCGCGCTGGTGAGCGAGACCGAGCGCCGCATCACCGCGAGCGGACAAGGCGCGCGCGGCCTCGAATTGCTCGAACACTGGCGTCACTTCAGGGTAGGGCAGGACACATGAGTGGACTGGTTCTCGAAGCGGCCACCGATCACGTCGAGGTGCTGGTGTGCGACGACGCGGGCGCGCCATTGGCGCATCTCGTCGAAGCGGTGGGACAGGGCCACACGCAGCGGCTCGCGGCGATGGCGGGCCAGGCGCTTGCTCAAGCTGGCCTCGCGCCCACGCAACTCGAATGGATCGCCGCGGATCTCGGCCCCGGCTCGTTCACCGGAGTGCGCGTCGGCCTTGCGACCGCGCGCGCGTTGGCGTTGGTGGCGGGCGCCCGCTGCATCGGCGCCTCATCCCTGGCCTCGCTCGCGGTCGGAACGCACGCGCGCCGCACCCTGATCGTGCCGCTGGTGCCCGCGGGACGGCGTGACGTGTACGCGGGCTGGTTCCGCGCCGACCTGCGCGGCAAGGTCAGCGTGGTCGCGGCTCCCGAAGTCGGCACGGTGGACTTCGTGGTCGCGCGCACGCGCGAAGTCATGACGCTCGTGCCGAAAGTGAAATTGTTGTTCGTGGGCCCCGCCGTCACGCGCGCGCCCGAATTGCTCGAGGCCGCGTTCCCCGGCAGCACGCAACCGCGGGTGCGCGAGGCTGGGCTCTCGGCGATTGATCTCGGCGAGGCGTCGCGCTCCGTGCTCGGCCATGCGGCGGGATTGCCGCGCGCGGGTGAGCCGCTCGAGCCGCTCTACATTCGTCCCGCGCAGGCCGAGGCGCGCGTGCGGCATCGCGTCTCGGGGCTCACGCCCATCACGGTGCGTCCCTTCACGCTCGAGGACATTCCGCCCGTCACCGAGATCGAGCTCGTGACCTTCCCCGACCCCTGGCCGCCCAAGTTCTTCGCCGCCGAGATCACTGCCGCGATGGCCTACGCGCGCATCGCCGAGCGCGGCGGGGCGCTCGCCGGGTACAGTGTGGCGTGGTTGGGTGTCGGCACGGGCCATCTGGGCAATTTAGCCGTCGCCTCGGGCGCCCGCCGCCATGGTGTCGCCAGCATCCTGCTCGATGATTTGACCGGTGAAGCGCTGCGCCTGGGCGTCGAATCGCTGACGCTTGAGGTGCGGGTGTCCAACTTCGCCGCACAATGGCTTTACCGACGCCACGGCTTCCGGCTGGCCGGGTTGCGCCGGCGGTATTATCGTGACACGGGGGAAGATGCCCTGGTGATGGAGTGGAGCCCGGGCCAGTCCGTTTAGGAGAGCGAACTCATCATGTCCTGGTTGAAGCGCGAACGTGCCGGCATCAAGACCGACCGCGAGTCCCGCCCCGAAATTCCGGAAGGGCTGTGGACCAAGTGCGAAGGTTGCGGCGAGGCGTTGTTCCAGTCGGTGCTCGAAACGAACCTGTGGACCTGCCCGAACTGCAGCTACCACTTCCGCGTTCCCGCCTCGACCTACCTCGGCTACCTGAGCGATCCCGAATCGTTCGAGGAGCGTGACGCCGGGCTCGAGGCGGGCGACCCGCTGGAATTCCGCGACGCCAAGATGCGCTATCCCGATCGGCTCAAGGCGGCGCAGCGCGACACCGGCATGAAAGACGCGGCGTTGTCGGGCATCGCCACCGTCCTAGGCAAGCCCGTCAGCCTGACGATCATGGACTTCTTCTTCATGGGGGGCAGCATGGGCTCGGTCGTCGGCGAGAAGGTGGCGCGCACGATCGAGCGGGGCATCGAAGAACGCCGCGCGGTGATCGTCGTCTCCGCGACCGGTGGCGCGCGCATGCAGGAAGGCATCCTCTCGCTCATGCAGATGGCCAAGACTTCGGCGCTGCTCGCGCGGCTGCAGGACGCGCAGTTGCCGTTCATCTCGATTCTCACCGATCCCTCGACCGCTGGCGTGCTGGCGTCCTACGCCTCGTTGGGCGACGTGATCGTGGCGGAACCCGGCGCGCTGGTCGGGTTTGCCGGCGCGCGCGTGATCCGGCAGACGATCGGCGAGGACCTGCCGCCGGGCTTCCAGCGCGCGGAGTTCGTGCTCGAGAAGGGCTTCGTCGACCGCATTGTCCACCGCAAGCAGATGCGCACCGAGGTGGGGCAGTTGCTGGAGTTCTTCTGGCGCTCGACCGACGGCTTTGCGCCCGCTGGGGGTGTCTCGCCGCACGCGGAGGCTCCGCGCGCGAATGCTGCTGCGTCCCCTGGGCCCGGCCGCCCGACCCGGTGAGTTCAGGGCTACAGAACGCCATCGAGACCCTGTACGGGCTCGAACGCCGTCGCAGCGATTTTCGCGTGGAGGATACCGCGCGCCTGCTCGCGGCACTTGGGGATCCGCACCAGCGCTTCCGCTCGGTGCACGTCGCCGGGACCAACGGCAAGGGCTCCGTGTGCACGCTCGTCGAGCGCGTCTTGCGCGCCGCGGGTTTGCGCACCGGTCTCACGACTTCGCCGCACCTCGTCGATTATCGCGAACGCATCCGGATCAGCGGCCAGTGGCCTGAGTCGACTGAGCTCGAGCAGCGCCTTGCGGAGATCCAGAACCTCGAAGCCGCGCGCGGGCGTACGTTCTTCGAGATCACCACGGCCCTCGCCTTCGATGCCTTCTCGCGTCACGGCGTCGAGTGGGCCGTCGTCGAAGTGGGATTGGGCGGCAGGCTCGACTCCACCAACGTGCTGACACCCGACGTGTGCGCGATCACTTCGGTGGGGCTCGATCACACCGAGATGCTGGGGCCTACGCTTGCGGATGTGGCGCGCGAGAAGGCGGGGATCCTCAAGCACGGCGTGCCGGTCGTGGTGGGCGCGCTGCCTGAAGAGGCGATGGAGACAGTGATCGCCCACGGTCGAGCGCTGAACCCTGCTTTGCCCGGGGAAGACTCCGGCCAGCGCGGGCCCCTGTGGTTCGAGGCGCTCCAGTGCGTGAGCATCTCGAACGTGCGACTCGACGCGGCCGGCGCGCGCTTCGACGCCACGTGCGCGCCGTGGGGGCGTCTCGAGCTGTCGATCGCCTTGCGTGGCGCCCACCAGGTCGAGAACGCGCGGGTGGCGCTCGCGATCCTATCGGTGCTGGCCGCTCGCGGGCTCCCGCTGCCCTCGAGTGCAGTGAGCGAGGGGCTGGCGGCGGCGCGCTGGCCGGGGCGCCTCGAGCCCTGCCCGCGCGAGCCGCGCCTGTGGTGGGACGGCGCGCACAATCTCGATGGGCTGGAGCGCCTCATCACGGCGTGGCCGGACGACCTGCGGTTGCCTGCGCCGGAGGCGATCGTGTTCGCGGCCTCGCGCGACAAGCCGGTGGCCGACATGCTCGCGCGCCTGCATGCATTCGCGCCCGGAGCAAAGTTGTTCGTGGCGCGCACGCGCAACGAACGCGCCGTGTCCCCGCAGCAGCTTGCCGAGGATGCGAGTGCCGCCGGCTGGCTGCCGCAACAGCGCGACGATGTCGGTGAGGCGGTCGCCGATGCGCTGGCCCAGACGCAGGGCCGCGTGTTGCTGGTGGGCTCGCTGTTCGCGGTGGGCGAGGCGATGCAGCGCTTCGGCGGCGCGCCGGGAGCGTGCTCGTGATGCGGGCGCGCAGGCTCAGCGCAGCGCTCGTGGCGCTGGGGTTCGCGCTCGCGGTGGCGGCGCCAGCGCAAGTGCGCGCGCAGGCGCCCGCGACGGCGCCCCCGCCCTCGCGCCCCACGGCACCCGCGGCCGCCGCGCCGGCAGCCCCCGCGCAAATGGAGTCGCAGACCGAGGGCCCGCCGCTGCACCTGTCGGCCGACAAGATGAGCGGCTCGCACGGGCCTGAGGGCGACGTGGTGGTGCTCAACGGCAACGTGCGCATTGTCCGCGGCGCCACGGTCATCACCTCGCAGGACGGCACTTATGATCGCGCCGCCGGGATGCTCTACCTCCAGCAACGCGTGCGCATCGTCGACAGCACCACCGTGATCACCTGCGACAACGCGTCGTACTCCGAGAAGGACGACGTCGTCCAGTTGTCGGGCAACGTGCGCGCCCAGGACAAGAGCATCACGCTGTCGGCGCCCTCGGCGACCTACGACCGCGTGGCCGGGCGCGCCGATCTGTACGGCGGCGTGAAGGCGGACTACGGCAACAAGCAGCACATGCTGAGTGATCGCGCCGCCTACTTCCGCGACTCGATGATCGTTCACGCCCGCGGCAATGTGCGCGGCATCGATGACGAGAACAAAGTGACGATGACGGCGCAGGAAGTCGACTTCAACCACAGCACCAACGAGGCCGAGGCGCGCGGTGCTCCCGCACTGGAAGAGGTGGGCGAAGACGGCCACAAGACGCGCATCACCTCGCGGCTGCTGCGATTGAACTCGGAATCGCACGTTGCGGAGGCGCTGGATTCGGTGCGGGTGGTTCGCGATTCCCTGCAGGCGACCGGCGACTATGGCTTGTTCGACGACCAGAGTGAGCGCGGCTGGTTGCTGGGAAATCCGCGCGCCTGGGACAACGAGACCAACCTGGTGGGCGACACGCTCGAGTTCCGCACGCGCGAGCAGGTGATCGAGCGGTTGCTGGTGCGCGGCAAGGCGCGGCTCGACTACACCGGCAAGGGCGCGGATTCGAAGGGCGAGACGACCAGCCTGACGGGGCGGCTGCTCGATGTGTACTTCACGAAGCAGGACATCGACAGCCTGATCGCGACGGGCGAGGCGCGCAACGAATACGTGGCGGCGCCGCAGAAGGGCAAGACCCCCGAGCGCAACCTCGCCGAGGGCGACACGATCCGCATCTACATGAAGGACCGCAAGATCGATGAAGCCGTGATCGTCGGCAAGGCGCATGGCCGCTACCGGCCCGGCGTGGCGTTGGCGGATACCGCGAGCGCTACCAAGGAAGCGATTACCTACGAGGCCGCGACCATCCGCTACGTGCTGCCCAAGAGCCGCATCGAGCTCGATCGCGACGCGCACCTCACCTACAACGATCTCGATTTGCGCGCGCGCCGCGTGCAGTTCGACAGCGAGAAGCAGACGCTGGTCGCGGAGGGCTCGCCGGAGCTGGTGGATCGCGGCGACAAGGTCGACGGCCAGTTGATGACCTACGATCTCGAGTCGCGCGTGGGCAACATCTACAAGGCCGAGACGACCTACGAGAAGGGGCTGTACCACGGCGAGCGGATCCGCAAGGTCAGCGACAACGAGCTGCAGGTGTTGGGCGGCAGCTACAGCACCTGCGCGCTGGACAACCCGCACTATCACTTCGGCTCGCGCTACATGAAGATCTATCTCAAGGACAAGATGGTGGCGCGGCCCGTGGTGTTCTACCTGAAGAACGTGCCGTTGCTGGCGCTGCCGTTCTGGATCTTCCCCATCAAGCCGGGCCGCCACTCGGGCTTCCTGTTGCCGCAGTTCGAGGCCGGCTTCAACAACGCCGCGGGCCGTTTCTTCCGCAACGCCGGCTACTACTGGGCGCCGAACGACTACTTCGACTTCACCGGTTCGGGTGACTATTACCAGGCGCAGCCGTCGTATGTATTGCGGGGCGAGGGCTACTACAAGCTGCAGTACCTGGTCGACGGCTCGTTCCGCACCAGCTACGCGCGCGACAAGGGGCTCAACACCTCAAACTGGGATCTCGACGCCAGCCACGAGCAGGAGCTGTCGCCGCGCACGCGGCTGTCGGCGCGGGCGTCGTTCGTGTCGAGCCGCGATTACAACTCGAGCAACCTGTATGGCCGCTCGATCGCGCAGCGGCTCAACCGCTTTCTCACCTCGAATGTCGCGATCAGCCACTCGGCGGATTGGGCGAGCTTCAACCTGGTCGCGGACCGCCGCCAGGATCTCGACGCCGACAATGCGATCCACGATCCCGATGACTTTGGTCCGCTGCAGGGCCCGCCGCCGGGAACACTGGCCTCGCTGCCCAACCTGACCCAGAACCTGCCGGCGCTGTCGGTGTCGTTTCCCACGCGCTCGATCGGCAGCCTGCCGGGCCTGCGCAACCGCTCGCTCGCCAAGGGCCTGCAGTCGCTGTACCTGTCGCTCAACTCGCGCTTCCTCGCCTTCAATGAGCGCCGCGCCTAT
>JAYSRO010000074.1:0-7367 GCA_043720995.1 Candidatus Eiseniibacteriota bacterium
CCGGGCCGCAACAACAGGTGATACGTGTTGGCAAGCAACACCTGCGCGCCGCATTCCAATAGATCCTCGCGGCGTTGCGAGCGGACGGACGCATGCGTCCCCACCGGCATGAACGTGGGCGTGAGCACCTCGTTGTGCCGCGTGCGAAACCGCCCGGCGCGTGCGCGTGAGCCGCCAGCGGTCCCTTCAAGCGT
Organism: Candidatus Eiseniibacteriota bacterium; assembly: GCA_043720995.1. Classification (GTDB taxonomy): domain Bacteria; phylum Eisenbacteria; class RBG-16-71-46; order RBG-16-71-46; family RBG-16-71-46; genus JANLWK01. The sequence continues at coordinate 195 of JAYSRO010000074.1, forward strand.
GAAGTGCAGGCGGCTCATGGACGATATCCCTGTGCCGTCACTCCCCCACCCTCGCCATCGCGTTGATGCGCTTCTCGAGGGCACTCATGCGTAACACAATTTCGTCGAACGATGGTGGTTCCCCGAAGAACATCGAGTCCCGCATCGCATTGAGGTCTGAGCGCCAGGCCTGCATCCGGTCCACCGAGGGCACGAGCCGCACCGTGCCTGGCTTGAGTGAACGTTGAGCCTCCGCGTTCGCTCTAAAGAACAGTCGACGGTGCTCAACGACACGGTGAAACAGGAGAGGCTCCCCGAGGGCGGCCGCGCCTATGCCCTTCTGGTCGAGACACCACAGGTCATAGTAGTGGCGCGCAAGACGGGTCCGTGGACTTGATGCGCGATAGGCTTCCTCATGCAACAACGAAACCTTCTCCCAGAACGTTCGCTCGGCGTCGACCGCCCGAACCGTAAAGGCGGAGTCGCCCACCACTAGGCTCAAGACGGCGGACACATAGGGGCTGATCGTCCGTACTTGATTCGGCTCTGTGTCCGACCGCGCGCCGAACTCCATCTTCACCACTGGGCGCAGATAGCTCTTACTGCCCACGATCGGCTCATAGGTGAAGAGAATGGTCTGCTGGTCCACGTCGTCAGGATCGAGGATGACAGCGTGGCCATGCGCGTCGCCGAGCTTTGCGCGTGCGATCTTCACCAGCATCGGGTGCAAGAGCTCCTGAACGTGCTGCTTGCAGGCCTCGAGAACTCGTCGCACTCGTCGCTCCCGCTCCTTGCGACTCTTGGCGGCTTCAGGTGCGGCATCCCCAGCAAAGCCGAGCGCATCCCTATCCACGACAAGGTCAACATCCTCCGAGAAGCGCTCAATCAGGCCCCAGCACTTCGACAGAGATGTGCCGCCCTTGAACGTCAGCCGCGGCCCGGCAGCCGAGTGGAAGAGCTCTTTTAGCACCCAGCAGACCCAGAAGTCCTTCTCGATCGCACCGACAGCGAGTCCCATCTTATCGGCGGTTCTTTCGAGCTGCTCCGTCCGCAGGCTCCGGGCTTGCGCAAGAAAGGCGTCCATCGATCACGCCACCGTTTCTTGCGCAAGTTCGCGCAGGATCGTCGAGATCCACGCGGGTGCGTGCCGAGTCGCTAGCAGCAAGTCCTTGCGGTCGCTAGCAATGACTTGGCGTCGCAACAGTCTCATCACTTTGTTGTCGACGTTCTGCTTGCCCAGCCACCGAAGTGCTTGGATGATCGTCCCGCTCTTTCGGCCTGCGGTTGCCATGTGGCGAGGGGTCGCGTGTTGAAGGACGATCCTGCGCTGCCCCACCGTCACCGTTCTCCCACGACCATCCGTCAAGAAGACGATGCGCACCGGCACCTGGTCGCTGAGTCCGAGCATGTTGGCGGCATGTGCCCCCGATGGCTGCAGCCGGATTCCCTCACGGCCCACCAACGCGCGCGCGACGGCATCCGTCGTAGGGAGCAGTGGGGCCCCGTCCACCCCAAGCCGCGGATGATCGTAGAGCCCGCGCGCGAGCTTGCGGATGCGATCATCGCGCACTCCACGAGTGAGCGCCGTGTCCACGGCCGAACGGCTGCCAAGATCGAGAAAATCGGATGGGGTGAATACGTACCCCCTACGACTCCCAACAATCCTCGCAAATATTTTACCATCAATAGATTGCAGGCGTTTTCGTCGCTTCTTCATGCCGGAATAACATGCCTCTTTTTCTGGCATTAAGCTAGCCCTTAAGTAACCAGCGCGTGCGAGGGCTATCAGTACCGCCCCAGACGTCCCCCCAACGGCTGACCCAGCGTGAGATAAAAGCTGCCCCTGCCCCGCTGAGTCCGTCCATACGCGAGGCACAGGGGCCCGATCAGTGTATCAAAGCCGAGGAATGCGCTGCCGGCGAAGGTTCCGTTGCCAAGGCTGATCGCCGAGCGCGTCGCATAGACGCCACCGAACTCAGCCGAGATCCCCGCGTACAGGGACTGGAACGTCGACTGCACGACTCGCTGGTAGAGCGCCGCCTGAAGCAGCATCGCGTGCTGTCCGAGCAGCTCGTTTTGGTGGAGGCCGGACAGCCGGCCGAACCCGCCGAGCGGGAACAGGCTCTCGAGCGGCGCAGCCCCTCCCTGCGTCGTTGCGAGCTGACCTCCCAGGATCCCGGTGAACCGGCCGCGGCTCGCGGCTCGCATCCCCTCCAGGGTGGTCTGCTGGTACTCCGTGGTGGCTCCGAGAGCTTTCACGCTGGCCGAGTACCGCGCACGCAAGCTCCCGCCATGATGTGGAAACGCGAGCTCGTCGAGCTTGTCGACGAACGCCTGGCCAAACACTCGCCCGGCGTCATAGCGGTGGTCGACGGACTCCGGATCACCGATCCGGGTCCTGATCCTGCCCCCCTCACGCTCCACACCGACTCGCACTTCGCCCAGCGTCCCGAGATCGCGGCCGCATGCCAACGTGCCCCCGAAGCGCGTGATGCCGAGCGCAGACAACTCACGGCCGCGCGAATCGAACAAGCGCAGCGACCGCTCTCCGGCCCCTAGATCGAGATCGAGGAACTGGCGCAACTGGACGTCGAGCGGCTGGTAGAACTCGGTCCGGAGGCCGGGCTCCTGCCCGATCTCCAGCACGCTGCGCCACTCGCCATTGAGATGATTGACCGCAGTGCGGAAATAGGCCACGGCAAACCCGAAGGTCGGAACGCCGAAATCATCCGACACGCTCAAGCCCGCCTGCAGGTAGTTGGGCCCCCACGCGCGCTCGCGGGCAGACACGGTCAGCGTGTCCACTCCTGCACCGGCCGTCATGTCGTAGTACACCGACTCGAACAGCTCGAGGCCGTAGATTTCGTTCAGCCCGCCCTCGATCGGCCCGGCGGTGACCGAATCACCTTCGGGTACTGCGACCCGGGCGGCAACGACCGCGTCGGAGAGCGGGGACTGATTGATGAGCAGCGTCACGACCCGGGACTGCGGCCCTCTCGGGGCGATGCGCGCCGCGAGCGCGGCCCTGTACTGGGCATAGGCCGCGGGCGTCAGGGCGAATCGCTCGAGCCCAGCGAGCGCCGCCTCGGTCGCCTGCTCGCCGATGGCCACGGCCTCTGCGACATGATCGAAAGAGGTCTCCGTCATATCACCCAACTCGGGCCGGATGAACACATCGCCCTTCCCCAGCGATGCGACCTCCTCCGCATTCTTCCTCAGCGAGAGCAGCCGCGAGAGCTGCGTCGAGATCGCCGGTATCGTGGAGAGCTGCTCGCGGTTCATGGGAGGCGAGCCGATATCCACGGCGATGATGACCTCCGCACCCATCCGGCGCGCGACCTCGATCGGGATGTTGTCGGCCATGCCGCCATCCACCAGCAGGCGACCATCGATCTCGCGTGGGGCGAACGCGGCCGGGACAGACATGCTGGCACGCATCGCAGCCGCCAGGTCGCCGTGGCCGAGCGTCACGGCTTCGCCTGTCACGATGTCGGTGGCGAGCGCACGGTAGGGAATCCCGAGTGAGTCGAAATTGCGAATGGTCACCACCGGGAGCGTGAGCCGCTTGAGCAGCAGGTCGACTCGATGGCCGTCGAGGAGACCCGGCGGGAGCACGAGCCGCGTGCCCCGCAGGCCCAGCTTCAACCGGAGGAAGTAGAGGTCGTCGTCGCGCTTGCGGCGAAAGGTGCGATCGCCGCGCGGGATAGCGTCTGATAACTTTTCCGCCCAGTTCATCCCGGAGAACGTACTGTCGATACACGCGGGCGACAGGCCCGCCGCATAGAGCCCGCCTACCACCGCGCCGATGCTGGTGCCGGCGACCACGTCGATCGGGATGCGGTGCCGTTCGAGTGCCTTGAGCACCCCGATGTGTGCCGTCCCACGGGCCCCGCCGCCGCTGAGCACCAGTCCGATGCGCGGGCGGGCAGGCGTGCTGGCCGGGACACTCGGTGATGCGAGCTGCGGGGTCGCAAGCAGGAGGGCTGCGGCGACCGCGAACCATGTGCTGTTGGCCGGCGCGCTGCGCGGCGTCGGGCTCGTGCGTTCGGGGGTTGGCTTCAAGCCCGGGACGATAGCACGGAATTCTTCGGGGGGAATTGCCCCACCTCGTGAAGCCCCGGGCAATTCCCCCTCCGGCACGACCGCAGCCGCGGCGATCCACGAACAAATCAGCGGCGCCGAGCCCACGCGCGGGTATAAGCTTATGTTGCCTCGGGTGCCTCCCAGCGTGCTCACCACCTCGCAACGTTTTCCAGGAGTGCAGCGGCATGTCCCAGACGCCACCACCACAACCACCGAACCGCTCAGCCGCGTACCTGCTGTTGCTCCTGTGCATTCCGCTCGGGTTGTTCGGAGGTTGGGCGATCGGTCAGCTCACCGCGTGGAACCCACCTGTCCCCGGGCCCTCCTACCGCCCGCCCGCAGCACCGCAGCCCGTCGAGTCAGCGACTCCGCCGCCGTCGAAGCAAACGCAGCACGCCGCGCGAACGAGCTATCACTCGGAGTGGACTTCGTTCGAAGCAGCGATGACCGAATCCAAGCGCACCGGCAAGCCCGTAATGATCGACTTCAGCGCGGACTGGTGCGGCCCCTGCCAACGCCTCAAGGCCGAGGTTTTTGAACGCACAGATCTCGCGGCGCAGGTGCAGGACATCGTGATCCCGGTCTCGATCGTCGACCGCGTGCAGGAACGCGGCTTCAATTCCGAAGAGACCGTCTACCTGCAAGATCGCTTCACCGCCAACGGCTTCCCCACGCTGATCGTGGTTTCGGGGCGCACCGGGTTGATGACGCGGACGCAGGGCTTCGCAGGGCCCGGGGCAACCATGGCCTGGATCCGCGAATCGGCGCGGATGGTGCGGTAGGCGTTCAGCGCTCCGAAGGGGTCGCCAATGATGCACGCGGCGGGAACGCGCTACAGCGACATTCTCACCCGACCAGAATCGCTCAAGCCCCCCGCAGCACCGACCGCATATCCCCATAACCGGGTGGGAACAGAGCCCCTTGGACCGGATCTGCAAACAGCGCCGCAAAGTCCTCGGGTGCGAACGCCCGTGCAAGCCGTGACGCGAAACCTGTCCTGAGCACGCGCAGGTAATGTTCGACATCGTAGTCACGCGCATCGCTCGCCGCGGCCCCTGCATCGGCGCGATCGCTCGCGAGCCCCGCCGATCCATCGCGCACCCGGTACACGCGAACACGTTCCCCGCGGCGCCATTCATTTCGCCCGGCCGCGAGCATCGCCTCGTAGGAGTGCTCGCGGCGGCTCGCCCGCGTCTTCTGATATTGGACCGGCGTCTTGGTCAGGCGCACTCGCGACGACACATCAAAGGTCGAGTAGCCGCGCCGCCTGAGGGCATCCACTGTCATCACATACGCTTGGCGCACTCCGTTGATGTCGCCCGCGAGCAGGCGGGCGATCGCGCGGCGAAGGAATGCCTCACCAAACGGCTCGGCCCTGCTCGAGCGGAACGCGACGCCGCGGAGCAACAACTTGCCGTCGTAACCGAGCAGCGCGTAGTTCTTCGGTTCGTGCGAGAGCATCGCGGCGTAGCGGCCCTCGAACTCCAGCTGCACGAGGGGTGGCAGCAACGCTCCCACCTCCGCCACCACGCGGCGCTCATCCGCTTCGGTCCAGCCCGGCGGGACCGCGAAGTAGACGCCGTCGGTGTCTGCCTCCAATCGCCGCACGCCGCGGGCAAGTAGTTCGCGGCACATGAGGTCGAGCGTCTCGCGCCCGCGCCGCGTGACTTCATTGGCCGCGTGGACATCGGCGAATCGCGTGAGCCCACCCGCGGCCATGTAGCCATACGCCGTGTTCACCACCAACTTCATCGCCGCCGACATCGCCTCGTGCGTGAACCGCTCGGCCGAGCCCGGGGGCGCGAGCTTCGCCGCCGCCTTCGCCGCGAGCCGCCGCTCGACCAGCCCATCCACCAGCCCGAGCATCGCGCCGAGCCTGTCCCGCTGGGGGCCAATGCGATGCGTGCGCATCAGTGATGGATAGAGGCTCGCGACGTCCGCCTTGACCACGCGCTCCGCCACACCCGTTGCGAACAGGTGCAGCGCGGCGCCGCTGTGCGTCGTGCCATCGCCCGACTCATGCGCGGGCAATGCGTGGCCGGCCTTCAGGTAGGTGCGCACCAACAGCGGATCGATCACGCCCGTCGCCGCCCCCGCGTCCGCCAACCGCTCATAACGCCGCGGCGCCAACTGCGCGAGCGCATAGGCAGCACCCCCCAGCAGTCGTGCGAGTGCCGCGACCTCGACCACATCGGCGGTGGCGTAGCGGCGGACGCGTTCGGGGTCGCTGCGCCAGGTTTCGTAGATCAGGTCGCCGCGGACCAATTCACGCTCCGGTCCCGAAATCCCGAAGTGTTTCGCGACCGCTTTCAATCCGTGGCTCGGCAACTCGCGCACCGCGAAGTCATAGCGTCGTACCGCATCAAGCGTGTCGATGCACTCGCGACCGGGGAGCACGCAGCGCACCTGGTCGCGCCGCGCCTGCCGCGTGCGGACACCGAGTGAGGGAATGCGCCCGAGGCCGAGATGTACTCCCAGCATGCGCGCGCGCCGCTCGAGGAACGGCAGGTCGAAGCCGTGAAGATTGTGATTCTCGATCACGTCGGGATCAGCCGCGGTGATCGTCGCGACGAGTCGACGGATCAGGTCGGCCTCGGCTGCGTCGTCCGTTCCCGTGGCCTCGAGCAACTCCTCCGCGCCCGCTGGGTGCCGCACCGCGACCATGAAGATCCGGCTTCGCGCAGCATCGAGCCCCGTGGTCTCAAGGTCGAACTGCAACCGGTGCAACTGATCGAACGCCAGATCGCGGAAGTACGTTCGCCCCGTGGCGACGAGGTACTGCTCCTCGGGCGGCAGCGAGACCACGGCTTCCTTGCCGAGGTCGCGCACATGGCCGAGCTCGCGCCCCAAGCGGCGCGACGCACCCTTGAGCACCGCGCGCGCAAGCATGGCTCCGTCCGGGGCACTGACGAGGAATCGCAGCTGCCCGGGCCCCGTGAGCTCGCGATAAGTCACTGCCGCGCGCGGATCACCTTCTGGCGCAAGGCCGGCGCCCAGATGCGCGAGGTCATCGAGGCGATCGAGCACCATCCACGGGCGGAACCGCGCCTCTTCACGAACGAGCGCGCCCGTCTCCGGAAGCCGCCGCCAGAGGACCGCGAGCCCCGAGAC
>JAYSRO010000075.1:0-40375 GCA_043720995.1 Candidatus Eiseniibacteriota bacterium
GCTGCGCACCTTCCGTCGAGAGCCTGGTCACCACCGACCCGACACCTTTCTCGCCCAGGGCGCACTCTCGGCGCCAACTAGATTCTCCAGCTGGAGGGGTACATGCCGACGCGTAGCCGAGTGCTTCACTTCGCTTTCCCGGCGCTTCTCTTGGCTGCCCAATGGGCTCTCACGCTCCCGGCGGCGGCTGCCACTCGTCCCGATACGGAAGTCGCTGGCGCCGCGGCCCGCGAAGTTCGCCTCGAACCGGTACACATCGGCAATGCCAAGGCGCAACATGCGCTGTCGCAGTCGGCACCGTGGCGCAGCTTCGAGTCACGTGCCGGCCACTGGAACGTCAGCTGGAATGAAGCCACCGGTACGCCTCATCGCGCATTCGGACCGAGCATTCCCCTTGCCGGCTTCGCGAATGACGCCGTGAGCGCCGACCATGCGGTGAGCGCATTTATCGCCGGGCACCCCGGACTGTTCGGGGGCGCAGGCATCGAACTGAAGAGCCTCGCGGCCACGCGGTCTGGCAACGTGTGGTACGTGCGCTACCAGCAGTTGGTGCACGGCGTACCCGTGCTGTTCTCCGACTGGGAATTCCGCGTGGGCACCAATGGCCGCCTGATGATGTTCGGCGCCGATGCCCGCGCGATTCCTTCCACGCTCGAGACGGCGCCGCGAGTCGTCGCCGCCGCGGCACGCGAAGCGGCGCACGCCGGTGAGACCTGGAATCCCGCGGTCGACCGCGTCGAGCTCGCGAACAACCTCGTCTACGTGCCGGTGACACGCGCCGACGGATCGCAGGACCTGCGCCTCGCCTACGACGCGACGGTTCGGCCGGCGCGTCTCGGCAGCGCGCAGCGTGTGATCGTCGATGCGGGCAACGGGCTGGCCCTACTGCGCCGCCCGCTGCGCGACGACGCCGTGACCGGGACCGTCACCGCCCAGATCCACGCCAACGGGCCCTACGACGCGCTGCTGACGCGGCCGCTGCGTAACGCCAAGGTCCTCGCGGGAACGCCTTCCGCCGTCGCCGACTCCGCAGGGCTCTACTCGATCAGTGCAAATAGTTATCCCACGACGCTCACGAGTTCCTTCACAGGTCCGTATTGCACCGTGATGCGCATCGATGGCGCGGCGGGATCCTTCAGCAAGTCATCCGTTGCCAACAATAGCGTCCAGAACGTCGCTTGGACGACTGCGAACTCTCAACCTTCCGAGCGCGACGCTTACTACCACACCAATCTCGCGCACGACTGGGTCAAGGCGATCGACCCGTCGCTGACGTCCATCGATTACAGCCTCACGGTCAACGTGAACTGGAATGACGGCACCGATTGCGAGGCCTACTGGGATCAGTTGACGAATTCGCTGAACTACTGGCTCGAAGGAGCGACCTGCCCGAACACGGCCACGATCCCCGACCTGATCTGGCACGAGTACTCGCACATGGTGAACTACAACCTTTACTTCGCGAACGGCGCCGCAGCCGGGCTGCAGAATGGTGCTCTGGGCGAAGGCCTCGCGGATGGATTCACCGTACTGCTGGGCAATGAACCTCTGGTAGGCAATGGATTCACGGGTCTGAACACGTTCATTCGTGACGTGCGTGTGGGAGCGCGCTACCCCGAGAACGACCCGCCCGATTCACACGTCGCCGGGCTGATCCTCGCGGGTGCCTTGTGGGACCTGAAGGTCGCTACCAACGTGACCACCGCCAGCCGCCTGATGCACTTCGCCAAATACGGCTTGCCGGACGATCCGAATGACGGCGTGGCGCTCAGCGAGTACTTCCTCGACGTGCTGGTGGCCGACGACAACGACGCCGATCTCTCGAATGGCACGCCGAACCTGACCGCCATCAACACGGCGTTCAGCAATCACGGCATCGGCATGAATTACTTCCTGAGCGTGGCGCACGACCCGCTCGACGACCAGCCGTCCAACGGCCCCTTCCCGATCAATGCCACGATCACGTTCGGTGGCCCAATCGGCGGACTCGGCAACGCCAAGTTGTACTACTCGGTGAACAGGACGCCGTACGTCAGCGCGAACATGCTGCCCACGGGCAACCCGGACGAGTACGGCGCCGAAATCCCGAACCAGTCCTACGGCGTGGTGCGCTACTACCTCGTGATCACCGACTCCTACGGCGGCACGCTGTCCCTGCCGCCCGGAGCCCCCGCGCTCGACACATATTCATACGTGGCGGGACCGGCGACGACGCTGCTGTTCGATGCCTTCGAGGCGGCAAATGGCTGGGCCACTTCGTTCGCCTCCGACACGCCGGTGGCGATTTCGGGCATCTGGACTCGTGGCGTTCCGGTCGCCTCGCTCGCGCAGCCGGGAACAGATCATTCGCCTTCGGGCACCCAGTGTTACTTCACGGGTAACGCGGCACTCGGCGACGACCCCGGCGTAAATGACGTTGACGGCGGCAAGACCACCCTGGTCACCACGACCTTCAACGCCACCCCGGCCGGGATCATCAACCCAATCATCAGCTACTGGCGCTGGTACTCGAACGACGTCGGTGACGCCCCGAACGAGGACCCGTGGCGCGTCTTCATCTCGAACAACAACGGCTCCACCTGGGCGATGGTCGAGAACACGAAGTCGAGCAGCAAGGGTTGGCAGCGCAGTGTGTTCGCGATCAAGGAATTCGTGACGCCGACCAGCACGATGAAGATGCGGTTCGTGGCGCAGGACACGCTGAACCCCTCGATCGTCGAAGCGGCGCTCGATGACTGGTCGATCGTGGGCTACTCCTCCGTGCTCGGCGTGCCCTCGCCGCCTGCGCTCACGGAGTTCGCCATGCAACCGGCGTGGCCCAATCCCAGCAAGGGCGCCACGCACCTGAGCTTCACGCTGCCCACCTCGAGCCGCGTCGAGCTGGCGGTATTCGATCTCGAGGGACGCCGCGTGCGTTCACTGTTGGCCGCGGAGCAGCCGCCGGGGGCGCACTCGGTCTCATGGGATGGCCGCGACAATGCCGGCAAGCGGGTGGCCAGTGGGCCGTACTTCGTGAGACTCACGCGCGGTGCGCAGACGGTTTCGCGGGCGGTGGTGTTGATGCGCTGACCGGCTCGTTCAGGAGCTTCAGAATCTAAAGAGCAGGGCGCTTGACCCGTTGGGGGTCAGGCGCCCTGCTCTTTTCGGGCAATGGGCGACGCCGGCCTCAATCCACGACCATGGCAGCTATTTGCAGTTGCGGTAACACTGACACAGCCAACGCTTCATGGCCACAATCTGCTGCTGCTGTGATCGTTCGATTTGCATACACCTTGCGTGCAATTCGGAGTGCTTGTCCCGGTGCTGGCACTCTCTCGCTTGCTTTACCGCCTTGGCGTGATGACGAATCATCATCTGCAGGAATTCCTTCTCAAAGGCGGCTCCCTTCATTTTCTCGAGTGGCTGCATGCTCGACATCACTATTGAGGCTCGTGTGTCGGCGCACTGCTGCTGCAGCCAGCCCTGCATCCGTGTGATCTCGGCGCTCTGAGTGACACCGATCGAGTCCCCAAGATTTCTAGGTTCCGGATGGATGGCCTGCTCATGAGGCAGTTTGCTCATGTGCACGGCCATCGCGTGATGATCGATCATGCCCTCCAGGAACTGGATCTCGAACTTGCTCGCTGAAATCGCCGTCTCATGTCGAAGGACAATATGTTTCTGGGGGCCGTATGCGACGGCCGCTGTAGCCATGAGGAAAGCCGTGAGCGCCACGGGTACACCACACCGAAGATGGGGCGGCCACAGACCTGTTCATCCGTATCGCGCAGCAAGAGGCGCGCCCTGACCGCCGGTGACGATCCCTCCCAAATCCTTGCAACTATGGATGCTCGCGGTTTGGCGCGAAAGGCTGCGTGCTTGGAAATTGTGATTTCGGAGGGGATAAAGCGCCCGCCATTACAGTCCGCTTCCGCCCCGGCTGCCGTCCGAGGCGGCGAACGCTCGGCTAACGAGGCTCGCTTCCCGTCAGCAGATCGATCAGGAGGTAATGTTCCCGGTTCATGGGAGTCCCCCTATCGCTCCCTTCCGCCACTTCAAGAAGTGCTCAGGGGACTCCCTGAACCGCTGGGCGCACACGGCAGCGCAGAAGAAGTAGCGCCTCCCCTCGTAGTCCTGGCTCTCGACTGAGTCCGTGGGATGGAGGGTCATGCCGCAAACCGGGTCGGTGACAAGCACGCTGCGCTGATGCGGCGAATCGGGCTCGCGGACGCGCAAGTAGCTCTCCGCGAAGACCATGAACTGGTCGTCCAGAAACCGAGCCAACAGTTCTTTGCTCTTTGGATCGAGTTCGAATTCGGAGCATGACGCGGCTGGGTGCCCCACGAGCATCGGGATCAGCAGCGGTTGGACGTGTACGGTGGCGCGCTCGTAGCGAACGTCTGGAGCGATCGACACCGTCAAGGATGCCGTGACGGGGTACTCCTCGGATGACCCAACCTTCAGGCGTGCGGAGCAGCCACCATCGACTTGCTCGACGTCACCGTTCGGAGGCAGCGCTTTGCCCAGCGCGCGCAGACGCGGGATGACGAGATCGGTCACCCATGCGAAGGCGGTTCGCTCGAAGGGAATCCGGCGGGCCTCTACATCTTTCATCGCTTCGTCGCGTTCAGTGTGCTCTTTCGCCCGCCGCTCCGCGACATCGCCCAGAAGCGAGGCAAGCCGCTGCTCGAGACCGCCTACTTGATCCATGATTGCTTCTCCTTCCTTTGGAAGTTCCGAGTGCCACTGCTCGCTGCGATGCGCATTACGAAGCCAGCGCTGCTGGCGGACTCGCCCACTCGGCCGACGCCGGCCCCTCGCTCACTTCCTTGCGTCGCCACAGGTAATAAATGGCCGGGTAAACCAGGAGCTCGAGGGCGAACGAGGTGACGAGCCCACCCACCATGGGGGCCGCTATGCGCTTCATCAGGTCGGAGCCCGTCTCCGTGGACCACATGATGGGAAGCAGCCCGGTGAAGGCGGCAGCCACGGTCATCGCCTTGGGTCGAACGCGCTTTACAGCACCGTGAATGATGGCTTCGACGAGGTCGCCCGACGTGCGCAGATGACCGCGCGCCTTCGCCTCATCGTGGGACAGATCGAGGAACAGCAGCATGAAGACCCCGGTCTCGGCATCCAGGCCCGCGAGTGCGATCATGCCCACCCAGACTGCAATCGAGATGTTGTAGTGCAGCAGGTACAGAAGCCAAATGGCACCGACCATCGAGAACGGCACCGCCAGCATGACGACGCTCGACTTGAAGGCCGACTTGGTATTCATGAAGAGCAGTCCAAAGATGAGCAAGAGCGTGAGGGGCACAATGAGCTTCAACCGCTCCGTGACGCGCAGCATGTTCTCATACTGACCGCTCCATGTGACCGCGTACCCAGTGGGAAGCTGCACCTTTGCGGCAACGGCCTGCTTGGCCCGCTCGACGTAGCGGCCCACGTCCGTCTTCGATACATCGAAGTCGACGTAGACGTAGCCGGAGAGCAGTCCGTTCTCGTCGCGGATCATCGATGGCCCTTCGACCATTTGCACGTCCGCTATCTCAGACATCGGGATCTGCCCTTTGCCGCCTGGCAACGGCAGCAACACCCTGCGCAACGCCTCGATATCTTCGCGATAATCCCGGGCGTAGCGCACGTTGACGCCGTAGCGCTCCCGGCCCTCGACCGTGGTGGTCTGGTTGTCGCCTCCAACGGCGGTCATGACCATCATGTTCGCGTCGTCCACGCTGAGTCCGTAGCGAGCGAGGTGGTCACGATCGAGCACGTAGTCTAGGAAGTAGCCACCGGCGACGCGCTCCGCGTAAACGCTGCGCGTCCCGGGGACCTTCTGCAGCGCCGACTCGATATCGATCGCCGTCTTCTGGATAACCTGCAGGTCGGCACCGCTCACCTTGATGCCCACGGGCGTCCTGATCCCTGTGGAGAGCATGTCCAGCCGTGCCTTGATGGGCATCGTCCATGCGTTGCTGATGCCCGGGAGGTGCAGCGCTGCGTCCATCTCGTCGACGAGTTGCTCCTCGGTGATGTGGTCCCGCCAGAACGGTCGCAGCGGACGCTTGAGCCAGACCGGTGCCCAGCTCGAGTACCACCGCGGCTTCTCACGCCACTCGGACTCGGGCTTGAGCAGGATCGTGGTCTCCATCATGGAGAATGGTGCCGGGTCCGTCGGGGTGTCGGCGCGTCCGGCCTTCCCAAAGATGCGCAGCACCTCGGGGAAGGTGAGGAGGATCTTGTCCTGGACCTGCAGGGCCTTCTGGGCTTCAGCCACAGACATGCCGGGCTGGACAGCGGAGGGCATGTACAGCAACGAACCTTCCCGCATCGGCGGCATGAACTCGGAGCCCAGTGACAGGTAAACGGGCACGGCCGAAACAACCAGAAGGAGGCTGGCGATAATCGTGGCCTTGGCGTGACGGACGACGAACCGGCAGGGCCGCTCGTAGATGCCGTGCAGGAGCCGGCTGATGGGGTGCCGCTCCTCCGAGTAGTAGCGGCCCACCAATAATTGCGTCGCAAGCCACGCGATCCACCGCGGTCGAAATGCGAATGGCTCACTGCGGGCGAACAGCATCCGCATGGCGGGATTGAACGTGATCGCCAGCAGCGCCGCGATCGCCATCGCGAAGTTCTTCGAGAATGCCAGCGGTCTGAACAAGCGGCCTTCCTGGTCCACCAGCGTGAAAACCGGCAGGAACGCCACGGCGATGACGAGCAGCGAGAAGAACACCGAGGGCCCGACTTCGAGCAACGCGGAGAGCCGCACCTCGTGAAAGTCTTCCTTCTTCCCCCCCGCCTGCCAGAGGTAAATCTTATTGTAAGCGTTCTCGACCTCAATGATCGCCCCGTCCACCAACACGCCGATCGAGATAGCGATACCGGCCATGGACAGCAGGTTGACGTTCAGGCCCATCAAGTACATCGGAATAAAAGCCAGCGCGACGCTCACCGGAATGGTGAGAATGGGAACGGTCGCCGATGGTATGTGCCAGAGGAACAACAGGATGATCAGTGAAACGATGATGATTTCCTCGAGGATCTTGCCCTTGACGGTATGCACGGCGCGTTCGATGAGTTCGGAGCGGTCGTAGGTGGTGACCACCTTGACTCCCGCCGGGAGTGAGGGTTTCAGCTCGTCGAGCTTTGCCTTCACGCGGTGGATGACACGGAGGGCGTTCTCCCCCTGCCGCATCACCACGATGCCGCCCACCACGTCACCCTGTCCGTTATAGTCGGCGATGCCACGCCGCATTTCAGGACCCAGCGCCACCGTCGCGACGTCCTTGACCTGGATCGGTGTTCCATTGACCGTCTTGAGCACCAGCTTTTCGAGGTCCTGCACGGACTTAACGTAGCCGCGGCCACGCACCATGTACTCGCGACCCGATAGCTCGACGAGACGTCCGCCGACGTCGTTGTTCCCATGCCGGACGGCCTCGACGACCACGTCGAGTGGCAGTCCGTACGCCGCAAGGCTCGCGGGATTCACGGTGATCTGGTACTGGCGGACTTGCCCGCCCACCGTGGCCACTTCGGAAACACCGGGGACGCTCTGAACCGCGTAGCGCAGGAACCAGTCCTGGTAGCTGCGGAGTTCATCGGTCGAGTGCCGGCCCGAACTGTCGACGAGCGCATACTGGAATACCCAGCCGAGACTCGTGGCGTCGGGGCCCAGCTCGGTCTTCACTCCCGCCGGCAGGCGCGACGAGATCTTGGAGAGGTATTCGAGCACCCGCGAGCGGGCCCAGTAGATGTCGGTCCCGTCCTGGAACACGACGTAGACGTAACTGTAGCCGAAGTCCGAGAACCCTCTGATGGCCTTGACCTTCGGGGCACCCAGCAGAGAGGTGATGATCGGGTAAGTGACCTGATCCTCGATAATGTCGGGGCTGCGGTCCCAGCGCGAGTAGACGATGACCTGGGTGTCGGAGAGGTCCGGCAGGGCATCGAGCGGGATGTGGGTCATCGTCCAGATCGAGATCCCCAGCGCCACCAGTGTCGCGGCAATGACCAGGTAGCGATTCTTGGCGGAGAACCGGATGATCCAGTGAATCATGGCTGCTGCTCTGTCATGGCCGCGAGCGACGCTCGCAGTTGTGACTCGGAGTCCACCAGGAAGTTGGCTCGCGTCACCACCTGCTGGCCCGCCTCAAGCCCTCTCTTCACCTCCACCTCGTTGCCGTTGCGCGCGCCAAGCTGGACTTCGCGCGGTGAGAACTTGCCGTCACCGAGGGCAATGAACACGACGTCCTTCGTTCCGGCGCGGATTGCCGCGTCCGCCGGGATGCGAAGCCCGATGCGGTCGCGGCCCGCGAGGAGGACGTCGCCGAACATGGCCGGCTTTAGCTCGAGACCCGGATTCGGGAAGTGCATGTGCACCTTCGCCGTCCGGGTCGCCGGGTCAAGCAGCGGATCGACGAATGCGACCGTTCCACGGAAACTGCGGCCCGGGTAGGCCTTTAGCGATAGGGCCGCGGGCATGCCCACGTGCACCGCGGCGAGGTCGCCCTCGTACGCATCGGCCATGACCCATACCGCGCTGAGATCGGTGATCTCGTAGGGCGTGTCGCCGGCATTGACACTCGCCCCCTGTACGACGCTCTTGGCCGTCACGACGCCGCTGATCGGCGAGAAGAACGTGAGCGCCCGCGACGGGGTGCGCGACAGTTCGAGCCGCTGGATCTCGTCTTGCGGGACATCCCAAAGCTCGAGCTTCCGCCGGGCGCCTGCGACGAGCGCTGGCCCACTGCTGTCGGCAGAGCCCGCTTTGTTCAAGGCATCGCGCGTCTGGAGGGCGAGGACAAACTCGTTCTCGGCAGCAAGCAAGGAGGGGCTGTACAGCGAGAACAGCGGTTGCCCGCGGTGGACGGGCCGGCCCACGAAGTCGACGAACATGCGCTCGACGTAGCCCTCCACTTTGACGTTCGTCTTGCGGACGCGAGTGGGGTCGACCTCGACCCGGCCCACCGTCCGCCAGCTACCGGAGACCGAGCCGCGCGTCACGGGTGCGATCTGGAGTCCGATCAACTGCTGGCGCGCCGGGTCGATGGTCACGGTCGCGAGGCCGTCGACCGTCGGCCCCCCACCCTGCGCTTCGTCCTGATAGACGGGGACGTAGTCCATGCCCATCTCGTCCTTGCGAAGCGTGGGCGATGTCTGTTTGGGATTCATGGGCGAGCGATAGAACAGGATTTTGCGCGTGCCCGTTCCGGCGGCAGCTGCGGCTTTCACCTCCCCCTTCACTTCGACCAGCTTCATTCCGCACATGGGGCAGTCACCCGGATGGTCCGACGTGATCGTGGGATGCATCGGGCACTGGTAGAGCGGTTTCTCCAATGGGGCCGACGCACCGACACTTGCACGTGCAGATTTGTGCATCGCTAGCCGGGTCGCGCCGACGCCCAACGCCACGCCCACGGCCAGCAACATGACAGCCAGGGTCACGAGCCTCGCGGTCGGCCGCGATTGCGCCGGCTGCGGCGTCCCCGTGGATTGAGTCCCCAGTTCGTTGGCTTCGGTCTTCACGATTTCCTCCGGGCTACATCTTCGGCATGGCCGACGAAGTGGTTCCGGCGGCGGGCGCCGGTGCTGCGCTGCCTGCCGGTGCAGACGGCGCACCCATGCCGCTACTGCCGGGCATGGCCGCACCGCCACCGAGCGCGGAGCCAGCAACCGGCTCGAGACTCAGTTCACGCTGTGCAATGTCGATCCGTTGGGCCGCCGCCACCGATTCGTAGAAGCTGGCGAGATCGGCCAGATAGCCAGTCAGCGCTTCGAGCACCGCGGCAAAGGGCACGCGGCCCACCTTGTATTGCGCCAGGGAACTCGAAACAGTCGCGTCCGATTGGATGAGCACTCCCGACCGATACAGACGGTTTGTCTCGAGCAAGGCCGTGAGCATCGCGCGCCGTTCCTCCAGCCGTTGCCGAACGAGCCGCCGGATGGTCTCAGCACTGCTCTCGGCCGCCTGCCCACGCAGGCGGTACTCACTGACAGCCTGCGCCTGCTTGCTGGCCGCCCACAGCGGAAGCGACACGGACACTCCCGCCTGCCACATCGGCTCGAACGCGCCGCCACGCGGCATGACGCCCCCGATCACGGTCAGGTCTGGGAAGTAGTCCTTCCTCGCGAGCGACACGAGGGCGCCTGACTGTTGGACCACGAGCCGCGCCTTGTGCAGTTCCGGACTGCGGGCCTCGATATCGGCTTCGGCACCCGACGAATCGGGCAGCGAGGGATCCGCGATATCTCCAAGCGATACTGCGGTCTGAATCGGATGGTCGAACGGACGCCCCACCGAACGATTCAGCACGGCGAGACGGCGCCTCTCCTCCGCCAGGAGCGCCCAGCGCTGCTGCTGAAGGCGGCTTCTCTCGAGCTGAGACCGCAGAAGGTCCGATTGAGCACCTTCGCCAGTCTCGTAGCGCGAACGCGAAAGACCTTCCGCCTGGATCCAGAGTGTCTCGAGCGTCCCAAGGATCCTGATCTGGTCGCGTACGAGAAGCAGGTCCAGGTACCCGCGCTCAACCTCCGCCCGCACGGCGAGCCGGGCCCGCTCCAAATCGGCTTCGGATTGCTGCGCACCTATCGACTGCGCCCTCGCGCGGAGACCACGCTTGCCGAACCAGGGAAGGGTCTGTGCCGCCACGATGGACCAGTAACTCGTCTCCATGGTCCCAATCTGGAGTCCCTTGAAGCCATCGTTCTGGATGCCGAGCGAAAGGACCGGATCGGGCAGGGCACGCGCCTGGGGGACACGAGCCTGGTCCGCCTTCACCGCCGCCCGCGCCTGCACCAATTCGGGTCGCCCCACGATCGCTTCGCGCAGCAGCCCGGCAAGCACGGAATCCTGTCCGAGTTCCACGCCGCCCGGTGCCGCGCTCGCCGGTTGGGCGAGCACGACTCCGACAACGCCGGCAAGAACGAGGGCGATACCAAGCGGTCCCCGGAGCGCCTGCTTTCGCCCAAGGCATGGAAGGTTCATGGCGTCCCCCGCGCTACTCGACGATCAGACTGCCGGCAATCATGTCCATTGCGCATGCGTACCGAACGGCACCTGGCGTGCGTGGTGTGAAGCGGACCACAACCGGCTTGTTCAGTGGCAACGGCTTCCTGATTCCGAACTCCTTGACGATGATGTCGGTCGCGCAGGTCCGCTCGACCTTGCGGGTGACCACCAGTCTCACGGGCCGGCCCGCCTTCAGGTGGACGATGGCCGGCTCGAAACCATTCTTCGTCACGGTGATGGCGATCCGCTGCTCACGTTTTGCTGCCGGCGCAGCGCTCGCCGAGACGCTCATTCCGGCGAGGATCCCCGCCAGTGCCAATGCTCCAACAATAAGCTTCATCGATTGCTCCAATCCGGCCACGAAGGGCCAAGGAATCAAGCGTACAGTAAGTAAGTGGAATGAAGACGGCTGACCAAGCCGAAAGAGTGCGGGTCAGATCCGCGGGATTCCTGCCTGCCGCAACAAGAACGGCGGGGTGCGGCACACGCCAAAACGTGCGCGAGCGCAACCCATCAGTCTGGGCGAACTAGGCGGAAACGGGGGGCGCGCGCAGACCGTGCGCGCCGGGGTCATCGCGCAGCGGAGTACTCCCGACATCGAGCGCAGGGACCGGCTCGGTGACGATCGAGACCTGCGTGATCGCCGCGGGGACCGTGAGCACCGCGATCGGCGTCAACGGGGAATCAACGCTGAAGGCGGCAAGAACGGTTGGCAGGGTGAATGCGGGGAGTTGAGCGCAGGTACAGCCTTGGGGGACCGCTTCGGCTCCGGAGTGATGGTCTGACCCCGGCGCCGGCGGCGCCTCGCAACACTCGTGACCGGTAGATGCGGTGGCGGCGACCGGCTCAGTGTGCCTTTCCAATCCCATCCACGCACAGTGCGCCAACTCAAGCGGCAGTAGCGCGGCGAGCGTTAGGGCAATCACGAGACTTGGGATTGGCATGCTTCTCATTGAATCCTCCGACGTGCGTCGTCCGAGTCCCTGCGAGCAGGAGGTAGATCGCGGTCGGCCCATCTGCCACCGCCGAAAGCACTCACGCAAGATTTTGGCCACGGCACTTTTCACTCGTTTCGAAAACTGCCGGAGCGATTACAACTGAAGACCCTAAAGAGATCAAGTCTTCACTGCGCCACCCAGCTGCACCGCTCGACTTGCCTGGCTGATCTGACAGTCCGTCACGTGCTGCGCCATTTTTGTCAGGCTCGACCGCTCCCCAGCGGCGGCGCTAATCTCAGGCCCGCTAGTCTTGGTGATGTGCGGGGTGGTCATCCAGACCCGAGCTCATGCGGTTCGGTGAATCTCCCGCCATCGACTTCATCATGGGGCAAGCCGCCATGGACTGCATCGTCCCCTGGCGCATGTGCTCCATCATGTGTCCCATCATCCGGCTGTCCATTTTCGCGGCCATCTCGTGCATCGTTTTGCGTTGCGACACGAGCTGCCCAATGACCGCCCCCATCGCAGCAACCTTTTGGTCACCACTCGCTGCGTCCATCCTTGAAACCAGGCGGTCAAGCGACTCGTCCATCGACTTCATGTCCGTCCTCATGCCCTCGCGCTCGGCCATCATCGCCTCGCACTTCTTCATCATCCCGCCCGCCATCATGCCCTTCTTGGCCTGGCCCGTCTTCGCCATGCTGTGCATCCCCGGCGTCATCTGGGCGCCGGACACACCCGCCAACAGACAGCCGGCAAGTACCAGGCTCAATATGCTTTTCGTCTTCATTATCCCTCCCTGCAGTGAATTCTGGCAGGACATGCAACGTCCGGAGCGAAAGGCCCACCTGCGCCGCTCGTTGCATGACCTGCAGTTCGATTGAGGCGCTTCACCCGAAGTAGCGCCAGTTTCATGCCACTCGGCATCCGCCATTTTCGAACTCCCCCAACGCGGTGTGAGTGCAGCTGTTGGGAGTCGGCGCATGTCTGTCCGGCTGACGCCTGTCGAGCCGGAGCAACGGCGCCGTGGGCGAAGCCTGCAAACGGGGCTGTAGCATTTTCAACCCAAGCGACGCGCAGGTGCTCGCGCGGGGACTCCGCGGCCTACCCGGCTCAGGACCGCCCGGAATTCACTCGACAGACAACGTGACGCTCACCCCTCGTGGTGCCGCCGGCAAGAACCGCTGCTCGCCGAAGCCGCCGATGAACCCTGACTCGGCGTAGCGGCGGTCGAACAGGTTCTGCAGCCGGGCACTCGCGCTGACCCTACCCGTGTGCGCCTGCAGCCCGGCATCCCACACCGCGACGGCGCCCAGCGGCTGCGTCTCGTCCTTGTCGAGGAATCGGCGGCCGATCAACCTGCCGCCCGCCTCCACCGACCACCAGGCCTGAGGCGACCAGTTGAGCGACGCGCTGCCCGTGCCGAGCGGCACGCCGTTGATCTGGCGGCCATCGTGGTCGCCGCCATCGAAGGTGGTCGGCGTGTAGGAACCGCCGAACCGCGCGGCGAATTGCCCGGGTAAGGGGCACGCGAGGCTCGCCTCGATACCACGGTGCCAGCTCTTGGAGATGTTCGCGTAGCTTAGGCTGTTGAGGTCGAAGTCGATCTCATTGCGCACACCCGTCGAGTAGCCACCCAACTGCGCGGACCAGCCATCGCCGCGATCCCAGCGTCCGCCGAGCTCCAGGTTCATCGCGGTCTGCGGATCGAGCTGGCCATTCGAGATCAACAGGGCGCTCGGCCCGAAGAAAAACGGCCGCTGGTCATAGAGCTGGAACAGCGTCGGCACGCGGAAGGCCGTGCTCACGTTGCCGTAGGCAGTGCCATGCGAACCCACCTGCCGCGTGAGCCCCAGCAGCGGGCTGAATGCCCGAAGGGTCCGCGTCTTGGTCTTGTTCCGGGCGATCTCATCGGACGAGTGCACCTGTGCGAGATCTCCCCGCACGCTGAGCCGGGCTACCGTGCGCGCGTCGAGCTCGACCCGCGCACCCGCCGTCGCCGCACCGAGTGTGCGTGTGCTGCGCGTGCTGGCGAGCTGCGCGCCGCGCCCCAAATCCGGGTCGAAGCTGTCGTAGTAGGAACGCAGCCTCGACTGCTCGCCAGTGACTTCGCCCTGCCACACCACGCGGGCGCCTTGAACCGTCGAATGATGGTGCCACCCGAGTGAAGCGCCGCCGGTGGTGCCGAGCGTGTGGTGAAATTGGGACTGGAAGAACAGCGTCTGCACCTGGTCCGCGTCGTCATGGCTCACGTAGGGCTTGAACGCCCACGCGGGCTCAGGACCAGGACTCGCCTGCACGCTCACCCCGAGACGGCCGCGGCGCGAGTGCTTGAAGTCGATGCGCGAGTCCGCGTTCGCAGGATCCGCGTCAAAGTCCTGCTGTCTCAGGGCGCCAGGCTCCTGCCGGTTGGCATCGAGTACCGACAGGTCGAGCCGCCACTCGCGGCCGTTGCGCTGAGTGACCGCCTCGCCGCTGCCGCCATATACACGCTCACGGCTGTGCGTGCGCCAACCGTCGACCTCGCGCGCGAGCGCGCTGGCACCCAGGCTCACGCCACCCCACGGTCCGCTGACGCCGGCGTCTCCCCCGCGCAACCCAAAGCTACCCCCGCGCACCTGCGCGCGTGAGCCGAAGCTGCCTGCCAGCGGCGCGCGCACGACGTTCACGATGCCGCCTTCACTGGCGTCACCGTACGCCCAGGCGCCCGGGCCCTGCACCACTTCGATCCGTTCGATGGCACCGGGGGCGACCCAGTCCCAGTCGACGTTGCCGTTCTCGAGGTCGCGCACTTCGCGGCCATCGACCAAGAGCTTGAGGTAGGAGCTTTCGCCGCTGGCGGTAAAGCCGCGCGGGTCCACGATCGTGGCGTCGCCACTGGACGTCTCGCCGTACGAGAACAAGCCGGGGACGTTCTGCAGCAGCGTCGAGAGGCGTGTGGAGCCGGCACGCCGGATGTCATCGCGCGACAGCACGAACGCCGCCGCGGGTATATCCTGTAGTCGGTCGCGCCCCTTGAGCGCCGTGACTTCGACGCCAGAAATGGGCACCACCAGCGTGTCCGCGGGGACGCCGGCTTCAGCGGCGGCAACACGGCCCGGCGTCATCCCGGGACCCGCGGCCAGCAGTCCCGCCATCACCCACATCCGTGCGCTGTGCTTCATGCTGGAATCCTTTCGCATTCCGGGCCGCGCCCATGGCAGGGCGCGGCACCGGCCGGAGCTTAGGCCTCGAGTGAGGCGTCGAGCGTGATGTTGATGTGGCTGAGCAGGCGTGAGATCGGGCAACCCGCCTTGGCGCCGTCCGCTGCCGCCTGGAACTGTTCCGCCGTGGCCCCCGGGACCTTGGCCTTCATTTCGAGGTGCACGCCCGTCACCGACCAGCCGGCATCGAGCTTCTCGAAGTTGAGCGTGGCCTTGGTGCGGATCCACTCCGCGGTCAGTCCGGCGCCACCCAGCTGGCCCGAGAATGCCATCGAGAAACAGCCCGCGTGCGCCGCGGCGATCAATTCCTCGGGGTTCGTCTCGGTGCCGTCCGCGAAGCGCGAACGGAACGAATAGGCCTGGTTCGCGAGCGCGCCGCTCTCCGAGGAGACGGTGCCCGTGCCCTGCTGCAGTGTTCCCTTCCATTCAGCCGATGCGTGACGCTTCATGCCGGTCTCCATGGCGGTAGGATCCACCGCCGATTGTGGTTCGTGTCGCGTGGTCGTCAGAACGGAGCAGCCTGCTCCGCAGGTGGTTCCGCTCAGCAGTACCATGGCTCGGTCAGGTAGGGAATCGGGGTGGCGTGATGGTGCAGCCCCCGCGGCGCCTGCGCCGAATCAACCCACCCTTCGAAGACGCGCCGCCGGATTCGCCCAAATTGTTCCAGGCGCGTCAGTCCCGCCGCCGAGCCCTGCTCGACGAGCTGGAACAGCTCGAGTTGCAGCGCATCGATCCCGGGGTCGTGGTGCCGCCAGGGATGGACGAGCGCGCCCTCATCGAAGAGACCGACCTGGTCGCGGATCTCCTCCAGTTCGAGCAGCCGCGAGCCCGCGGGAATCAGCAACCGGATCGCGAACTGCACCGGCGCCACGGCCGCTGCCAGCCCCTCCGCCTCCAACGTTGCGAGCAGGTCGCGCAGGGCGGCCCACGTCGTCCAGGGCGTGAACGGCATGAACGTCGGGCTGAGCGACAATCCGTGGTCCCGGAAGTCTTCGACGACCGCGAGGAAGTCCGCGCGCGTATGGCCCTTGTCGAGCCGCTCCAACACCGCGTCATCGAGCGACTCGACGGCGCTGGTGACGAACGCGCAACCCGTCTTTCGCAGGGCGCCCAGATGTTCGCGGTGCGCGAGCAGGTGCTCGATCTTGATGGTGACATCGTAGGTGATTGCCGGATGCTCCGCATGCAGGGCGCGCATCAGCGGCAGCGCGTGCCCGATGCCATTCCAGAAGTCCGGGTCGCCGAAGGTGATGTGCGTCGCACCCGCGCGCACCTGGCGCCGCACATCCTCGAGCACGACGTCGCGCGGGACGATGCGGAAGCGGCCATCGTAGACGGGCACGATCGGGCAATGGCGGCAACGGTGCTTGCAACCCCGGCTCGCCTCGGTGGCACCCACGAGCCGCAGGGTGCCGTCGGGGTCGTGCAGCTGCGCGTAGCGCTCAAGCAGCGGCAGCCCGTCGCGGTCCGGCGCGAGGAAGGCCAACCGCTCGAACGAGGTGACGACGTGCGCGGAGGCACGATCATGCCTGCGGGCCGCCAACGCATTGACGAAGTCCAGTAACTCCCGCTCGAACTCGCCGCCCAGCACGGCCGCGGCACCCAGTCCCTGCAGCATCGTGGCGTTGACCGGCGCGTACAAACCGAAGAAGCACAGGGCCGCCGCAGGATTCAGGCCCCGCAGTCGCGGCAGGTGACGTACGGCAAGGCGCGTCGCCGTGTGCATCGGCAGGTGGAAGGCCACGACATCGGCGCCCGCGGGTAGCGCTTCCCCCTTGGACTCGACGGCGAGGTCGAGCAGGGTGACCTCGTGACCGGCCTGCCGGAGCCATGCGGCCGGGGAAGCCAGCCCGAACGGCTGGCGGCCGAGGTCATACGTCGAAACGAGGACGACGCGCATGAGCGGCGTCAGTCGCCGTAGGGAGAACGGCCCCCCTTCGAGGGTCGGAAGTACGGGTTGCGGCCGTCGGCGTGATCCGTGGTATCGACCACGCCCACGATCGTGGGCACCAGCTCACGGATGCGCACTTCGATGCCCTGCTTGAGCGTGACATCCGCCATGCCGCAACCCTGGCAACCGCCGCCCAGCTTGATGAACGCGGTTGCGTCACGCACGTCGAGCAACGTGACGACGCCGCCATGGGACGCCACGGCAGGATTGATGTCATCGTCGATCACCTTTTGCACCGCGAGTGCGACGGGGTCGGCCCACAGCGGGTTCGGGTTGTCGATCTTGAAGCCGCTCTGCCCATCCTGCTCGACGAAGTCGATGGTCGCACCCGTCACGTTTGGCGCGCTCTCGGCGTCGATCAGCACGACCAGCGTCCCCACCGTCACGACTTGGTCGCCGGCGCCCTGCTCGGCGAGATCGGCGAACGCCAGCTGGTACAGGAACGCGCCCTGCCCGCGGCCCTTCACGCCGAACCGCAAGGCGAGTCCTTCCTTACCCTGGGCCCCCATCATCTCGAGAATCCTGTCGCGGGCCACGTCGGTCACGGTGATCATGGTCACTCCTGGGGCGGGTTGGGTCCGGGCCTACTCGGTATGGATGTCGAAGCGCAATTGGCCGTGGGCCTTGCGCACTGCGGATTCTGCGTCTTCAGGCGCGCTGCCATGCGCGAACAGGAAACCCAGGTAGCGATGGCCTTCGGGCGGCGCCAGCACCGGATGGCCGATGGGAATCGTGATGCGGACCTCGTCCACCCCCGGGGTCTCCAAGGCTGCTTCGATGCCCCGAACACCGTGGAGGATCCCCGAATTGGGCACCGGGATCATCATGACGGCACGGGATTCGGGATCCCGTTGCCAGCTCCCCACATGCTCGCCCACGGCATGCCGCAGCAGCAATTCCTCGAGCGTGTGGCCCCCGGCAAAGCGCAACGCCCGCGAACATAGCCCCCCGATCGAGCGGGGCGCAATCTCGAGCGGCCAGCAACCTGCGGCGTTCAAACGCACCTCGGCATGCACGGGGCCATGCACCAGGCCGAGCGCCCCAGCCATCGCCGCGACCACCCGGCCCGCCGCGGCGAGCTGTTCGAGCGTGTGGCGTGAGGGCGTGACGTAGATCGTCTCTTCGAAGCTGGGGCCCTCGAGCGGATCGGGCTTGTCGAATACCGCGAGCACGTGCAGTTCGCCCCGGTTCAGCAGTCCCTCCACGGCGATCTCGTCCCCGGGCAGGTACTCCTCGACCAGCACCTCGGCGTCGCCCCCTTCCAGCCCGGCGTCCCGCATGACGTACACCACGCGCTGGAACGCCGCCACGAACTCCGCGGGCGAATTCGCGCGCAGCACACCGCGGCTCGCCGAGAGCGTCGGCGGCTTGAGCACGCAGGGGTAGCGCAGCCGCGGCGCGATCGTCCGCGGGTCGGCAGCGGCAGGCCAAATCTCGAACCACGGCGAAGGCACGCCGGCGGCCGCGAGGGCAGCGCGCATCAGGCGCTTGTCGCGGGCCAGCTCGACCGCACGCAGCGGCGATCCGGCGAGCCCCAGGGCCTCACCGATCGCAGCGGCAGCACGCAGGCCGTCGTCGTCGCATGCGAGCACGGCGGTGAGCGGGTAGCGCTGGTGGAAGTCACGCGCGGCCAGCACCGTGGCGTCGGCGTCCACGAAATCGAGCGCGAGCATCCCCTGTGGATTGGCCACCGCAACCCAGCTCACCTGGTCACTCCCCACGACAGCGATGAAGCCGAGCCGAGTGGCGGCATCGAGGAACGCCTGCGCCTTGTAGGAGCGGGTGCCCATGACGAGGAGAACGCGCGTGACCATGCGGCAAGGCTACCACGCCCAAAACGAACCGGCCGATCGCGCCCGCACGAACCCTGCGGGGCGATCGGCCGGTGGCCGGCGGGGGATGTCCGGATCAGTGAACCAGGATCATCGTGCGGGATGCGACCATGCCGCCTACCATGAGCCTCGCGAAGTAGGTGCCTCCCGCGACCCGGGCACCGCGATCATCACGCGCGTCCCAGCTGGTGGTCTGCGACCCGGCCTGGAGTTCCGTGTCCACCACGGTACGCACCAGCCGTCCGGCGAGGTCGTGAATGCGCAGCGTGGCCCGCGACCGCGAGGGCATGTTGAAACGCAGCGTCGTCGATTCCCGGAACGGATTGGGATACGCCGCCGCCAAGTTCACGCCGGCTGACAGCGGACGGCTGTCTACGCCGAGAATTTGCGGGCAGATGATCTCGCCGATTGCCGTCCACGCGCCCGCGATGCCCGGATCATAGGAATCGAGCACCATGTAGTAGATGCCGCGCGTCGTGAACTTGTAGCGGAAGTGTTCCATCTGGGCAGCACCCGAGGTGTCGGAACCCGCGACGCAGGTCGTGGCGATGCTGTCGCATTTTGTCGCCAGGTAGATCGAGGCGTCGACGTCATCTTTGCCATTGACGTGCGGGAATATGTAGTCGCACCAGATGCTGTCGCCCGGCGAGGCGTCGATGCGGTACACCAGATCGGCGCCCTGCGCGGAGAAGCCGGTGCAACCCGCTTCAGTCGGATCGTAGTCCGGGAACGCCAGCCTGTTGTCGCCGGACAACTGGAACGGGCCACACGGCAGGTACACCGCGGAGGCGCACTGATCATTGGTCGGCACGTTGAGCCCGCAGGTCAGCGAACCCACGATGCTCCAGCCGCCGTCGGTGTTGAGACCATCGGCATCGAGGACGAGGAAATACGAGCCGGTGTAGAGGAAGCGGTAGTTGATCGTCTCAGTGCCACCCGGCCCGGTGTTGTTGACGCCGACCAGGCAGTTGACCGGGGTGCCGCTCTTCTGGCAGTCGGGCATGATGTACAGGAGGCCGTCGGCGGTCGAGGTGTAAGAGACCGACAAGCTGTCGCCGGCGTTGACCTGCATGCTGTACACAACGTCGCGGCCCTGCGCGAGCGAACCCACGCACGAGGCACCGAGCGTCAGGAAGCCGTAGTCATTCTGGGCGGTGACGGTGTTGCCGGAGTAGAGGAAGCCGCCGCAGTAGAGCCCCGTCGCCGTCTCGCACCGGTCGTTCACCGGCGGATGCAGGCCGCAGGAGAAGAACTGGCCCACGAGCGACCAGTTGCCGTAGGTCTCCTGTCCATACGAATCGAGAATCAAGTAGTAGGTGCCGGTGGTCGGGAAGCCATAGCGCAAGTCTTCAAAGCTGCCCTGGCGGTTTTCATCCGCGCCGATCTTGCACGACGTCGTGGGCTGCGCGCAGTTCGTCACGATGTAGATCGCCCCATCCGCGCTCGAGGTGTAGCGCAACCACACGCTGTCCCCCGCCATGGCGTCGAACTTGTAGACCACGTCGCGGCCGGACGCCGAGTACCCGGTGCACGACAGCGTGGTGTCGGGGAAGTCATAGTCGTTGGCGGCGAGGAAGGTGCTGCCGGTGATGCTGATGTTGCCGCACGGAATGCTGATGGCACCGGCGCACTGGTCGTTGGCGGGCGGGTCGAGCATCAGGCCGAGGGGATTCGAGAGCGGTGCCGCGACCGGCTTGAGGCGCAGCGACTTGGGTGCGTGCACGGTGGCTTTGGACTGCGCAGCACTCGCGGCCAACTCCACCGGGGTCGTGACCGTGGACCGCGTGGCCGCCATTCCGGCTCCAGCCGTCAGGGCGCACGCGAGCGAGGCAATCCCCAAAACAAGGCATCGGGTCTGGAGCCGCATGGGAGCAATCTCCGAGTTGAGCGTGACAAGGCGGCAAGCGCGCTGCGAAATCCGCGACCTGAGGGAGGGTGCGGCGGCCATTCGGGTGGTGTTCCAGCGCGGCGCGCATCCGGGGAGTCCCCGGTCGCGAATCCGCGATGTTGCTACAGGACTGTGCATAAGCCTATCACCCGCTCGAGCCCTCCGCCACGGCTGCCTGCGCCGAGGACAGGGTTTTCCCGTGAAGTTTTCACGCCCAAGACTTCTGCCTCCGGAAGGCTGCAAGGGGTGCGCCAGCCGGAGTCCGCCAAAAGCGGGGCGAATCTTGGGCGGGGCAGCAGATACGTGGTGATCCGCGAGGCTATATGCCCCAGCGCCTGAGCCGGCTGACCCGGCTCGTGTGGCCTGATTCAGCTCCACAGGCCGGGCGGCGGCTGGCTCGCAGCGCCGACCGCCGAAGGGCTCGCAGAACTGACCGCCAACGGGCGCTTCCCGCGGCCTACCGGTAGCGGGCCCGCACCGTCTGCGCGAAGGCTTCGAGATCGTCGTAGCGGTTCGCCCAGGTCGCATACAACACTGCTTCGACCCGCTTCACGCCCCGGCTCGCCTCGATCCAGCGCTCGATCGTCTCGACGGGGCCGTCGTAGTAGCCGGCAATCACCTGCGGGTGCCCGGCACCGGCGAAGTATTCCAGCGACTGACGCGGCGCGGTCTCGTTCCAGTTCACCACGCCGGTCTGCGGCGCGAGCCCGCTCGCGGCACCTTCGAGGCTGCCGCGCACCAGGTAGAACTCGCGGATGGCATTCTGCCGCGGGTCGAACATGTCGCCCCACACGTAGAGCGTGT
Source organism: Candidatus Eiseniibacteriota bacterium (assembly GCA_043720995.1). Lineage (GTDB taxonomy): Bacteria > Eisenbacteria > RBG-16-71-46 > RBG-16-71-46 > RBG-16-71-46 > JANLWK01. Next base: position 21,613 of record JAYSRO010000075.1, read on the forward strand.
CCCCCGCCAGTAACTGAGCGCACCGCCGCGCAGCGTTCGCGAGGATGGTGCCGGCCGGCAGGCCCGTGCGGATGCACGCCGAATCGCCACCGAGCGCGCGGATCTCGTCGAACATCATCAGGTAGCGCCCGGTCCCCCAGAGCGCCTGCATGCGCTGGGCCTCATCCTCCAACCGCGTCCAGGTGCCGGCCTCGGACAGGCAGCACGTCGCCTGGCTCCCGCCCACGATCGCCGCGTGCTGCCAACTGCCGAGCAGCCGGGTGCCATCGGGCCGCGACACATGGAGCTGCGGGACATCATGCCACTCGGTGTACTGACCGGCCCACGGGTCGCGGCCCATCCATGGATCCGTGAATGGCGTGAAGTCCACGCCCTCGACCAGCGGCGCGCCACCCGCGGCATCGCGCAGGGTGAACGGGGCATCGTCGCGGCGCACCGCGTTCATCGGCCCCGCCTCCTCGATCACCCAGTCGCGCCACTCGAGCAATCCGCGCGTGCGGCTGCGCACACCGAAGGTGATGCGCACCTTGGAGTAGTCGAGCGAGTTGAACATCACATCGTAACGCGTCCACTCCTGGTTCGTCGTGAACCGGAGGTTGTTCATGAAGTGCAGCCGCCGCTTGCCGGCGAACACCCACACGCGCGGGCTGCCATGGAAGTCGCGCGTGCGCATCCACCACGACAGGTGGTAGGCCCCGGCACGTTTCACCGGCACGTCGTACCACCAACGCGCGCGCCACAGGCAGCGCTGGGTCGCCACATGGTTCGAATCGACGCGCACTCCCCAGTCGTGACCCGCGGGCCGCGCGGGGAACGCGACGGGTGTCGCTGAGTGCGGACGCGCGATGCCACCACGCACCTCGAACTCGGCGTTCTCGACCGGCAGCGACTCGACCAGGTTCGGGTCGCCCGCCAACAGCGCGCCCGAGCGTCCCACCTGGAAGATCCCCGGCACGATCGACAACCCCAACGAATCGGCGAGCTGGCGCAACTGCGCGGCGTGCTCGAAGTAGGCGGGCCGCATGTCACCGAGCCGGCCGAACTTGTGGTCCGCAAGCACCACGCGGCGGTAGCCGGCCTTGGCTGCGCGGGTCCACAGCGGCGCGATCCGCTCGACACAGTCGGCCTCGGATAGGTTGGCGATCTGGTAGAACCACAGCTCAGGCGGCGGGCCCGCCAGCGGGGCATTGCGCTTCGCGCACCCGGGCAGGGCAGTCAGCGCCGCCAGCGCCAGCACCACGAGCGCCCATCGCCTTGCCCCACGACCTACCCGGCTCCATCCCCGCATCACGCTCCCCCATAGGATGCCCCCCCTCGCCGCGCTCTGGCGCGGGCCTGACCGGGCGCCCGGGGACGATAGGCAAATGCCGCCGGGCCGTCGAGTCGCCGGGTACTTGCTGCCGGGTACTTGCTGCCGGGTACTTCCGTGCGTGTGCTTCCGTGCGTGTGCTTCCGGGCGGTCCAGAGCCGGAGTGTCGCCCGGAATTCCCACTTGACGGCTGAACCGAAATGCATTTTTATTCATCTGACTGCATATTTTCTCGCACCCTCCCGGACAGCTCCTCTCGCGTCCGGAACCAGGAGGCTGTCGTGGCACGAGCCCGCCGTCTGACAATGATCGCCCAACTGCTGAGCAGTCATCGCTTCGCGAGCCAGGAAGAAGTCGGCAAAGCCCTGGCGCGCGCGGGGATCGAGACCACGCAGGCGACATTGTCGCGCGACCTGCGCAGCCTCGGCGTGGCCAAGCGGGCCGATGCCGATGGCGGGAGCTGGTACGAGTTGCCACACCCCGCCCTCGAAACGCTGGACCGCGAGCGCCGCCGGCTGGACCTGCGCTCCTTCGTCAATGAAGTGCGCGTGGCCCAGAACCTCGTCGTCGTGCGCACTCCCCCCGGGCATGCAAACGCCGTCGGGCGCGCCATCGATCTCGCGGAATATGCGGGCGTGGTGGGCACCGTCGCGGGCGACGACACCGTCCTACTGGTGAGCGAGGATGCCGCGGGAGCGCGGCGCCTGAAGCGCGAGCTCGAGTCGCTCGCCAACGGCGGCGTGAAGTGACGACGCCACTCGGTACGACGACACAAGCGACGGTGGCCGGCTCGGCCGCGCCGCCAGCCGCCCGCGCAACCATCGCGCTGCTGGGCGCCAGCGGCTACTCGGGCCAGGAGTTCGTGCGGCTGGCCTCGGCGCATCCGGGCATCGAGCTCGCGCAGCTCGTCTCGCGCGAGTTCGCCGGGCAACCCGCGGGCGCCATGCTGGTCGGCCTCGGCGCGCGCGTGGCACCGCCCGTCGTGACGCCCGACGCGGCACTCGCCGCGGTGCGCGAGGGCGCCATCGACACGATCGTCGCGTGCTTGCCGCATGGCACATGGCGTGCGCTGTCGGCGCAGTTCCACGACGCCTCTCCGCTCCCTAAGGGCCTGCGCGTGATCGACTTGTCGTCGGACTTCCGCGATGAGTCGGACGGCTACCGTTATGGCCAGCCGGAGTCGCGGCGCGAGGGGCTTGAAGCTGCCCGGCGCATCGCCAACCCCGGCTGCTACCCCACCGCAGCGACGCTTGCCCTCTGGCCTGCGCTCGAGCGCAACCTGCTCACGGGTCCCGTCATGGTCAGCGCCATCTCCGGACTGACGGGGGCAGGGCGCACCGCCGCCGCGCGCAATGCATTCGTCGAACGCGACGGCGGCGCCGAGCTGTACAAGGCCGGCACCCTCCACGCGCACGCCGGCGAGATGGCGCGGCATTGGGCGAGCGCGCACGCCGCAGCGCTGCCGGTCGGCTTCGCGCCGCAAGTGGTACCGATGGCGCGCGGCATCCTCGCCGTGGTCAACGCCACCCTGCACGCGCCGCTGAGCCCCGAGCAGGCGCACGAGCTGTGGGCGCGGAGCTACGCGAACGAACCCTTCGTCCGTGTGCTGCCCCCCGGCCAATGGCCCGACACGCGCGCCGTCAAAGGTTCCAACCGCTGCGATGTCGCCGTGACGACCCTGCATGACGGCCGCACGCTGCTGGCCACGTCGGCGATCGACAACCTCGTCAAGGGTGCGGCGGGACAGGCGATCCAGAACCTCAACCTCATGCTCGGCTGGCCCGAGTCCACGGCGCTGCCCGTGGACGGCCAGCCCTGGTAAGCGGACTCAAGGGAGCCTCGCGACTCATGACACAGCGCAATTCCATGCCACCCGCAGGGGCAGCGCAATCGAACCCGGTCACCGTGATCAAGCTCGGCGGCCGCGCCCTCGACGCGCCCGGCGCCGAGCGCGAACTCGCCGATGCCCTCATGGCACTCGAGGGCCACGCCGTGCTCGTGCACGGGGGTGGCAACGAGGTAACGGCGTGGTGCCAGCGGCTGGGCCACGCGCCGCAATTCCAGAACGGCCTGCGCATCACCGACGACACCACGCTCGAAGTGGCGGCCGCCGTGCTCGGCGGTTTGGCGAACGCGCGGCGCGTCGCGAGCCTGCGCGCGCATGGCATTGATGCGCTGGGCTTGAGTGCGGGCGACGGCGGGCTGCTCGACGTGCGGCGGCACCCCGACGCCGCGCAACTGGGTCACGTCGGCGTTGCGACCGGCGTTCGTGTCGAGCTGCTCGAGCAGTTGCTGGCACTCGGCCTGACTCCCGTCATCTCAAGCATCGGCGCCTGCGATGGCGAGCTGCTCAATCTCAACGCCGATGAAGTGGCCGGCGCGCTCGCCTCAGGCCTCCAGGCGCGTGCGCTGGTGATGCTCAGCGACGTCGACGGCGTGATGCTCGACGGCGCGCTGGTCTCGCGGCTCAATGCCGACGAACTGCCGCAACTGCTCCTGCGCAGCGATGTCCGCGACGGCATGGTGCCCAAACTGAAGGCCGCCGCACGGGCGCTCGAGGGCGGGGCGCAACGGGTTTGCATCGCCGCATGGCGGGGACCTCAAACACTCACGCAGATCATGAACGGCACCCAGCCGGCGACGACGGTTCGCCAGCGCCATGAGGAGACCACGCATGCCTGACACCACGACACTCGACACTACGGCCGCGCAAGCCGCGGGAGCGAGCGCGCCCACTCCCGCACCGGCCGCCGGCCCTTCGCCGTTCGCCGACGACGAGCTGGGCTTGATCGCACCCAACTACCCGCTGCCGCGGCTCGAGCTGGTCTCGGGACGAGGCGCGTGGGTCACCGACAAGGCTGGAACGCGCTACCTCGATTTCGTCAGCGGCATCGCGGTCAACGCGCTGGGCCATGCGGCCCCCGCTGTGGCGCGCGCCGTGGCCAAGCAGGCGCGCGAGTTGGGGCAGGTTTCCAACCTGTTCGCCAACCGCCCCGCGACGACGCTCGCGCAGCGGCTCGCCGAAGCGACGGGATATCCCAATGTGTTCTTCTGCAACTCGGGCACCGAAGGCGTCGAAGCCGCGCTCAAGTTCGCGCGCGCCCGCGCCCGCCACAAGGGACTGAGCGGCCGCGACGTCGTCGCATTCCGCGGGGGATTCCATGGACGCACCGCGTTCGCGCTGTCGGCAACGTGGACGCCCTCCTATCGTGAACCGTTCGAACCGCTGATGCCCGGCGTCCGCTTCGGCGACTTGAACCAACTCGATGGGCTCGACACGCTGATCGATGAACACGTCGCGGCAGTGATCGTGGAGCCGGTGCAGGGCGAAGCGGGCGCCATCCCCGCGACCACCGCCTTCTTGAACGCGCTGCGCAAGCGCACCGCAGCCGTCGGCGCCGCGTTGATCTTCGACGAGGTGCAAAGCGGCATGGGCCGCTGCGGATCCTTGCTGGCGCAACAAGACTTTGGCGTCACGGGCGACTACACGGTGCTGAGCAAGGCGTTGGGCGGCGGGCTGCCGCTGGGCGCCGTGCTGATGACCGCCGAGGCCGCGAGCGCGCTCGCTCCCGGGATGCATGGCTGCACCTTCGGTGGTGGCGCCATCGCGGCCAGCGCCGGGCTGGTGGTGCTCGAACGCGTGAGCAACGCTGCCTTCCTGACGCGGGTCCGCTCGCGCGGGCGCAGGCTGATGGCAGGGCTCAAGCGTATCGCGAAGTCACACGGCTCGGTCGCCGAGGCGCGCGGCGTGGGACTGCTGCTCGCGATTGACCTCGCGAAGGACGCAAGCTTTGACGCCGCGGCCCTCGTGCGCGCCGCACGAGATCACGGGCTATTGCTGGTGCGCGGCGGCGAACGCGCCGTGCGCTTGCTGCCGCCACTCATCGTCACCCCGGCCGAGATCGACCAGGCACTCGAACGCCTCGATGCGGCCCTGACTTCACTCGAATCGATCACTCCCGCAAAGGACAACTCATAATGACGCAGGCGACCCAGGTGAAGCGCGCAGTGCTTGCCTACTCGGGCGGGCTCGACACCAGCATCATCGTGCACTGGCTCAAGGCCCGCTACGGTTGCGAGGTCATCTGCTATTGCTCCGACGTCGGCCAGGGCGCCGAGCTGGACGGGCTGGCGGAACGCGCGCGGCGCCTCGGCGCGGACGACGTGGTGGTCGAGGACCTGCGCATGACCTTCGTGCGCGACTACTGCTTCCCCGCGCTCAAGTCCGGCGCGGTCTACGAAGGCCGTTACTTGCTCGGCACCTCGCTGGCGCGCCCGCTGATCGCCGCGCGCCAGGTCGCCGTGGCACTCGAGCACGGCGCCGATGCCGTGGCGCACGGTTGCACCGGCAAGGGCAACGACCAGGTCCGCTTCGAGCTCACCTACATGTCGCTCGCTCCGGAGCTCAAGGTGCTCGCGCCTTGGCGTGACCCGGCGTGGACGATCAGCTCGCGCGAGGATGCGCTGGCCTACGCCGCCCAACATGACCTGCCCGTGCAGCAGACCTCGCGCGACCTGTACTCGCGCGATGCCAACCTGTGGCACCTCTCGCATGAAGGCGGCGTGCTCGAAGACCCGGCGAATGCGCCGGAAGAGTCGATGTTCCGCCTGACCGCGCCCGCCTCGTCGCACCCGGCCGAGCCCGAGTTGGTCGCCATCGGCTTCGAGGCGGGACGTCCCATTTCGCTCAACGGCGTCGAGCTGGATCCAGTGACGCTCGTTGCCGAATTGAACGCGCGCGCCGAGAAGCATGGCGTGGGGCGCGCCGATCTCGTCGAGAGCCGGATGGTCGGCATGAAGTCACGCGGTGTCTACGAGACGCCCGCTGGCACGGTGCTGTACGAAGCGCTCGAGGATCTCTGCCGGCTCGTTCTGCCGCACGATCTACATCGCACGCGGGCAACGCTCGCGCTGCAGATGGCCGACCTGATCTATTCGGGCCAGTGGTTCTCGCCGCTGCGCCGCGCCCTGCAGGCGTTCGTCGACAACGCCATGCAGGTGGCCACCGGCACCGTCACCGTGCAGCTCCACCGCGGCACCGCCGTCGCCGTCTCGCGCACCAGCCCGATGTCGCTCTACAACACGGACCTCGCCTCGTTCGACATGACCGGCTACAACGCCGCGCATGCCGAGGGCTTCATCAAGCTGTTCGGCTTGCCGCTGGCCGCGGCCAGCCAGCGTGGCGGGCGCAAGGATGCCGTACTCGCAGGGAACTCGGGGGGCGTCTACGCCCCCGCCCCGGGCTCGCCGGATACCGGGTCGGCCAAGTCCTCGAAGCCGTCCAAGTCCGAGGTCAGCCATGCAGGATAAGGCCGCGGGGACGGCGGTATGGAGCGGCCGCGTCGCGGTAGCGCTCGATCCGCGCGCCCGCCTGCTCAACGACTCGTTGCCGGTCGACGGCCGGTTGTGGCCGGAAGAGCTGGCGCTCTCACGCGCCTATGCGCACGCGTTGGTTGAAGCGGGAGTAATGACGGAGGACGCCGCCGTGGCGCTGGCCTCCGCATGCGATGCGCTCGAAGCCGAGCTGCACGCGGGCACCACCGTGCTCGCCGGCGAAGACGTGCACAGCGCCGTCGAGTCGGCGCTCGAGCAGCGCTGCGGCGAGCCGGCGTTGCGCCTGCACACCGGACGCAGCCGCAACGACCAGGTGGCGACACTGCTCCGGCTCAAGGTGATGCAGCTGTGCGAAGACGCGCTCGAGCACGTTCGCGAAGTCGAGCGCGCGCTGGTGACCCAGGCCGGCGCCACGCGTGAGATCGCCGTCGCCGCTTACACCCATATGCAGCCCGCCCAGCCCATTCTGCTCGCGCACTGGTGGCTCGCGCACGCCGCGGCATTCGAGCGTGATGAAGAGCGCTTCCAGTCGGCGCGTGCCGCCGCGGACCGCATGCCGCTGGGAGCGGGTGCCATCGCCGGCTCGCCGCTGCACTACGACCGCACTGCCCTCGCGGCGCGGCTCGGGTTCAGCCGTGTCGCCGACAACAGCCTCGACGCCGTCAGCGATCGCGACTTCGCCCTCGAGTACTTGAACGCCGCCGCGGTGCTGGCCGTGCACCTGTCGCGGCTGGCCGAAGACCTCGTGCTGTGGTGCTCGCCCGCGTTCGGCTGGTTCCTCGCCCCCGATGGTTTCTCCACGGGCTCGAGCCTGCTGCCCAACAAGCGTAATCCCGACGTATTCGAACTGACGCGCGGCAAGAGTGCGCGGCTGATGGCCAACGCCCAGCGGCTCGCCACCCTGATGAAGGGACTGCCGTCCGGGTACCAGAAGGACCTGCAGGAGGACAAGGAAGCGGTGTTCGACACCGCCGACACTCTGGACCGCCTGCTCGCGGCACTCGCGCCCGCCATCGTGGCGCTGACGCCGAACCCCGCGCGCATGTCCGAAACGCTGACGCGCGACCTGTTGGCCGTGGAGTTGGCCGACTCGCTCGTCGCCGAGGGCGAGCCGTTCCGCACCGCGCACCAGCGTGTCGGCGCGTTGTGGGCCGCGGCGGAGCGTGCCGGACTGGATCCGGCGGCGCTGCCGCTCGAACAGCGGCTGGCGATCGACGCGCGCTTCACCGACGAGCTGCTCGCCAGCCTCACCGTGGAGACGGCGCTTGCGCGCCGCTCGCACGCGCCCGGCGGCGGGCCCGCGTCGGTGCACGAACAACTGGAGCGCGCGGAGCAGCGGCTGGGCATGGCGCTGGGCATCGCGCATGGCAAGCACGAGAAGTCCTCTCCGTCCGAGCCGGGGTCACCGCTGACCTTGCGCCGCGCGCGGCTCGAGGATGTCCCCGGCATTGCCGGCGTGATGGCGGACTACGTCGTGCAGGGCGTCCTGCTGCCGCGTCCCGTGAGCGAACTCTACCAGTGCGTGCGCGAATTCCACGTCGCCGTCTCCGGCGACCAGGTCGTGGCGTGCGCCGCACTGCGCGTGCTGTGGAGCGATCTCGGCGAAGTGCGCTCGCTGGCCGTGCGCCCGGACTTCCACGGCCACGGCCTCGGCGCACAGCTGGTGGCGGCGGTGCTCGAGGACGCGCGCGCCGTCGCACTCCCCCGGGTGATTGCCCTGACTCGTGAGGTGGACTTCTTCGAGCGCTGCGGCTTCGTCGCCGCTTCGCGCGAGGAACTGCCCCGCAAGGTGTGGACCGATTGCGTACGCTGCCCGCGCCGCCATGCCTGCGACGAAGTCGCGGTGGTCATGGACCTGGTACCCGGCGCTTCCGCTGCCGCAGCCGCGGCTGGACGCTCGTGGTCATTGCCCATTCCCGAAGTGCGTCACCTCGAGCCTTCGGCCCTCCCGGTGATTTCGTGAACCCACGCTCGAACTGGCATGGCGCCGGTCCCGCCGTGGAGCTTGAAGCAGGAAGGAGCAACACCACGATGAACGAACACCCCGCGCACTTGATCAACCTGCTCGGCTTGGACGCCGGCTGGGCGCTCGACCTGTTCAAGCGCGCCGACGTGCTCCGCGCCACGCGCGGCACCGCCAAGGCGCCGCGCCCGTTCGTCGGGCGCACGGCCGCACTGGTGTTCCATAAGCCGTCGTTGCGCACGCGCGTCTCGTTCACCGTGGGCATGCACGAACTCGGCGGCGACGCCATCGACCTCACCGCAGTCGAGGTGTCCGAACACGGCCGCGAGAGCATCCCGGACGTCGCGCACGTGTTGTCCGGCATGTGCTCGATGGTGGTGATGCGCACCTTCTCGCACTCACTGGTCACCACGTTCGCCCAGCACTCCAAGGTCCCGGTGATCAACGCCCTCACCGACTTCTCCCACCCCTGCCAGATCCTGTCGGACCTCTACACCCTGAAACGGCGAGGCTTCGACCTGAACAAGATGACGGTCGCATGGGTCGGCGACGGCAACAACGTGCTGCACTCCTGGCTGGAAGCCGCCACGATGTTTGGTTTTACGCTGAACATCGCCGTACCGGATGGGTTTGAGCCGGACGGGGGACTCTACCTGGAAGCTGAGCGCCGCGCGCTCGGCCGCATCAACCGCATGCGCGACCCGAATGAAGCAGTGCGTGGCGCAGACGTTGTCTATGGCGACACGTGGACGAGCATGGGCCACGAAGCCGAAGCCGAATGGCGCCGCATCGCATTCGCGGGATACCAGGTCAACGACGCGCTGATGGCCCTGACGGCACCCGGAGCAGTTTTCATGCACTGCTTGCCCGCACATCGTGGCGAAGAAGTCACAAACGAAGTGCTGGATGGCGCCCAGTCGATCGTCGTCGAGCAAGCCGAAAACCGCCTGCACCTTCAGAAGGGCCTGATGGTGAAGCTGATGGAGGCATCAGAGTCGCCGAAGAAGACTCTCCAGAACGCCGTCCGCGAGGCTCTGGCGCTGTAGAGCCCTCAAGGGCACTGCCTCTCGGATCCGAGTCGCTCTACGCCGCTTCCCGCCGTACCCGAGTCGCAAGCTAACGAGAGAGTCTGGTGCCGAGAGCAGGACTCGAACCTGCACGGGGTTGCCCCCAGGGGATTTTAAGTCCCCTGCGTCTGCCATTTCGCCATCCCGGCACACCAGTCAAAACACAATCGCCCGGAGCTCTGACGAGCGCCCGGGCGATTGCGTGAATCGAATCAGTTCGCTCGACGCTAGTGCGTGTGCATTCCTTCGCCGACTAACGTGTCCGCGACTTTCACGATCGGGTACTTCGCTAGGAATCCCTGCACCGCCCAACCGAATACGCCAAGGAATCCGATCGTCACGCCGATCTCCGGCAGCCCGATCCACACCTTTTCAGGGCTCAACGACGGCATCACCAAAATGTGCCTGTCGAGCCACATGCCACCCATGACAATGATCGCGAAGAGTGACAGCCAGAACGGCGTGGTCTTGGTCGTCTTGTTCAGCAATCCAAGGAACGGAATCACGAACACCAAGCAGAACACCGTGAACGCGATCGGGCGCCAGGGCTCCTCGAAGCGCAAGAACACCCAACCGGTTTCTTCGGGCATGTTGGCGTACCAGATGGGCAGGTACTGGGCCCAGAACTGGTAGGCCCAGAAGACGCAGACGGCGAACATGATCTTACCGATGTCCCACATGTGGGTCGTGGTCAGGTAGCGCTCGAGCTTGTACTGGCCGCGCAGTTGCGACACGAGGAGCGCGGTCATCGCGATGCCCGTCAAGAAGCAGCCCATGAAGAACCACCAGCCGAACAGGTTACTCACCCACTCGGGCGTCAGCGCGAGAATGAAGTCGATCGACAGGAACGAGAACACCACGGCGTAGGCGACGCAGATCTGAGGGGCGAGCATGGCGAGTTCGTGGCGGTTCTGCTTCAGCTCGGCTTCATCGCCCTTCCAGTTGGCCGACAGCTTCTCGTAAGTGGCCTTGAGCTCGGGCGTGACGTAGTCCTTGAGCAGGTAGGCGTCCGGGCGCATCGAGACGCGCACGAGCTTGTGCGACAGCCACCACACCAGCCCGAGCCCGAGCAGCACGCGGGCATAGAGGAACGGCAGGTTCAGGAACGGCTTGAGCCGCGGCAGCACTTCGTGCGTCCAGGGCAGGTAGGTCCGCACTCCGACGAGCAACAGGACCACCATAAAGCCATACGCGTAGGGCAGGTAAGCCGACAGCGACTCGGCGATGCGCGTGACCGGGCCGCCCCAGCGGCCGTTCGCCAAGCGAATGCCGCAGGCGAGAATGATGCCGCCCTGTGCGATGCCCAACCAGTAGAGCGCGTTGATGGTGTAGGCGCCCCAGGCGCGGTGCGGTTCGGTCGCCAGCAGGAAGGCGAACGTGATGGCACCGATGATCATGCACGCCATCCACAGCATGCGCTTGCGCGGATTCGGCTTGCCGGGAATCTTGGAGGCGACGTCCCGCAGGATCGCTTCGCGCTCGGCGGCGGTCATCAGCGTCGGATGGCTCATCGCGGGTTGGTCTTCTGCTCGTGGCGAATGTAGTTGATCAGGTCGTAGGCCTCGTGGGCGGTCACCAGCGCGCCGTAATTTGGCATCACCGCGCCACCGTGGCGAATGTAGCCGTAGATGTAGCCATCGCTGCGGCCCCGGGTCATGGCGGCCAGCAGGTCGGGCGGCGGGATGTACTTGGCCGACACCGGGCCATCGCCCTTGAGCGACGTACCGTGGCACGGCACGCAGGTCCGCATGAACTTGCGCTGGCCCCGCGCGATCGATGAATCATCGGCGGCCTGCGGGTTCGTGAAGGTCTTGTCGAGGCGCGCGCGTTCCCCGGCTTCCATGCCCGGCGCGGTGTTCCACTGTTCGCGGCCACCGACCGGGACGCTCACCGAATCGGGGGACTGGAGATACGTGTGCTGCGGCACGATCCCGATGCTCGTGCGCATGTCGCGCGTCTTGTAGTACGGCAGATGCGTGAGCGAACTCTTGAGATCGCGGCAGCCCCGCTCGAACACCGCGCCGCCCAGCATCGCGACAAAGCCCATGACCAGCATGATGCTCTTAACCATGGAGCTTCACCTCTTCGGCGCCATGGCCCTTCATGAGTTCAGCGGCGCGCGCGGCTTCGTCACCGCGGCACGGCACCCAGATACCGATGCGGTCATCGGTGAAGCGCGGGTCGGACGGCGAGGGCGCCTTGATCTGCGGCAGGCGGGCCAGCGCCAACATGCCGAGCAGGTTCGCGAGGCAACCGACCAGGATCATGCTCTCGTAGCCGATGATCACGAACGGCGGCAGCGAGGTAAGTTCCTTGCCACCCACCACGAGCGGCCACGAGTACATCGAGTAGTAGCACAGCGAGAAGCCGGCGGTGCAACCGATGACGGCACCGAAGGCGGTGATCCAGCGGACCAACGAAGTCCCCTGCCCCAGTGCCGCTTCGATCGAGTGATGCGGCACCGGCGACTTGACCACGATCTCCTTGTGGCCGAGCCCGCGCAGGCCGGTCACGGCGTGCTCGGCATCATCGACGTAGTAGAACACGCCCAGGACGCCGTGGTACTGCACCTTCGGCCCCTCGAGCAACTTCTCGATCAGACTCAGGAGAAACTTCATGCGGCCTTCTTACGGAATGGCATGGGGATCGTTTCCTTGATCTCAGACACCGAGAATGCCGGCAACACGCGCACGAAGATCAGGAAGAACATGAAGAACCACGCGAACGAACCGGCCAGCACCCCGGCTTCGGTCCACGACATCTTGTAGTTCACGTCCCAGCTGTAGGGCTCGAACGAGCGCGCCAGCGACGTCACGATGATCACGAAGCGTTCGAACCACATGCCGATGTTCACGAAGATGGCGATGATGAACATCGCCACGACATTGCGGCGGACGGGCTTGAACCACAGCACCAGCGGAATGATCATGTTGCACGTGATCATGGCCCAGAATGCCCAGGCAAAGTGCCCGGTGGCGCGCCACCAGAAGATGTCCCGCTCGTACTTGCTGGGTCCGTACCAGGCGAAGAAGAACTCGGTCAGGTAGGCGTAGCCGACGATCGTCGAGGTGAGCAGGATCAGCTTGGCCAGCTTCTCGATGTGATCGAGCGTGACCACGTGCTCGAGCTTGAACACCTTGCGGATGGGGATCAGCAGGTTCACCACCATCGCGACGCCCGAGAAGATGGCGCCGGCGACGAAGTAGGGCGCGAAGATCGTGCTGTGCCAGCCGGGCACCTGCGCCATCGCGAAGTCCCATGACACGACGCTGTGCACCGAGAACACCAGCGGCGTGGCGAAGGCGGCGAAGAACAGGTAGGCGCCGTAGAAGTGCTTCCACTGGTAGTTGGCGCCCGTCCAGCCGGCCGCGAAGATGGTGAACCACAGCTTGGGGATCGGATGCTTGGCGCGGTCTCGCGCGGCGGCGGCGTCGGGAATCATGCCGACCAGGAAGAAGATGGTGGAGACCGTCATATAGGTCGTGACGGCGAACACGTCCCACTCGAGCGGCGAGCGGAAGTTCGGCCACAGCTGGCGCTGGTTCGGGTAGGGGAACAACCAGTAGGCGAACCACGGACGGCCCAAGTGAATGATCGGGAACAGGCCGGCGGTCATGACGCCGAATACCGTCATCGCTTCGGCCACGCGGTACACCGCACGGCGGAAATGTGAGCGGAACAGGAACAACACGGCTGAGACGAGCGTGCCGCAGTGCGCGATGCCGACCCAGAACACGAAGTTGGCGACGTAACTCGCCCACATGACCGGGCGCGTATGGCCGGCGACACCGACGCCGTTCACCACCTGGTTGCGCTCGGCGATCAGCCCCAGCGACAGCACACACAGGTCGAGAATGAAGACCGCCCACCACAACGGACCCGGAATGCCGATCATCTTCAAGCAGTCGTCGGTGATCGACTTCTGCGTGACTTCGGCTGCGTGGCCGCCGCTGCCGTGGACTTCCGCCGCGGCCTCAGTTTTTTGCGTCAGGATCTTTTGCCCCACCCGCAGTCTCCCTACGTAGCGCTGCCGACCTCACGGTCGATCTTCTTGAGATACGTGACACCCGGCTTGGTATTGAGGTCGTTGAACACCCAGTAGCGGCGGTCGCCTTCCTTGGACAGCTTGGCGACCTTGCTTTCAGGGTCGAGCAGGTCGCCGAACACGATCGCATCCGTGGGGCAGCCCTGCTGGCACGCGGTCTTGATCTCGAGGTCGCGCAATGGACGGTTCTCGTCGCGCGCGTTGCCCTTGCCTTCGAGGATGCGCTGCACGCAGAACGTGCATTTTTCCATGACGCCCTTCGAGCGCACCGTCACATCCGGGTTGAGCTGCCAGTTGAGCGGCTCGGGGAAGGCGAACGTCGCCTTCTCGGGTGCGGAGTAGTCGAAGAAGTTGAAGGAGCGAACCTTGTACGGGCAGTTGTTGGAGCAGTAACGCGTACCGACGCAGCGATTGTAGACCTGTGCGTTCAACCCTTCCGGATTGTGGTAGGTCGCATACACCGGGCAGACCGTTTCACACGGCGCATCGCTGCACTGCTGGCACATCATCGGGATGGTGCGGATGTCGATCTTGCCCGGGGCCAGCTTTTCTTCGTAGCGCTCGAGGCGGATCCACATCATTTCGCGGCCGTGCTGCACCAGCTCGGGGCCGACGTAGGGCACGTTGTTCTCGGCCGAGCAGGCGACGACGCACGCGCTACAGCCGTTGCAGGTGTTCAGGTCAATCGCCATCGCCCAGCGGTGCTTGGCGTGGTGCGCATCGTAGCTGCCGCGGTCGACCGGCTCGCGCTTGGGCCCGCGCACGATGTGCTCGGGCTCGGCGGCCGACACCGAGTGCGCCGGCGGTACGTAGCCTTCGGGGTGATAGAGCGGCTCGGTGAACTTGCCCGGCTTGGACTGCGAGGGGTCCGCCGCTTCGGCGTGACCGGCGTGGGCCTCGCCCGCGTGCGCGCCCGTCCCCAACAGGGCCGCCAGCGGAATGATCTGCGCAATCTCACGGTCGGCCTGCTGCTTCTGGCGCTGCGTCAGCGCGAGCACGCCTGCACGACCCGTCTTGCTGACCTTGGCCTTGGTGCTCAGGTAGGCGACCGAGCCCGACGCCGCATCCTGCGCCGGCGACAGCAGCACGAGCGCGTTCACGCCGATGCCCTTGGCGTGGCGGCCGTATTCGGTGTGGCCCTGGCCCAACGGAATCGCGATCGCATCCTCGCGGATGCCGCCGTACACATAGACCGGAGCCTCGACGCTGCCGGCCTCGGTTTCGACCTTGAGCATGTCGCCGTTGACCACGCCCAACTTGGCCGCGGACTTGGGATTCATTTCGATCCACGAACCCCAGACCGCCTTGGTGGTCGGGTCAGGCAATTCCTGCAGCCACGGCTTGTTGGCGCCGCGTCCATCGTGCAAGGCCAGCGAGGGCGTCAGCACCACCGTGAAGTCACCGGTGCCGCGCATTTCGGCGACCGCGAATGACGGAGCGCCGCTCCACTTCACATCCAGCGAGCCGACGTCTTCCCAGACACCGCCCTTGGCGAGCGAGTCGCTCCAGAACTGTTCCCACGGCCTGCCCTGCCCGAAGCGCCCGTGCATTCCGCGCCACGCCGTCTCGACGTGCGCTGCCCAGGTGGCAGGCATCCCTAAGCCGAAGCCGGCTGCGGTGGCCAGCGCCAGCAGCGTGTCCCCCGCCGGCTGGGTGGCGAACATCGGCAGCGGGCTCATGGTCGGCTGGATCAGCGAATAGACGCCACGTACGCCGAACGAGTCGCCGAGCGACTCGAGCGCATGCGCGGACGGCAGCACCACGTCGCACAGTGCGGTGGTCTCGTCCATCACATTGGACAGCGAAAGCTTGAACGGGACCTTGGCGGCCGCGGCGGCGAAGCCCGACCACGCCGGTGTTGCGTACGCCGGGTTGGCGCCGTGCACGACCAGCGCGCCGACATCGCCGCGGTCCATCGCCTCGGCGAGGCCCTGGAATTCCTTGAACGAAGCGACCGCGTCGTCATTCAGCGTGCGATCGAAACGCACCGTCTGGCCGATGTTGCCGGCGACGTAGTTGAGCAGGTTGACGGCGGCATGCGTGGCGACCGCCTGCTCGCTCTGCGACGCGATTCCGCCGGCCAATGCGAGACTCGGCTTGGCGGCGGCGAATGCGCGCGCCAACCGTGTCACGGTGGCGGCGGCGACATCGGTCTGCTGCTCGACGGCTTCAGGGGTGTAGGCGGCGACGAGCTCGCCGAGACCCGTACCGTTGACCGCGAGGCCCTCGGTGATGATGACACGCGCCAGACCCAGCGCCAGCACCATCTCGGTGCCGGGGCGAATGGCGACCCACTCGTCGGCGTTGGCTCCCGTCATCGAGAGCCGCGGCTCCACGGCGACGAACGCGCCTTCGTGGCGGCTGCGCATCGCGGCGAATCCACGCGCCTGGCCGACCGGCGCGCCCCACGTTTCGAGGAAGTCGGCGCCGAAGGAAATCAGGAAGTTGGCGCGGCCAATGTCGGCCTGCGGAATCGCCGCCACGCCAAACGTGCGGCGGTTGGCTTCACGCTGCGCATGCGGATGGAACGCTTCGAACGCCATGTACGAGCCGCCCGCCGCCTGCGCCCACTGGCGGGCCAGAGTCTCGAACGAACCGGGCGCGTGCTCGCTGACCAGCGCAATACGCTTGGACCCAGCCTTCGCGGCCGTGAGTCCTTCGCCCGCACGCCGGATGCCCTCGTCCCACGTCACGGGCTTCCAGCTGCCACCCTCGCGCACCATCGGGCTCTTGATGCGGTCCGCATCGTAGAAACCCTGCAGCGACGCCTGTCCCCGCGCGCACAGCGCGCCGCGGTTGACCGGGTGTTCAGGGTTGCCTTCGATCTTGATGGCGCGGCCTTCGCGCGTCTTGACCAGCGTGCCGCAACCCGCGGGGCATTCGCGACAGGTACTGGCGTAGAGGTAGGGGATGCCGGGCAGGATATCCTGCGGCGCCACCAGGTAGGGGATCAGCTTGTTCGAAGGAGTCTCGGCGCAGCCCGCGGCGGTACCCGCCAGGCCAATGCCGACCAGCTTCAGGAAGTCGCGGCGCTTAAACGTGAACGATTCGCTCATTTCGCGCTCATCAGTGGTGGCACACCAGGCAATCCATGCTGGCCGGGAAATTCGCGTCGTTCAAGTTGTTGCGGTGACAACTGATGCACCATCCCATCTTGAGGGACGAGTACTGGTACATGACGTCGGTCTGCTGCACCGGGCCGTGGCAGGTGGTACAGGCCACGTTCGCCAGCACGTGGCGCTTGTGATTGAACTTCACGTGCTGGGGCAGCTTGTAGACTTCGACCCAGGGCACTGTTTCGCCGCGCGTCCAGTAACCCGTGAGCTTCTGGATCTCGGGGCGGTCGGTGACCGCGATCTTGTGGCAGCCCATGCACACACTCACGGCAGGAATGTTGGCGATCGGGGATTTGATCGCGCCGTAGTGGCAGTAGAGGCAGTCCATGCCGAGCTTGCCAGCATGAATTTTATGCGAAAAATTAATCGGTTGCTTGGGACCCTTCTGCAGGCCCAGCGAAACCGAGAACGATTGCGTGAACGCGACGCTCGCGATAACGAGCGACACGATGATGAGCAGGATCGAGAGTAGTCGTCTCATGGCAAGAACGCGCGGGAAACTAAACACTTGCCACTAGCGTGTCAAATGGCGAATGCATTGCGAGCAAAACAACCCTCCTCATCGAGTCACCTTGGGCACCAATTTGAGCAATGTCCCTGCCGCCACCGACTCTTCGGGCTCCACGTTGTTCAGGATCGACTCGCTGTTGGCGTCGATTTCCTGCGCACCGAAGCTCGCGGCAATCGCGGAGAACGCCCCCGTCTTCGCAACCGTAACGACTTTGACGCGCACGGGCGTCACATTGCGGCGCGCGGGATCAGTGATCTTCTTGAAGGTGCGCATCGACGCAAACAGCGGCGCATCACCCGTCGAACTCTGCCCCAACACCTGGAACATCTGCGTGCCGTCGCGCAGGAAGGCCGCGCACAGCGTCGCCGTCGTGCCGTCGTTCTTGGTGGTCGAAATGTGGCCGATCCATGCATTCAGGCCGCCGATGGCCTCGCGCTGCCCATCGAAACTGGCGATCTGGCCGGCGGTGGCGAGTTGTTGTACGAACTCGACCGCGGAGCGGTCCTTGGCCTCGGCCAGCGTCAATTGCATGGCACCGGTCTTGTCGGTTGAGCCGGCGGCGACAGCCGAACGGGTGTTCTGGGTCTGCCAGCCGAGCGGAAAGGTCAGCTCAAAGCCCAACTCGGGTTGGGTGAATCGCGTGCCCTCGAACCAACCCTGCCGCGGGTCGTTGCCAAACACCAGTCCGTCCAAGCGGCGCACGTAGTCGCGGCTGCGGACCACCAGCCCGCTCTTCCCCGTCGCGGCGGTCTTCGCCAGCTCGCGGGTACGCGCCTCGCGATTGCCCGGATCGGGGTGCGTCGACATGAATGCCGGCATGCGCTGGCCCGCCTGCTCGCCCACCCGCGCCAGCATGACGTACGTCAGCGGGATTTCGCGCGGATCGAAGCCCGCCTTGGTGGCGTAGCCCACGCCGAGTTCGTCGGCCTGGGTCTCGGCGTCGCGCGAGTACTTGAGGAACAGCAACCCCATCGCCTGCTGCGCCGCGCCACTGTAGCGCTGGAACGCTCCCGACAACGCCGAGGCCAGCCCCAGCGTCAGCCCCGCGATCTGCTGCTTGGTGATCTGCGCCGCGGTGTGGCGCGCCGTGACGTGGCCGATCTCATGGCCCAGCACGCCCGCCAGCTGCGCTTCAGAATTCAGGTGCGCGAGGATACCACGCGAAATGTAGATATAGCCGCCCGGCATGGCGAAGGCATTGACCACCGGGTCATCGAGCACCGTGAAGTGCCAGTCGAGGTTCGGCAGGTGCGACACCGCCGCCAGCTTCTTGCCCACGCTGTCGACGTAGACCGCGATGCGTGGGTCGTCGTAAGCGCCATACTCGCTGAGCATGGCCTGGTAGCCATCCTTGCCGATCGCCAGCTCCTGCTGCCCCGTGACCAATGAGAACTGGCTCTTGCCGGTGACCGGGTTCG
>JAYSRO010000076.1:0-19256 GCA_043720995.1 Candidatus Eiseniibacteriota bacterium
AGCCGCGAATCGTCAGCGCCAGCCACAGGCTGCCCAGCAAATAGGCCCCCATCACATCGCTGAACCAGTGCTGGCCCTGGTAGATCCGGGAGAGGCCCATCAGGCCGATCAGCACCGACAACAGCGTGATGCCCAGCGTCCGCCACCATGCGTGCTTGAGCAGCGTGTAGATGAGGAAGATGAGGAAGCCGCCGTAGGCCGTGACCGACAGCACGTGCCCGCTGGGGAATCCCGGCGAATTCAGTTCCGCAAACACGTTGACCAGGTCAGGGGTCGGGCGAGGACGCAGGACGATCAGCTTGACCAGCCCTCCCAGCGCGTTGGCAACACTCGCGAACAGCAGGGCGATCGCTTCCCAGCGCATTCCGAGCAGGAACAGGCCGATGACGCCGGCTGCGCAGATCGCAATCGCCTGCGGGAAGAACCCGATCCAACTGGTCCAGTACATGACGCTCGCGAAGGCGGCGCCATGGTAACGCTGGACCGCATGTGTGATGGTCAAGTCGATGGGGAAGTAGCCAAACACGCGCGCGGTGACCGCAAGCGCCACGAACAGCGCCGCGGCCACAAGGACGTAGACCTGGAATATTCGCGCCCGCGACTTCCGCGTGGGCTTCGGCGCGATGACCGCATCGTCGATCTTGCGCAGTGGGTTGCGTCCGGCGTCGGGTGCGGGCGTCGTGGTGCCTGGCATGGGTCGCGTCGCCTAGTTGTGCGTGGTGCTGTCGTTGATTCGCAGGCTGCGAACCATGTGATCGAACGTGGGTGCCAGCGCGCTGTACTCGCTGGCCGGTGCGATCAGCAGCAGGTAGACGATGTGCTCGTCCGCGAGTTGTCGCGTCACCACGGTCACCCGCTCGTCACGTCCCGTTGCGGCAGAACGCCCCGCGAGTGAAACCGACAGGGATCGCTCATTGGACACCGTTGTATTCGCGGTGGAAGCGCTCATCCGGCTCAAGTGCGGATTGCTCTGCAGCAGCTGGTCGACGAGATCAGTCGTGGCCTGCTCGAGCGGAAGGGCATACCCGCTCGAGCCGTTCGGATCGGTGAAGTTGTTGCCCACAGAGCCATCGAAGGGGACGTAATGGTTGATGATAACGCCGTAGGCGATGTTGTCGCGCCCGCCCATGCCTGCGACCACGCCACCTTGCGGCAGCAGTGTCACGCCGAAGTCCCCGGTCGTGGCGTTGGCGCTCCAGTTGTCGGGTTGTTCGAGCTGGTAGTCGCCCTGCGGCTGGCGGAACACGCGATAGCGCGTCGATGGCGCTTCGATCCCCAGTGCCGTCCCATTGGACGCGGGGGCACCTCCCGCGGGCGCCAGCTGTGCCGCTGCCAGTGCCGCCGGTGCGTGGCGTAGCCGGGTCTGCACCGCGGCCAATGAACCGATGGGTGCTATGCGGGGGACAGCGCCCAGCAGCCTGGCTTCCTGCCGCACGCGTGCCTCGCGATCCGCGGGGGCCGGGTGATCACTCATGAACCGGGCGACCTTGCCCGGGTCGGAGCCTGACTTCTGCCCGAGCAGCCCGAAGAAGTTCGCCATCTCGACCGGGTTGTAGCCCGCGCGGTTCATGATCTGCGAGCCGACGACATCGGCCTGGCTCTCGACCGAGCGTGAAAACTTGAGGAACAGGGTGTTCATGCCGAAGCCACCCAGCGCGCCGATGATCTGACCCGTGGACGAGCCAGACTTCCCGCCGAGCATGCCGCCAAGCACGCCGAGCCCCGCCTGCGCGAGATAGGCCTTCGACGCCTGGTTGGTGGGGTGGCGCAAGGCGACGTGCGCGATTTCATGCGCCATCACGCCCGCGAGCTCGCCTTCGCTCCGCACTTGCTCAAGCAGTCCGCGATTTACGTAGATGAAGCCACCCGGAAGTGCGAAGGCGTTGATCTCCGGCTGGTTGGTGATCTTGAACTGGTAGTTGAACTTGGGGCCGGGGGCACGGGCGGCCAGCCGGGCGCCCAGCGCCGAGACGTAGCGCTGCGCGGTAGCGTCATTCATCATCGGCAGCTGCTTCTCCACCTGCAGCGCGGACTGCTGCCCGATGGTGACATCCTGGTCGACGGAGAACACATTGAAGCCGGGGCGCACGACGATCTGGGCGCTGGCGGCTGCCGCCATGATCGCGAGTCCGGCAGAGATGAGGCCGAGGCGCGTGAGTGTCGCATGACTGTTCATGAAATTTCCTTTCGTGGGGCTTGGGAGACACTTCGTCATTGGGTTGGGGCGCCCGTGCGGGTCGCGTGAGCGGCCGTTGCGCCGGGCAGCGACTCGCCGGGAACTTCCCGCGCGCGAACCACGAACCGCTTGGGCGCGTGGCCCACGAACTCGAATGGGTAACAGGTGATCAAGGTGAGCGAGGGCGTGGCCGTCGAGTCGAGCACTTCCACCTGCGTGGGCTCGACGACCATTCCCCACTCGACGCGGTAGGAGTGCGTCCCACCGATTGTGACGAGCCGAATGATGTCATCGCCGCGCACGCGCCCCAGTCCGCGAAGGAACGTGTCGCGGTGCCCGGCGAGCGCGCAATTGCCCTGCTGTCCCGGGAGCGCGGTGGAACCGATGTGGCCGACCGCGTGGCGGAGGGTCTTCAAGTCCGCGCCTTCTGCCACGATGGCTGAGATTCCGAGTCGCGGAATCTCAAGCTTGCCCAACACGCCGGGCTCCAGCATCGCCCGCGGGGTGTCGCGATTCGCGTGGCCGGGATTCGGCGGACCGGTAAACGTGGCCGCCTCGGCAGTGCCTTCAGGGTTAAAGCCTGCCTCGCCCAACGCCTCCGCCAACGACTCCGATTCACGCGACTGGAAGTCACGTGAATCGAGGAAGTCCTTCGACCACGAGACGAGCGCCACGAGACCGAGCACGTAGAGCCCGCTTTCCATCCACCGGGTCTTCGGTCGTGGTCTCATGGCACTCGCTCAGGCGAACCGGAGCCGGCGAACGATCATCATGACCACCCCACCGATCAATCCAAGCATGCCGAGCAGCAACAATAACGGCTGGTGACTGGCGGTCTGCGGCAGGAGTGACGCAGTGCCGTTGGCCGGTTCCGGCTCGCTCGCCACTTGTGCGATTGCGGGAGGCGTCGTGGGGGCAGCTTGGGTCTGCGCAGGCACCACCGACGCCGAACTATTGCCGGTCGGAGTGTTCGCCGCCCCACAGTCCACGGTGCTCTCGGCCAGCGCGAAATCGCTGTCCTGCGTGCGCGCGTAGGCCTGTTCACGATCGGCGACGCTGTAGGAGATCGCTTGCACCCGCGTGGCGTAGTGGCGGCCGTCCTTCATGGGTTTGAACTCGGTGCGCACGATCGTGCCGACCCCGACATCGCTGGAAACCATCGTGCGCGAGTCCATCACGAGACCGACCAATTGGCCCTGGTCGGTGTCAACCATCAACCGGTGATCATTCGCGGAGACCACACGGCCCGACATCATCGGGCGCGTCGAGTAGATGTAATCCGCCGTGGAGTGAGTGGCCCCGACTGTCACGCCGGGAGTGTGGCGCGCGGTGGCCTGAGGTCCCGTTTCGCGCTGGTAACTGCCGGCCATTGCGGCATCGGCTTCATTGCTCGCGCGCGTGTCGTGGGAGTTCGCATAGGCCTGCGGGCGAGTCTGCGCGGTGCTGCCGCGGATCGCCATGATGCGCTGGGCATAGAAGTGGCAGTCCTCTTGCGCCACGAAGTCCGCGCGCATGAACATGCCCGGCGCCATGTCACGCGGCGCCATCGTACGTGAGTCGACGTCCAGCGTGACCTGTTCACCCTGCTCGGTGTTCACGACCATCTCATGATCGTTCACCGAGACGATGGTGCCCGAGATCATCGGGTGGGAAGCGAAGTGATTGGCATAGGTCGCGGGCATGTCCGCCGCGGCCTGCGTGACGGTCAGGCACAGCAGCGCGAGTGCGCTCAACCCGGCACACCGCATTGAGGGGGTGGGATGATGGGATTTCATGAGCCTCTCCTGTTCGGGCTGGGCCAGGATCGCCGATCGCCATGCACGCGCCGACCCAAGGGAATCCACTGGATGGCGGGCAATGTGTCCGGCTCCATGCTCCCAAGCCGCAGGATCGGGGCCACGTGCTGATCGCTGTTTTCATGGGGTATTGCGTGTATTCGTACCCCCCACGCGACCCCGGGGCGAGGTGGAAGCTACAAAGGGCGCAGCAACTACACGGGGCCGCGCGAGCGGCGGCCGAGGGGGCTCACCCGTGCACGACTCGCACCACTTTCCAGCGCCCCGCGGAGCGCACGAGGTGGAGCGTCGCAGGAGCCGAATTCTGTCCCTCGATGCCGACTTCCAGGGCGAGCGTTCCGTCGCCGGGGTGAAGCTCGTCGAGCTCGATCGCCGTCACGCGCGACACACGCGCGGACGCACGTTGAGCCCCGCGCCTGCGCTGGGAGTCCAGCACTCGAACCGAGTAGGCACGCGCAGGCGCCTGACCCGTGTCGACCGCCAGGTCACTGAAGCGCAGCGTGCTGCCGTCCACGTGGAAGAAGTCGACGGGGGCGACCTGGCTGAACCAGTAGCCGGTCACCTTGTCGCGGCGTTCCACGAGCAGGCGGAGCAGCACCGGCTTGGCGCGTGGGTCGGCGTAACCCGCGGCATCGATCGCGGCGGCGATCTGCGCGACGCTGAATGAGGCGACGAGTTTGGCCCCCCAGTACGAGTCGCGCGCGGTGCGCCTGCCGAATGCGGGGTGCGGCATCAGCGGTTTGAACCGGTCTGGCTGGAATTTCGCCGATTCGAAACTGCCGACGGAGGGAATGCCGCTGGCCTGTTGCGTGCCGCGCCAGGGTTCCACGGCGAAGCCGAGGCTGGCCATGCGTAGAGCGATCCAGCCCCAGTCGACCATGTACTCGTAGCCCGTACGCAATGACTTCGGCCCCTCGGCGGCTGCGCCGAGCGAGGCGCCGAGGTCGAGCAGGTGGTGCCGGACGGCGCCCAGCGAGTCCTGGGTCTCGATAAAGGTGTCGAGCGACTGCTGGTCCTTGGTGTCCCAGCTGTCGAGCCACGACATGAGTACGTAGAGCCCGCGCAGCTCGCGCCGGTCGCGATGCTCGTACCAGTCGTTGGCATCATCACGGCGACGGCCGTGCATGTCCATGGGGCCGATGGGCTTGCCGGTGAGAAACAGGCTGGCCTGCGCGACCGACTGACCGTCCGCATCGCGCGCGCCGCGGGCCAGCAAGCTATCGAGGTCCGCCTCCGCGAAGGGCAGCGCTCCGTACTCGCCCGCTGCAAGTGCTGAGTCAATCCGCAACGACTCGCGGCGGAAGCTGAACGACACGTCGTGCGGCACGTTGTAGCCGGCGGCGTAGATCAGCCGGCTCACGACGGCGTCGGCGCCCGATCCCAGTTGTGGGAATCCCACAGGATCGAACTTGACCACCCAGCGTTGGCCCGCCGCGTCCTTGATGTTGAACCCGGGGTTCACGCCGTCCTGCTTGAAGGACTTGATCACATAAGGCGGTACCGGGACCTGTCCCTCTTTGCCGGCGCCGAGGCGTATCTGGCGGGGAGTCCATGCCTTCACATGGTTGCGATTCGTGAACCAACTCGAGTTGGGAACTTCATCGAATGCGTTCACATTCACGCTCTGGGGTTTCGTGCCGCCGCTGACCTGCCGCATCAGCCACAGCAACTTGTCCGGCACATCGAACGCATGCGTGAATGGTTCGACCACCGCCTCGTGAAACTGCAGGCCACGCAGGTTGGGTTTGCGCGCGGCGGGCTCGCGGATCGGTTGCGCGTCGTGATCGACCCACGTCTGCGGGTCGATGACAGTGCTGGGCGGGGGCACGGCGATGGCTTTCTCGGCACGCGAGCGCGGCGCGAACAACAACAGCAGGCCGCAGCACACGATCGATCGGAGGGCGCGCACTAGAAGTCCCCGTTCAGCATGGCGTATGTGGCAATGCCTTCAGAGCCGTGGGCCATCTGCAGCCGGACCACGGAAGTCGGCGTGAATGCGAAGCGCAGGCCGCCGCCGCGCGAAGCGTGCATGGCATCAATCCGCAGCCGGTCGGCTCGCGAGGCCACCTCACCAAACTCCGACAACCCGAACACCCACAGCCGGTCCCACACCAGCCAGCGGTATTCCGTTTGGACGAGGACCAGGTGGCGGTCCGTGAAGCGGTGTCCCGAGTAAGCGGCGAAGTGTGTCTCGCCCTCGCTCTCGGGCAGGACGTAGAAGGGAAGCGTCGCAGAGTCCTTGAGCGGCGCCACGCTGTGTTGCAGCGCGCGCACCGCGATAACACGGCGGCGTGAGAACACGGGGACGTAGGCGCGCGCCTCGAAGTGGTAGCGCCAGAAATCGAAGTCCCCGCGCTCGAGTACGTGGACCTGGCGCACGTCGATGCGACCCTCGACGCCGCGCGAGGGGTCGCGCAGGTTGTCGAGAGCTGCGAAGTTGCCACCGGCGCCGAGCGAGACCAGCTCCGAGTGCTGAAGCATGCCGGCGGTCTGGGCGAGCGCCGGCTGGTCGAGCACCGCGGGGTTGCCGTTGTACCCCCGGCGCGCGCCGACGTTCTCGAGGCCCGTGACGAGCCGCAACTGGTGCACGAGGGGACCGAAACGCACAGCGATATCGACGTTGCTTCGCTCGCTCAGGTAGATCGCCCGGTCTGCCTCACTCGAGGTGTTGCCCACCCCGTAGAACCGGCGGTTGGGCATCAGATCGTAGCGGGCGAGGATATCGAAGCCGAGCGGGTCGTCGACCGCGCCCCAGTTGAATGAGGCGCGGGCCTTGCGTTCATCGTGCACTGACCATGTCCCGCCGGCCTCCCAGCGCGCGGCGTGCCGTTCGTTGAGCACGGACACCGTACGCAACCCGAGTCCCACCCCCGCGCCGCCGGAGTAGGAGACGCTCGGCCCCACACTGAAACCGGGGCGCGCGCGGCCCAGGGTGTTCAGTGCGCCGAGGTCGGTGCCCGCGAGTGCCTCGAGTCCGCGAGCGAGGCAGCGCGCAGGGAAGAACACCGCGCGAAATGGAGCGCGCAGGATTCGCTCCCCGGTCGGTTCGTGCTGCGGGCCGGCGACGCGCGGGCCCGCAACCGACGAGTCGCCGTCCAGCGCCCCTTCAGGCAGCGGTGCGACCCACCCGGAATCACCAAATGCCGCGCCGTGCTGCGCGCGGGCTTGCGGGGCCCCAGCCCCAGCCATAAGCAACACCAGGCCCAGCGCGATGCCCCAATGCCTCGAGTCATTCGCGGTGGAGGCGCGCGCTAGCGCCCGCGGCGCGGCTAGTGCCATAGCGCCCTCGCTGCCCATGCCGCGCCGTAGCCGAGCAGCGCGGTCACCGGAATCGTCAGCAGCCATGCGCCCACCATCGTCCGCGCCACGCCCCAACGCACTGCATTCATGCGGCGCGCAGCACCCACGCCGAGGATGCCTGAGCTGATCACGTGCGAGGTGCTGAGCGGGAAGCCGAAGCGCGAGGCGACCTGGATGACGGTGGCTGCCGAGGTCTCCGCTGCGAAACCGTGGATCGGTTCCAGGTGCGCGAGCCGCGTGCCCATCGTGTGGATGATGCGCCGCCCGCCCGCCAGGGTGCCTGCAGCCATCGCGGCGGCGCTCAACGCGACCACCCACGTGGGTACTTGAAAGGTGGTCAGCACGCCGCTGCTCACCAGCGCGAGCGTGATGATGCCCATCGTCTTCTGCGCGTCGTTGCCGCCGTGGCTGAACGCCATGAACCCCGCCGAGATGAGTTGGGTGTGGCGGAAGATCGGGCCGACGCGTGAAGGCGGCAACGACTGGAAGTAATGGACCAGCAGGCGCATCAGCCAGAGTGCGGTGAGAAATCCGACGATGGGGGAGAGCAGCAACGGCAGTGCGACTTTGTCGCGCAGCACCGCCCAGTGGACCGCATGCGGGCCCAGGCTGGCGATGCCGGCGCCGAGCAGGCTGCCGATCAGGGCATGACTCGAACTGCTGGGCACGCCGCGGTACCACGTCAGCAGGTTCCAGGCGATCGCGGCCACCAGCGCCGCGGTGATGGCGTGCAACGGCAGCGCTGAGCCGACGATGCCGCTGCCGATGGTCTTGGCGACCTCGGTGCCCGTCATGGCGCCGGCGAAGTTCAACACCGCGGCCATGCCGATCGCGACGCCGGGCCGCATGACGCGCGTCGACACCACCGTGGCGACGGCGTTGGCGGTGTCGTGGAAGCCATTGATGAAGTCGAACGCCACCGCAAAGACGATCAACACGACCAACGGCGCCATCCCCGTGCTAGGCATGTTTGATGACGAGCCCACGCAGCACGTCGGCGATCGACTCGCATTCGTCGGTGACGCGTTCCATCGTCTCGTAGATCCTGCTCCAGGCGATCACCTCGATCGGGTCGTGGGGCGCGTGAAACAGATCCTGCACGCCCTGGCGGAGCAGCGCATCGCCCTCGTTCTCAAGGCGGTGGATCTCGACGATGCCGCCCTCGAGCTTGCGCATGCCCGAACGGTTGCGCAGCTTGGGCAACTCGTTCGCCACCTGTTGCGTGCATGCCACGATGACCGCCGCGAGCGAGCACATGATGGGTGTCGGCGCCGTCACGTTGTAGACGCACATGGCGTCGCCGGCCTTATGGATGTGGTCCATCACATTGTCCAGCGAGGTGGCGATGGCGATGATGTCCTCGCGATCGAGCGGCGGAATGAACGTTTGGTTCAGCGCCGTGTAGACGCCATGGGTGATCAGGTCACCCTTGTGCTCCAGCTCGTGCAGCTGTGCCACCTGGGCTTCGGCGTCCGTGAAGTGATTGCACAGCCCTTCGAGCAGGCGCGCGCCTTCGAGATTGTTCTGGGCGGCTGCCTCGAAGAGGGAGAAGAAGTTGGTGCGCTGTTTCTCAGGAGCGATCAGTTCCATGGGTGCCTCCCTGGGGGTTCATCACGAATGCTTGGTGTCGGGTGCCGGGCTCGTGCCCGGTGCCGCCTGGGTCGCGTCGGGTTCGGCCGGCTTGCCCAACACCGCGGCTGCGAGTTCGCTGCCACTGCTGGCGGGCGCCACGTCCGCGGCCACTTCCGGCTCGAACGATTCCGCCGTCGTCAGCGCTTCAGGTTTCTCGACGCCTTCGCCCTCGACGCGCGCTTCCTCGGGCCGCTCCGAGACGAGCGCGCGCAGCCGCCGGGCGAGCACACGCACGATCTCCTGGAGCAAGGTGAGATCGCCCGCGGCGACGTCGTAGAACGCATCGCGGTGCAATGCGAGCGCCAGACCGCCCTCGATGCACTCCGCGAGCTGGCCGCGCGCGGAGTCATCGACCAGGGCCCACGTCCCGAACGCCTCGCCCGGCCCGACCTCCGAGATCACATTTCCACCCGCCGACAGGCGCACGCGGCCCTCCACCACCATGTACAGCGCGTCCGCGGCGTCTTCCTCCTTGTAAACGACGTCGCCCGCTTCGAGTTCGAGTTCACGCGCGACGTCCGCGAGATCGAGCAGGCGCCGTGGGCCGACTTCGCGCAACAGGTCGGCGCCTTTGAGGATCAGCACGCGTTCGACGGCGGTCAGCATGCGACCGCCTGCGAGGCGGCGTAGGCCGCCAATTCGGCAAGCACGCGCGGATCCAGGTCCTTCGCTCCGGCGAAGCCCTGCACATCGAATCCCGGCGAGTGACGCGACGCGCGCACGGCGCAGGCGCGGAGCCACGGGTCCTCGGAATTCCATGCGGCGGTGATCCACGCCGCGAACGGGTCAGCCTCTGCGGCCGGATCCGTGGCCGCCACCGGAGGTTGCTCGAGAATCGCGCGCACCGGCCGGAATACCTCACGGGGCAGCACGTGGTCGAGGAATTCGATGGCCGGCGCGGCGATGGAGCGGTCGCGGGACTTGAGCCGCTCGAACACGCCCATGAGTGCGCGTGGCTCGTACCAGCACGCCAGCGCCAGCACGGCGCGTTCGAGCGCCAGCTCGGCGGACTCGCGATAGCTCTCGCCGAGCAGTCGCACTTCGGCGGCGGCGTGAGCTTCGAGGGCGATCGCGGGGTCGAGGCAACTGCGGTAGTCGCGCAGCTCGCGCAGGAACAACCGGTGCACGGCGTGGCGCGGGAGGACCGCGGGGCCCGTGCGCATGCGCAGGCGAGCGAGCCCGCGCAGGCCGAGACGGCGCAGCCGCAGGTCGCCACTTCGGGCAAGCGTCATCAGGACGTCGATGGCCTGGCGCGTGCCGATGTGGGCGAGCGTGCCCGCGGCGAGCGCCTGCACACGATGCTGCTGCCGCGGATCGAGCAAGCGTTGCAGCCCGGGGATCGCGGCATCCCCCGTGGCGGCCACGGCAGCGCGGGCGGAATACTGCAAGCCGTGCACGCTGAGCATGGGCAACAGGACATCGAGCAGCTCGCGCGCCGGTCGCCGGGTCGCCGACAGCAGCGCGGCGCTGCGTACCTCGGCATCCTCGTGCGTCAGCAACACGCGCAGTTGCACGATCGACGCGGCGCCACGCATGGCGCCCAGCGCTCGCGTCGCGAGCAGCAGGCGTTCCTGTGTCCCCTGCGCGAGTTGCGCGTCGATCCATGCAGGAGTCAACGCCGCGCGCGCTTCGCAGGTGCGATCGAACAGGGCGTCGACGGCGTAGCGCGGCAGGGTCACGTCCACCTGGTCCAACAGGCGGCGGGCGAGCTGCATCGGCTCAGGGCCCCGGGTGAGGCCATAGCCGATCGCCGCGCGCTGCAGACCCTCATGCGGCTGCTCGAGGAATTGAGCGATTCGATTACTGGGATCGGGAACGCCCATCGACTCCATCGCCGCGACCGCCGCGGCGCGAACAGCAGGCCATTCGTGATCGAGGCAGCCGCGCACCGCATGCACGATCGCCGGGTCGCGCGCCTCGCCGCTCAGCTGCAGCGCCAGCACGATGCGGCGCTCATCGCCCGTGCCCAACGCCGCTAGCAAGGCGCGGCGCGCCGCCGGGATGCGCAGCGCATGGGAGACCGTCTCGGGCTCGATCCAGCGGCTGCTCAACACCTGCTCGAACGCCTGCCCGTACTGGCGGTCGAGCAGGAACAGCACGCCCAGCCAAACCAGGCACAATGTCGCGGTGACGCCGGTGATGACCACGACCGGCAAGCGCATCACGGTTAGCGCGACGAGCAACAACACGCCCACGGCGGCATCCGACCAGCGCTCCACCAGCGTGTCGATCGCGGGTTTGATGCGGCGGCGCTCGGGCGGGCGGATCGCGGTGTAGTAGATCTCGTTGCAGGACTTGCCGAGCGTCTGCGACAACACCCCTTGGGTCCAACGCAGCGCGATCATCAGCCAGATGCCGGGCCCCGCGAGCATGAACGCCGAGAACCCGAGCACCGCGGCGGGTTGCAGCCCGGTCGAGACGCCGAGTCCCAGGCGCTGCAGAAGCCAGCCTGCCATGCCGAACTGGAACACCAGCGAGAGCGCGTTCAACCCTACGTAGAACCAGCCGAGGAATTGTGTCAGCGCGTGCGTCGTACCGTAGCGGTGCTGCAGGTAGAACTTGAACTGGAAGTCGACGAGCGTGCCGACGATGACCGACAACGCGAGCGCCACGACGAACACCCGGATGAATGGTGAACGCCGCACGATGCGCCACGCTGACAGCGCGGAGGTCTGGTCTTCCGGCCGGGCACGCGCGGAGCGATGGGCTTCCACCCGTAGCGTCAACAGGTGCGCGAGGAACAGCAGCACCGGCAGGCTCCACAGCAGGTCGACGCGGTGGAAGATCCGGGTGACGCCGCCGGCCAAGGCGCCGCCCGCGAGCCCGCCGAGCAGCCCGCAGCCGGTGAGCAGCGGGAACACGACGCGGGCGCGCCGGGAGTCCCACAGATCGAGTGCGAGTCCCCAGAAGTGCGGGATCAGCATCATCGCCTGGCTGCCGGTCCACACGTAAAACAGCGCCGCCGTCCGGTGCGGCGCGTGCGGATAGGCGAGTGCCGCAGCGAGGCTGCAGGCGATGGCGAAATACTGGCTGAAGCGTGCCGCGCCGATCCCGGTCCAGCGGCGGGCGATCAGCGACTCGAGCCACACGAAGCCCACCGAGGCGATTGCCACACCGATGTAAGCGTAGGGGAGTTTCAGCGCGCCGAAGTCGCTGAGGAACAATGCGTCGCGCAGCACTTTGGCGATCGTGTAGGCACACAGCACAACCGCGACCAACGTGCCCATCCACAGCAGGCGTGGGATTTCAGCGGCCTCAAGTCGCAGCGCTCGCGCCAGCCAGTCGAGCGGAGCGCTCCAACGCCGGGGCATCTGCCGGACCCTATGACTTGGCCGGTGGAAGATTTGCCGTCATCGTCTTGTACTTGCGGCCAATCGCGACGGCCAGCACCAGCCAGACCACGACGAGCCCGACATTGACGAGTGCGAAGTGCTTGGGCGCGAAGCCGAGCCATGTCGTACCCGCGAACACGAGGCCGGCGGAAAGCACGTCGCCGAAGCGCACGAAGAACGTGTCGTTGGCCTGCTTGGCCTTGTACTTGGCTTCACGGCTCGTGGGCAGGTACAGCGCATTGCGAGTCGTGTTCTGCAGCGAGTAGTCGAGCGAGTTCTCCGCCAGCTTGACGCCCCGGATCAGGCCGAGGATCGGCAGGAAGGCCATCGCCGCGTAACCGCCAATCGCCACCACGGGAAGCACCAGCAGCGCGACACGCACGCCAAACCACTTGATCACGCGCGAGACCGCGAACGCCTGGATGAGCGCCGAGAGGATGTTCACGATGGTGAAGTAGTTGCCGTAGAACTCGCCGATCACTTTCTTCTCGTCGAGGCCGCCCGAACCCAGTGCCGGATGCGCGGCGGTGTACATCGCCACGACCGTGTGACCCAGAATGTACTCGCCGTTGGTGTTGACCATGTTGTAGATCAGCATCAGGCCCGCGATCAGCAGCAGGTAGGGATCCGCGAACACGAGCGCGAAGCCGTTCTTGCCGCGCACGGCAGACGCTTCCTCGGGCTCGCCTTCGCGCGGCCGGGTGGTTGTGGCCCCGCTGCGGTGCCGTTGTTCACGCAGGTTCACGATGTTGGTCAGCACCATGCAGACCGCGAGCAGGACGGCGGCGCCGAGCATGAACGGGTAGGGGCCAAAACTCTTGACGAGTTGACCGGTCGCGAACGAACCGGCGATCGCGCCCAGGGCAGCGCCAACGCCGATGATCGCGAACAGGCGCTGGCCCTGCTCCACGCTGTAGATGTCGTTTGCGAATGCCCACAATTGCGCGATCACCACCAGGCTGAAGATGCCGACCCAGATGAAGAAGGCGACGCCGATGGGCACGTTCATGCGGCTGAGCGCGAAGAACGCGATCAGGCACGCGATGAAGAACAGCGTCACGCCATTGATCAGCTTGACGCGCGAGACATGCGAAGCGATGGCGCTGTAGAGCGGGACGATCAGCATCAGCAGCCCCGCCGTGGCGGCGGCCGAGTAGCTCTTCACTTCGGCGCCGTGCGGCACGCTCAGAATCAACGGCTCGCGGATGGTCTTGAGCAGGTAGTAGGCGGCCAGCAGCAGGAACACGTTGAGCATCAGCAGTAGTGCCGTGCCGGCCTCACCACCGTGGACCTCGGCGAAGATGCCGAGCAGGCGGTCCAGCGGTCCTTTGTGCCGCGCGTCGCCGGCGGGTAGCGCGGGTGTTGCCGTAACGGCATTGGGATTCATGATCGCCTCCTGTGCCTGTTCGCGAGAGGTTCCCAGCGAACGGGTTGAGCGGGGTTACGGTTTCGGTGTGAGGCGCGGCAGCCGCGGTTTCGTCTTCGCCACGGAGTCGCGCGCGGCCTGTTTCTGGACCCGCGGCGGACGCTTGAGGATGCGCTTGCTGCTGGCCACGCTGTCGGCGGCGGCGGGCTTCGGTTTGCCCGCGACCTCTTCGTTCGCGCCGGTCGCGGGGGCCGTCTTGGGCACCACGGCGGTCTTGTGCTGGCCGATCTTCGGCGCGCCATAACGCTTGAGATCGATGTGCACCTGATCGACCAGTGTCGAGCGAGATTTGTTGTCGACGGCGTAGGCGAGAATCTCTCCGCCGCCCAGCCACAGACGCGCGTGAATGAAGTGGTTGAACGAGCCGGTGTAGACGTTTTCGGGCTTCACCTCGGCGCCTGCGACGTGGTACTGGCTGAACAGCTGCGCGCACACGTCCGGTGGGGGCAGTTGGTAAAGCGGCGCGCCGGCGCCGCCGGTTACGATGTCGATCATCACGGCGTCCGGCCAGGTGAACAAGGCGCGCTCGTAGGCGTGCTCGTGGCCATTCGCCATGATGGCGATGCCGGCCTCGTGCATCGCCCGAATCATCTTGTCGCGGCGCTGGCGCAGCACGGAGTCGGCCTGCCACTCGGTGCGGTGGAACCCGGCCGAGAACGGTGGGTGATGCATGAACACGAACGCCGGCCCCTGGTGCTCTTTGAGCCGCGCGACCATCCAGTTGATCTGCTCATCGGAGAACTTCACCTGCGCCTCGCGCGACCACAGGTTCGCGGGGTTGGCCATCGGCCCCGAATCGAGCGCGATGAAACGGACCCAGCCGTCGGCCGAGTCGAAGCAGTAGTACAGGCGGTCGCTGATGACGGGCAGGCCCGTGGCCGTGCGCCAGTTCTCGACGCCTTCGACGGTGTCGGTGCGTTCGTGGTTGCCGGCCACCGCGAAGTAGGGGACCTTCGTGTACAGCGGCTTGGTGATGCGCAGGAAACGCTCCCAGTGCGCCGGGAACCGCCCGTCGTTGACGAGGTCGCCCGTGTTGACGACGGCGGCGACCACGCCGCCGTGGGCCTTGATAGAATCCACCTTGGCGATCATCGCCGTGACGACCTTGGTTTCCGGTCCCCACGTCGGCATGTGCCGCAGGCGGCCAGGGATGTCCCGTAGGATTGCCAGATCGGGCCACAGGCCGCGCACCAGCGCGACCGGGATGTTGAACAATCCCGTGACGATGCGCCGCGGGCTGCGCGAGGCGATGCCGCGAATCTTGTAGTACTGCGGGGCGAGACGCGTGCTGCGCCAGCCGGGGCGGTTGTCGCCGAACAGCATGACGTTGAGCGTGTCGGTGATGTCGCCCTGGCGCAGCCGGCCGAGATAGCGCTTTGCGGTGTCGCCGGAGCCGGGGATCAAGCCGATCGAGGTGTCGGCGAACATTGCCCTGAGCGGCCAGCGCCCCGTGGAGTCCACCCTGGTGCGCTCCGTGGAATCACTGTTGGTGAGGGAGAGTGAGTTCGGCGTGAATGCGAGCTTGCCGACGTGGGCGCAGCCCGCGGTGCCCAGGGCCACGCACGTCGCGAGGATGAGGCCCACAGCGACGCTGCCACGAAGTGCATGCATCAACGGTTGCTCCGTCATTTTGCGGCGACCCCCGGGTTGCTTTCACTCCCCAGCCAACGGCCCACCAGTTTGTCCCGCCGCTCGATCAACACCCGGACGATCGCCTCGGCCGCGCGCGGATCGGTGTAGTGCGCAGCCCCGACGGCGGCGCGGATGTGCTTGTCGGTGAAGCCCGCGACGATGCGCGCGCCCCACCGGTTGTCACGCTGTGTGCGCTCGTCGAATGCGGGGTTGGGGTAATCGGGGCGCCAGTTGCCGGGATCGAACACCTTGGATTCGACGAAGCCGATGGCAGGGATGTTCGGGTCGACGACCGCTTCCCATCGAAATGGCGCAAGCCCTGCGGTCATGAGTTCGCGTCCAGCGACGCCGTAGTCCAGGTAGTACTCGGTGCCGGTCGCGTAGGCGCGCTTGCCGGTGGCGCCTGCGCCGAGAATGGCACTGAAGTCGATCAGGTGGTGGCGCACGAACGAGCGGTCATGGTCGGTGACCCACATGTCGAGCGAGTTCGGCCCGCGGCTGTCGGCATGGTTGAGCCACGCGCACACGACCCACAGGCCGCGCAGCTCACGGCGCAATTCGTGTGGGACCAGGTCTTCGGGGTCGTCGGAGCGGCGCCCGAAGTACTCGAAGGCGCCCAGCGGCTTGCCCGTCAGCAGGCGGCTGGTGGTGCAGCGGTAGCGGCCCGCGATGGGCGGGGAGACGCGCTGCAGCAGTTGCTCCAGATAGGCGCGCGTGATTGGCTGCTTCTTGCCCTTCGCATTCGTGTAGCTGCCGTCCTTGGCGATCTCGAGATCGTCGAGACTGAACGAGTTGATCGAATTGTCCGGAACGTTGTAGCCCGCGGCCCAGAACAGCCGGGAGCCGATGACGTCACATGAGGTCGAGAGCTCCGCGGATCCCGGCGGATCGAACTTCACGAGGAACTTTTCCCCCTGCGAATCCTTGATCTGGAAGCCCGGCGTCACGCCCTGCAGCTTCGCTTTGGTGACCGTCCACTTCCCGGGAGCGGGGCCAGTGCCGGGCCCGGGGCCGCTCAACATCTGTTCCACTGTCACGGGACGCAGTCCGATGCGCGGTTGCCACCACGTGCTCGGCAGCCGCACCTGGTCCTGCTCGTCGACGTTGGCCGCTTCACGCGGCTGGCCGCTCGCCTTGCGCGCCAGCAGGGCAATGTCGAACGCGCGCGTCAGCGGACGGAACACGCTGTTGTCCAGCAGGTCGTAGGCGTAGGAGTACTGGCGCTCGGCCGGGGTGTCGGTTCCCTTGCCTCCGGAAGTTCCCTTGCCGGTGGTATCGGTCTCCGCGGTCCGCGCGGCTGCTGCGCTTGCCGCAAGGGTGGCCGCGCCAACGAGCCACAGCGCGAGAGCGCCCGCATGGATCAACCGTGTGTGTGTCATTCGGCGGCTCCCAGGGTGTAGCTGATTCGCATGCTCTCGCCGCTCCAGTCGAAGCCGACCGCACCCCGCGGCACGCGATCGGTGCGCGAGCGCAATGAAAGCCCCAGCGAGTGGTGGAGCGAGCGAAGGCTCGCGTCGTTCCACAGGTCGGGATACACGGCGCCCCATTCCGAGTGCGCGTCCATCTCGAAGCGGTGAACCAGCGGGAAGACGTAAGTGAGCCGCGTGAGCAGCAGGTCCAGATCGTGGAAGCGGCCGGCCACGAATCCGCCGAGCCCCGCGCGGTCCCCCAGCGTCGCCATGTCGGAGACCAGGAAGTGCCCACGGCCCGACGTCACTTGCTGGTCCGTGAGATGCACGGCGAGTCGCAGGGTGCGCGGGTCACGAAACATCGAGATACCGGATTCGGCCTCGATGTCATACCGCGAGAACGTCGCGCCGTCGTCCGCGGCCGAGTGCAGCGCCAGCGTGCCCACCGGGGGAGCGAATTGCTCGGCCGAAGCCAGCACCCGCCAGCCATGGTTCCAGTGCGGCGCGCCGGCGCGATGGTCCGCCATGGCGCTGACGCCGTAAATGAAGTGCTCCACGCGCGTGTCGAGGACTTCCGCGGCGTCACCGGGGAAGCGTCGTTCGTAGGACAGCACGCCGGACTCGCGTCCGTTGCGCGTCACAGCACTGCGCGGTCCTGCCCAGACATTGAATGCGCCGCGTGGGCGGGCGGACGCCGAATCGCGACCCCACGCCCAGCGCGCGCCCGCGAGGACAAATTCACGCTGCATCGCATAGCTGGAAACGCTGTCCTTGGAGCTCGCAGTGCCAGCACCGTAGTAGCGGTCCTGCGGACGCCACTCGTAACCGTATTGCAGCGAGGCCGGCCCGCGCTTCCACGTGGCCCGTGTGCGATTGTAGAACTTGTTCGAGGCCGCGTATTCGAGGCTCGCCCTACCCAGGCGCTGCGACCCGGCTTGCGCGACGATGGCGGCACCCAGACCGGTGCGGTCCCCGAGGTGGGAGAGCCGCGGTGTCAGGAGACGCGGCTGCGCCGTGCGATGTGTCGTGGGCGCGATGAGCGAAGGGCTGCGTTGTTCGACAGCGCCGAGGGCGTAGTCAGTGGCCCAGCCGAGTCCCACGAGCGGCAGCGACACGATGCGCCCCGGCAAGAGCACGACCTGCTCCCATGTGCTGCGGCGCGACAGCGCGTGGTCCGGATTCCACGGCGCTTCCCACGATGCCTCGAGATCTCGCGATGGAGGGAGATGAGCCGGGATCGTGGTGGCGACGGGCTGCGCCGGGGACGTTGCCGCGGGGGCGGTCGCAGCCGATGGGGCGGCTGGCGCGAGCAGGGCGAGGATCAACAGGACGGAACGCGAGCGGACAGCCTTGTGCACCGTGCCGACGGATGTGTGCATGGGCTCCCCACTGTTGGACCCGGTGTATCGCGCGCGATCCGAATGTCGCACGCCATGCACTGGATCTCGTCGCGTGGCCAGCCGCACGTCCTGTGCCAGCGGCGGGGCTTGATTCGCCTAAGGATTTGGCTGGCGCGAGCCACACGCAGGGCGCGAGCGATGCGAATTTGTAACTCCGGCCATGCAGGCAGGGCGCATCCTACAATTCCGCAGGGCGCGTTGGTCTCAGCTGGCGCTTAGCTCCGCGCGCAGCCTGCGTAGGTCGAGCTTCACTTTCGGGAGCCGCGGATCCATCTTCTCGAGCGCTCTCACGATGATCTCGGAGACCGCCCAGTCGCGGTACCACTTGTGGTCAGCGGGAATCACATACCACGGCGCAATGGACGGGCTACAACGTTCCAGCGCCTTGGTGTAGGCCTGCTGGTAGTCACTCCAGCGCTTGCGTTCGGCGAGGTCGGCGTTGCTGAACTTCCACCGCTTGAGCGGGTCATCCAATCGCGCCAACAGACGCTCGCGCTGCTCCTTGCGGCTGATGTGCAGGAACAGCTTGATCACCGTGGTGCCATGCTCCACGAGGTAGCGCTCGAACCCGTTGATGGCCGCGTAGCGTTTGCTCAGTACCTTGCGCGGCGCCAGCTCGCGCACGCGGGCGACCAGCACGTCTTCGTAGTGCGAGCGGTTGAACACCGCGATCGAACCCCGCGCCGGCACGACCCGTTGCATTCGCCACAGGAAATCGTGCGAGGCCTCTACGGGGGTGGGCACCTTGAAGCTCGAAACGTTGCACCCCTGCGGGTTGAAGACGCTCATTACCTTGCGAATGACGCCGTCCTTGCCGGAGGTGTCCATGCCCTCCAGCACCACAAGCAGGGAGCGCTTCGCTTCGCCATAGAGTTCGTACTGCAGCGTGTCGATCCGGGCCATGCACTTGGCCGTTCGTTCCGCGGCTTCGTCGCGGTCCGGGCAGCCCTTCGTGGAACGCGGACTCCAACTCGCCAGGCGGACCGTGCGGCCACGAACTCGCAGGTGATCGATGCCTCGGCTCAAAGTGCCCCCGTTCGTTGGATGCGCCTGTTCACGGGAGCAACACGCACGCTGCGTGCCATTGGGGGCAATGTCATGGGCGCGGCGTCGTGGCCGCGATATTGCGCGGCTCGCCGAGGTCCGGAACCGG
>JAYSRO010000077.1:0-1690 GCA_043720995.1 Candidatus Eiseniibacteriota bacterium
GAGAAGCCGATCCAAACGCTGCTGGATGATTTTCACGACTGGGGTTCGCAGCAGACGCTCAGCCTGGGGACCGGCCAGCCGCTGTCTGGAAGCAGCTTCGTCTTTGCAGGTACCACGCTCACAGGCACCGGGACCAACTTTCAAAACGAACTGGTGGTTGGCGATCTTGTGGCGACCGGTGACGATGGGGAGATCAACGGTGTGCCCGGACCGTTTTCTGTCCAGACCATCACGAGTCAAACCCTGGTCACCCTGAGCCAGGCCGTCAATTACAGCGCTCCGGCAGGAGCGGTCAAACGCTACCGCGGCGCGCCGGCGTCAGGCGTCCCGCTGCCAGGGACGAATTATCAGTTTGTGGATGACACCCACATTGCCGCGCAGGGAGTCGATTTTCGGGATGAACTGCGACCAGGCGATCTCCTGGCCACGGACAGGGCCGGGGCACTTGGCCACAAGCCGGGGCCATTTTATGTGGTGAGCGTCGAGAGCGCGAGTTCCGCAACCTTGAGCCGCATGGCGGCCGCGCCGTTCGGAGTGGCTTTCACGACGCCGGTGCGGCGCTATCGCGGCCCCATTGCCTACCTCACCAATCCGACCCTGCCCGCCGTGCCCCAACCCATTTTCAATGTGATGAACGACGGTTCGGTGGCTATCGGAGGCATTCCAACTAACTTCGGCTTTGGAGAATTTTACCTGAACGGGAAGGCGACGATCACCGGACAGGTGCGCGTCGGCGAAGGTTCGCCGAGTCTGCCAGCGCTCTCCTTTCTCGCCGAGCCGGGGACTGGCTTTTTCCGCCCGGTGGCGGATGCGGTGGGGCTGGTGACGAGCGGCGTGGAGCGGGCGCGGGTGACGAGCGCTGGCTTGCAGCTTGGCAATGCGATAAGCCTCGGTTTCGGGATCAGCACGACGGCTTCCGATACGTTCCTGGTGCGCGATGACGGCGCGAGCGTGCTCGCGCTGCGCAACGGGACGCAGCCGCAGACCTTTCGCGTGTACGAGAACTATGGGTCGCTGCTCAACTACTCGCGGCTAAGCTTTAAGACCCAGGCGAGCAACTACCAGATTCGCACGGAAGCGAGCGGGACGGGAACGCTGCGATCGTTGCAGGTGGGGACCGGGCCGCGAACCGTGCCGAATCAAACGGGCCTCGATACGATCTTCCACGCCGGGCAGGGGACGGGAACCATGATCGGCGGGGCGATCCTCTTTCAGTATTCCCCCGCGGCCGGATCGTCGCCCAATGGCTTGCAAACGGCGTGGCAGATTGGGAACACGGGCCATCTGACGGCGGGGGATGCGGCAAAGATGATTAAGTGGGGCACGACCTACAATTACCCTGCCCTCAAAGCCATCAGCGCCACCAACCCCGAGCTGCAAATCCGCCGAGGGGATGACATGGCGGGAGCCGCGC
Source organism: Candidatus Eiseniibacteriota bacterium (assembly GCA_043720995.1). Lineage (GTDB taxonomy): Bacteria > Eisenbacteria > RBG-16-71-46 > RBG-16-71-46 > RBG-16-71-46 > JANLWK01. The sequence continues at coordinate 1,415 of JAYSRO010000077.1, forward strand.
TGTTGTTCCGGCTCTCCGTCGCGCCGAAGGCAGTGACGACTTACCCGCTGAACGAGAGCGAGAGCAATCGGACGTTCACCAATGAAGGGGCCACCGTGCCTGTGGCCTTTGTCCTGCCGCCCGGTTCCACGACGAATATCGGATTCCACTGCCATTTCGCCGTCGTCGTGGGATTGTCCTTCACCATTCGCGCTTCCGACAACAGCACGATCCGCGTGGGCAACCTGATCACCGTGGGCGCTCCGCCCGGCAGCATCAACACGTCGGCCCTGGGCA
>JAYSRO010000078.1:0-1687 GCA_043720995.1 Candidatus Eiseniibacteriota bacterium
GCGGGCACCACGGGCAGCGGCGGCGCCACGGTGTCGCTCTATCTTTACGATGAGGACAGCTCGGCGTTGCTGACCAACAACGGCATGAACGTGTGCGCGCCGTGCGTCTACGGTATCGGGGGCGCGAACCCGCGCAAGCTGGCCCTGCGCATGGAGGACCTCATTGTCGCCGCGACCGGCAGCATGGACGCGCTCGCCAAGCGCGCCGCAGGCGTCGTGGTCGTCGGCGGCACGGACCCCGGCAACGTGACGCTGCAACCGTGGCTCATCAACTCACATTCGAACACTTTCGATCTGGCGATGACCGCGCAGACCGCGCAACCGGTCGGCGGCGCGGGACTGCTCGCCGTGCTCCCGGATGATCGCGGCACCGCGGTACGCTCACTCAGCGTTTCGCCCAATCCCGCGCAGAGCAACGTGCGCATCAGCTTCGATCTCGCGCAGGCGGGCGATGTCGATCTCGCGATCTACGACGTCAGTGGCCGCGAGGTCGCCACGGTGTTCCGCGGCCGCTGGGATGCCGGCGCGCATGAACTCGGCTGGGATGGCCGTGACGCGTCAGGCCGTCCGGTCGAAGGGGGCATCTACTTCGCGCGCATGAACGGCGCCGACCACTCGACCGTGTCCCGCGTGGTGATGCTGAAGTAACGTCGGGCAGTCGGCGCTCGCGCCATGAGCGCGCTCCGTTAGCCGGGTCCGCCTAGATCCGCGAGGCGAGCCCCGGCTGTGCATCCGCGTTCTGCAGCCACTCGACTGTGCGGCGCAGGCCCTCCTCGAGCCCGATGTTCGGCGCGTAACCCAGCAGGCGTGAGGCCTTGCCGATGTCCGCAAGCGAGTGCTTCACGTCGCCCGTGCGCGTCTTCTCGTAGATCGGCTGCATGGGGTTGCCCGTGAGCTTGCCGATGATCTGCACCAGCTCATTGAGCGACACGCGGCTGCCGCAGGCGATGTTGATGGTCTCGCCCGAAGCACCCTGCGCCTTGCAGGCGAGCAGGTTGGCCGAGACGACGTTGTCGACGTAGGTGAAGTCGCGCGACTGTTCGCCGTCGCCATAGATCACCGGGGCTTTGCCTGCCAGTGTCGCGCCGATGAACTTGGGGATCACCGCCGAGTACTGCGACATCGGATCCTGTCGCGGCCCGAACACATTGAAGTAACGCAGCGCCACGGTCTCGAGCCCATACACCTGGTGGAACACGCGGCAATACAGCTCACCCGCGAACTTGTTGACCGCGTAGGGCGAGAGCGGAAGTGCTGCCATCGTCTCGACCTTGGGCATCACCTCGGTGTTGCCGTAGGCAGAGGACGACGCCGCGTAGACGACACGCTTCACGCCGGCATCGCGCGCGGCGATCAGCACGTTGAGAGTGCCCGTGATATTGACGTCGTTGCTCTCGATCGGCGTGCGGATCGAACGCGGCACCGAAGGCAGTGCGGCCAGGTGGATGACGTAGTCGACGCCCTTCATCGCTTCCTGAACGACGTTCAGGTAGCGGATGTCGCCTTCCACGAGTTCAACGCGACCCTCGAGCGGGAACAGCGACTGACGCTTGCCGGTGGCGAAGTTGTCGAGCACGCGAACGTGTTCACCCAGCTCGAGCAGACGGCTCACGGTGTTCGATCCGATGAATCCGGCGCCGCCCGTCACGAGATACGTCATGGGGATCAATTCCTTTTGGTTCGCAGC
>JAYSRO010000079.1:0-1686 GCA_043720995.1 Candidatus Eiseniibacteriota bacterium
CTGGCAACGGGGTTCTTCTTTTTGCGCCTACAGCCCCTTGCGGCCCGCGATCACCGTGGCGGTGATCTTCGTGAACTTGAGCCGGCCATTGAGATCCGCTCCCGACGCCGGCCCACGTGCCGAGTTCGTCGCCGACATCCGCAGGCTGTTGCCGTTGAACAGGTCTGCCAGCCGCTGGTCGCCACCGACGCTCACGTTCACCGTGTCCACCTGGCCATCGACGAGCGCTACAGGCAGCGTCGCGACCGCCGGCGTGGTCAGCGGATCCGTGTCGTTGTCGCTCAGGTAGAGCCGCAGTGTATCGGCGCCCGAACCCGTCGAGTCCCGCACCTCGGCCCCGAACTCGAGGCTCACGCTCTGCACCTTCGTGAGGTCATTCGGCCGCTCGACCAGGTTGATGTGCACGTCCTTCACGACGGCGATCTCTCCCGTGGCAATGCCGCCCGGCACCGCGGGCAGGGGACCGAACGCGAACTGCGTGACGGTTGGGTCGAGGTAGCTGAGCACATCGACTGCGATCACCAGGTTGCGGTCGCCGCAGCCGGCGAGCAGCGCGAGCGCCGCGGCAGAGACGGCCAGCTTCAAGAGTCTTGCGCGCATGATTCCGTCTTCCTTAGTGGTAGAGCGAGAGGCCGACGCACAGCTCGAGGCCGCGCTCGCGGGAGAGATTGCGTGAGTTGGTCGCCACACCGGCATCGGCGCCGATGCGTCCGAGCTTGAAGCCGACACCGCCCGCGTACTGGATCTGCTGCTCGCCATCGAGCGAGCCGCCGGCGCGCAGGGCAACCGGGCCGACCCACTGCTCGGCGCCGACGTGGAACGTGGTGTCGAAGATGCCGCGCACCGCATCCGCCGCGACCAGCGTGCCGCCGAAACGGCGCTGGGCGGTGATCACATAGGTCGCCGGGATTTCGCTGGTGTACGGCACGCCCTGCGCGGTCACGGTGCTGTTCACGTCGCCGGTGACGCTGTCGCGTTGGACGGTGCTCTCCTCGACCTTCCACTTGATGCGCGAACTCAGGTCATTGGCGCCGACGCCGATCTCGAAGCCGCGCGCGATCCACACCACGCCGGCATCCAAGCCCTGTCCCCAGCCGCCATCCGACGGCATCGCCGTGCGTGTGAAGCCGAGGTAATCGATCTCGACGGGGCTGCTCGAGAACAACGTGTCACCTGTGGTGAAGCCCGCGCGGTTCCGCGATTCGCCATAGGCCAACCCGCGCAGCAGTTTGGCGCGGGCGCCCGCGTAGAAGCCCGAGCGGTCGTGCGCCTTCTGGTCGCGATTCGCGCGCGTCAACGCGCCCGCCCAGCCCGCCTGCAACGCGCCGGCCGCCTGGCCCTTGGCATCGTCGGTGAGGCCATATTCCGTCTGCGTCTTGAACGCCTCGCCGTTGCGCAGCGACGCCAACAGCGGCTCATTCAGGTTGAGGTCGTTCTCGACATGCGTGATGGCTGAGACATTGGCGAAGAAGTTCCGCACGCCCAGCCCCACTGCCGGGAAGTGCGCGACGCCACCGAACCTGCTGCCGTGCTCGGGGAATACATTCGCCACGTCGCCGAGCTGCAGCGCCAGGTAGTCGCGGCCGAGCGAGATCACGATGTCGCTCGAAGGCGTCTTGGGGGTAACGAGCTGCAGGTTCCACGGCGGGTTGTAGAGCTTGTTCGCGAGATCGTAGACGTTGAACT
>JAYSRO010000080.1:0-7319 GCA_043720995.1 Candidatus Eiseniibacteriota bacterium
TAGGGGACCTGCTCCTTGAGCGTGGGACCGGCCCTGAAGGGGGGGGCGAGGGTGACGATCGTGTCACCTGCAACCTAGCACCGGGGCAGCCCCGAGTGCAGCCTCACAGGTGGCATCCGGCACCTGACTTCGCCTAGTGTCTCGCGGTCGTTCGCGGGTTGCCGTCATCGTCAACGGGAAAGGTCTGGGTCACTGCGCATGTGCGGCATCGTGGGCGTCCTCAATGCAGCGCGCCGGCCGGCGGATCCCCAGATCCTCCACGCCATGGCGGCGACGTTGGCACACCGCGGACCCGATGATGAAGGCTGCTTCACCGATGGCCCGGTCGGGCTGTTCCACAAGCGGCTGGCGATCATCGATCTGACGACGGGCCACCAGCCGATGACTTCCGATGGGCTCACCATCGTGTTCAACGGCGAGATCTACAACTACGTCGAACTGCGCGACGAGTTGCTCCAGCGCGGCCATGTGTTCAAGACCACCTCGGACACGGAAGTGATCCTGCGAATGTACGCCGAGTACGGCATCGATTGCGTCGGACGTCTCAACGGCATGTTCGCGTTCCTGATTCACGATCCCGCCCGCAACCAGGTCATCGCGGCGCGCGACCACTTCGGCATCAAGCCGCTGTACGTGCACGCCAGCCCGCGCGGACTGCTGTACGCCTCCGAGATCAAGGCGCTGCTGGCGCACCCGGGCGTGGTGGCCGAACCCGACCTCGACTCGTTGCACGAGTATCTGACGCTCCAGTACGTGCTGGGCGAGGGCACGCTGTTCAAGGGCATCCACAAGCTCAAGCCAGGGCACCTGCAGGTGATCCGCCTCGACACGCTCGAAGTGCGCACGGTGCACTTCTGGAAGCCGCGCTTCCACATCGACGCCTATCACACCGAGGAATACTTCGCCGACCGCCTGCATGAGTTGCTCGAGGACGCGGTGCGCATCCAGATGCGCAGCGATGTCCCCGTGGGCACCTACCTGAGCGGCGGCATGGACTCGAGCATCGTGGCGCTGCTGGCCGCGCGCCACTCGCCGAATCCCCTGAAGACCTTCACCGGCGCCTTCCGCGAGGGCCCGGAGTTCGACGAGTCGGGCTACGCGCGCACGGTGGCCGACGCCGCGGGAGCGGAGTCGTTTGTCGTCTATCCGACGGAGCAGCAGTTCATTGAGGAGTTGCCCAAGCTGGTGTGGCACATGGATGAGCCGGTGGCCGGCCCAGGGCTGTTCCCGCAACAGGCGGTGTCGCGGCTGGCCGCCCAGCACGTCAAGGTCTGCCTCGGCGGGCAGGGCGGGGACGAGATCTTCGGCGGCTACGCCCGCTACGTCATCGCCTACCTGGAACAGGCCATCAAGGGCGCAATCTTCGAGACGGTCGAGGAGGGCGAGCACATCGTCTCGCTCCAGTCGATCCTGCCTAACCTGCCTTATCTCAAGCAGTACGTCCCGATGATGAAACGATTCAATGAACGGGATGCGTTCGAACCCATGGACCGCCGCTACTTTCGCCTGATCGACCGCAGCGAGGGCACGCTCGAAGTGTTCGCCCCGGAGTTCCGCGAGCGCCATGACGCCGAGGCGGTGTTCCAGAAGTTCAGCGGGATCTTCAACCATCCCGACACCCAGTCGTTCTACAACAAGATGACCCACTACGACATGGTGACGGGCCTGCCCGCGTTGCTGCACGTCGAGGATCGCGTCAGCATGTCGGTGTCGCTCGAGTCGCGCGTCCCGTTCTTGGACCACCGCATCGCCGACCTCGTCGCTGCAATGCCTCCGGCGATGAAGTTCAAGGGCGCCGAGATGAAGTACATCCTGAAGCGGGCCGTTCACGGATTGCTGCCCCAGGCGATCTCCGAGCGCAAGGACAAGATGGGCTTTCCGGTGCCGCTGCACCTGTGGGCGAAGAGCGGCGCGCGCGGCTTCTTCGAGGATGTCCTGCTGTCGCCAACGTGCCGCAAGCGTGGGCTGTTCGACCCGCGCGGAGTCGAGGCGATCATGCAGCAGGAATCGGCTTACGGCCGCCGCTTGTGGGGACTGTTGAACATCGAATTGTGGTACCGCACCTTCATCGACTGACCACTCGCCTCTCGGGAGCCTGCATGCCGTTGCTGATTGAACAGGGTGAAGCCCGCGACTGGAGCGTCCGCAAGATTGCGGTGGTGGGCCCCGGGATCGTCGGCATGCCGATGGCCGCCATGCTCGCGCACGCCAACATTCTCGAGGGCAGCACGTCGCCCGCGGAAGTCGTCGTACTTCAGCGCGACTCGGCCACCTCAGGTTGGAAGGTCGCTTCGATCAACGCGGGCCGCTCGCCCATCGGCGGGGTGGAGCCGGATCTCGACGCGGTCGTCGCGGCTGCGGTCAGGACAGGACGCCTGCGCGCCAGCCACGACTACGCCGAGACGCGCGACGCCGACGTGATCCTCATTTGCGTGCAGACCGACAAGACCGGGCTGGCGCCGGACTACGGGCCGTTGCTCGAGGCACTCGAGGCGATCGCGAAGACGCTGCGCGCGAAGCCCGCGGGCAACGTGCCACTCGTGGTGTTCGAGTCGACGCTGGCGCCCTCGAGCATGACGGCGGTCGTACGCGAATTGTTCGCGCGGCATGGCTTGGTCGAAGGCCGTGACGTGCTGCTCGGCAACAGCCCGAATCGCGTGATGCCGGGCCGCCTCGTCGAACGCGTCGCAGCATCCGACAAGCTCGTCGCCGGACTGCACCCGCTGACGCCCCGGCTGATTGCGCGGCTCTATACGCGCATCGTCACCGGCGGCACACTGCACCCGACGAACAGCATGACCGCAGAGGTCGTCAAGACGCTCGAGAACGCCTACCGCGACGTGCGCATCGCCTTCGCCGCCGAAGTCGTCCGCTATTGCGACGCGCATGACATCGACTTCTATGCGGTGCGTGACGCCGTCAACCAACGGCTCGCGCAGAGCGATGCCGCCTCGTCCAACCCCACCGCGGTGCCCAGCGGCGGCGTGCTCGTGCCCACGGTCGGTGTCGGAGGGCACTGCCTGCCGAAGGATGGCATCCTGCTGTCGTGGCGCTGGCTCGAACGCGGCGGCGACACCTCGCGTAGTCTGATCCTCGAGTCGCGTCGCATCAATGACGAGTCACCCGCGGAGACCGTCGCGCTGGCAGAGCGCGCGTTTGGTGCGCTGGCGGGCCGCAACGTCGCGGTCATGGGCGCGGCGTATCGCTTCGACTCGGAGGACACGCGCAACTCGCCGACGCTGGTGCTGGCGCGACAGCTGATCGAGCGCGGATGCAAGGTCAGCCTGCACGACCCCTACGTGAAGCCGGACGACCAGAACCTCAAGCGCTTCGGGCTGAGCGGGATCTTCACTCAGGACTTCGAGCTGGCCATGGGTACCGCCGAAGTGGCGTTCTTCGGCACGGGGCACCAGGTCTATGCCGATGCCCGCACGGAGATCGCTCGCTCGCCGCGCCTGCAAGGGCTCGTCGATGGCGCGAACCTGTTCCACGCGGGCGACTTCGCCGGAGCGCAGTTCGGCTACGCCGGCATCGGCCGGGGCCACGGTGCGCCCCGCGACGCGTTCGTCACGTTCGTGCTCGACTCCTTCCACGTCATGGAGCGCGGTCTCGCGAACGAATTGGCGGCGCTCATCGACGACCTCAACGTGCGCTACGCCGCGGATGCATTCAACCGCGTCGTGATGGCGGAGGTGCGCCGCATCGCCGGCACCTGCGTCACCGGTTGCGCGATCGCGGAGCCGGGAATGATCGGCGCTGTGCCCGTGTATGAAGGGTTCGCGCTCAGGCTCTGCGAGCGCGCCGCGGGGCGTTAGGCCGCACGGCTGCTGTCCGCCTCAACGCTGCGCGAACCACTCCAGCATCGCCGCAGCGACACGTTTCCCCGCGGTGCCATCGCCATAGGGCGAGGTGGCCGGTCGCGCCGGCAGTGGTAGCTGCAGGGTGGCACGGGCCACTGCGGCATCGGTTCCCACGAGCACATTCCATCCCAATTCCACCGTCTCGACCCACTCAGTCTCCGCGCGCAGGGTGGTGCACGGGACGCCGAGATAGAACGCTTCCTTCTGCAGGCCGCCCGAGTCGGTGAACACGCGCCGCGCGCGCGCGACCAGCGCCATCGTCTCGTCATAGGGGAGCGGTCCGGTCGTCTTGATCGTGCCGGACGTCAGCGCGTCACCGAGCCTCGCCGCATCGATCGCCTTGCGCGTACGGGGGTGGACCGCGAACACCACGGGCACGCCGAGCCCGGCCAGCAGAGCGATCAACGCCGCGAGGCGCGCTGGGTCGTCGGTGTTGCCAGCGCGGTGGAGCGTGGCGAACACGTAACCTTGCGGCGAGAGTCCGAGTCGCTCGAGCACGTCGGTGCGCGAGCGCGCGTGGGCACTCGCCGCCAATACCACGTCGTACATCACGTCGCCCGTGAAGATCGCACCGGTGATGCCCTCGTTCGCGAGGTTGCGCCCGGCGGCAGGGCTGGCGGTGAAATTGAGTTCCGCGACGTGGTCCGTCGCCACGCGGCTCAACTCCTCGGGCATGTCGCGGTCGAACGAGCGCATGCCTGCCTCGACATGCGCCACCGGAATCCGCGCGTACGAGGCGGCGAGCGCGCCGGCCAGCGTCGAGTTGGTGTCGCCAAACACCAGTACCAGATCCGGCCGTTCGCGCTGCAGCACGTCGGCGATGCGCGGCAGCATGGTGCCGATCTGGTGCGCCGGGGACCCCGAGCCAACGCCCAGGTTCGCGTCGGGGGAGGGCAGCGCGAACTCGCGAAAGAACGCATCGGACATATCGGCGTCGTAGTGCTGGCCCGTGTGCACCACGAATTCCTCGATACCGCGAGCACGCATGGCCAGGCTTACCGGCCCCAGCTTCACGAACTGGGGGCGCGCGCCGACGATGGACAGCACCTTCATTCGGTCATTCCCCTGAGGCTGCGGCCGGACGTCGCGGGAGCTGCCGGAACACTCACCCACGCATCCTAAACCAGCGCTCCCTGTAGCGCCCAGACCGCCCACGCAAGTGCGTGCAGTTGCGCGCCGCCGTACTGGCCGATAGCTTCAGCAGATGGCACATCCACCGGCCTCCGGGCCACTTGCCGCAACTCAATCGACGGGATCTTCCGTGGGAGCGCCCGCGGGTGTGTCCGCCGGATGGCGGCGTTGGATCCCGCGCGATCCCTATACGATCGCGGCGTGGCTCGTGTTCATCTCGATCGTGGTGTGTTGTTGGGTAGGATTCGTTGACGCCGACGAGGAGATCTACCTGCTCGGCTCGCGCAGGCTCGCCGACCCCAGCCTGCTCGCCACCGATCTCACCTGGATGAAACTCTCGCCGACCACCGCGCTCTACGATCACCTGCTCGCACCCTTGTGGTCCTTCCTCGACGCGTTCGCCATCGTCAACCTCGGGCGCTTCGCATTCTGGGCGCTGATGGCGTGGTCGTTGGCGCAATTGGCCAAAGCCATCCGCTTGCCCGCATGGAGCCTCGTCGTGGGCTTCACGTTCTGGCTGCTGTGGAAGCAGACGCTGGGCACCTGCGGCTCGCCGTTCCAAGGCTTCCAACCCAAGTCGTTCGCTTACCCGCTTGTCATCATGAGCCTGACCTCGGTGCTGCGCGGGAACGCCGGGCGCGCAGGGCTGGCCGCCGGGCTCGCCACGGCATTCCATATCGTGGTGGGAGGCTGGGCCTGTCTCGCGATCTGCCTGGGGCTGCTGGTGGAACGTTCGCTGTTCACCTTCCGCCAGGTGGCGATCTACCTCGGGGCCGCCGCACTGTTCATCGCGCCCCTGATCATCGCGTTGTTTCTATTCCGCACTGGGCATGTGGCCGCCGGGGAACAGGCGCGCATGAACGAGATCTACACGCTGTTCGCCATGCCGCACTGCTGTGATCCCAGCTACTTCATGGCCTCGAGCCACATCCCGCTGGCGTGGTTGCGCTCCACACTCGTCTTCGCGTTGTCCTTGCTCGCCGTGTTCGCCTGGCCCGACCGGCGCGTGGCCGTGATCCTCGGCAGCTTCATCGCGGCACTGATCGCGTTCTTCGGGCTCGGATTGATGGCGCGGCAGTTCGGCATGTACGGACTCCTGACGTTGTACCCGTTCCAGCTGGCCAACGCACTGCCGGCGCTGTTCCTGTTTGTCTTCGCCGCCGCGTGGCTTTCCGCGCCGGGCATCGCGCGAACCCGCCGCTGGCTCGTCGCAGCGCCCCTGCTGGCGGGAACGTTGTGGCTCGGCTACGACGGCGACGTCGCCCGTTCCCTCATCGACCAGCCACAGTCGTTTATCAACGAGCTCCAGTCGCTCGGCATCGTGAGCCCCACGCTCACCGAGCTCGACCCGCTGTATGCCTGGATCCGCGCGAACACGCCGCGCAACAGCGTGTTCATCACGCCGATGATCTATGAGTTCTGGCCGTATGCCGAACGCGCGCAGGTCGCCTCCATGCGCCAACCGCCGCTCGACGAGAGCATTGTCGAGTGGGAGCGCCGGCTGGTCGACTTGAATGGACGCAAGCCCTACGTGAAGCGGGGCTTCGAGACCGAAGTGGAGCTGGCCCAGAACGAACGATCCCTCTCGATCGCGGAGTTGACCCAACTGCGTGACCACGATGGCGCCACGCACTACCTCGTGCAGGGGGAGCGCAAGGATCTGACGGCGCACCTCCTCCATGCCGAACAGGGCTACTTTATCTACGACCTGACCCACATGAGCGCGAGCGAGTGACTCCCAAACCTCAGTCGTGGGGCATCGTCGGCGGCGGGTTGCTCGGCATGACGCTGGCGCTGCGGCTGCGCGCGCAGGGGCACACCGTTACGCTGCTCGAAGCGGGGGAGCGGCTCGGGGGCCTCGCGACGCCATGGACGATCGGCGACATCACCTGGGACCGTCACTACCACGTCATCCTGCTGTCCGACTCCCACCTGCGCGCGCTACTCGCAGAACTTGGGCTGGCGGAGGAGTTGCGCTGGTCGGTCACGCGCACGGGGTTCTACACGGATGGCCAGTACTACTCCATGTCGTCGCCGCTCGAGTTCCTGCGCTTCCCGCCGCTCAACCTGATCGAGAAGTTTCGCCTGGGGCTGACGATCCTGTACGCCTCGCGCGTTCGCGACTGGAAACCGCTGGAGCGCGTGCGGGTCGCGGAGTGGCTCGAACGGCTGTCGGGTCCGGGGACCACCCGCAAGATCTGGCTGCCGCTGCTGCGCGCGAAACTCGGGGACAGCTACACGCGCACCTCGGCCGCGTTCATCTGGACGACCATTAACCGCATGTACGCGGCGCGGCGCAGTGGCCTCAAGCAGGAAATGTTCGGCTAC
>JAYSRO010000081.1:0-7317 GCA_043720995.1 Candidatus Eiseniibacteriota bacterium
TGGTGGGCGGTTCGGGGCCGAACCACCCCTTCGTGTACGATCTTGGCCTCCCGGTCGCGACGGCGGGGCTGGGCTATCCCGGCGGCCGCGTTCACGCCCCCAACGAGAATATGAGACTCGACCTCTACTTGAAGCATGCACAACACATGGCGCGGCTGATCGAGGCGTTCGCGTGAGGCCTTGGCGCGCGGCACTCGCATTCGCGGCCACGCTGGCAATGTTGGCGGCGCTCATCGCGGGCGCACGCGCCGAGGCCACCCCGGCGAAGTCCCCGGCGGTGGCGCCCGGCACCGTGACGCCTGCGGCGCTGGTGTTCCTGCAGGCCGCGACCAGCGGCGACACGGCGACCGTCCAGAACATGCTCGCCGACACGCCCGCGCTGGCGACGCTCAAGTTCAAGAAGGACGTCACGGCGTTGCATGCCGCGGCGTTGAGCGATGAGCCGCGCACCGTCGAGCTGTTGCTCAAGCGCGGCGCCTTCGTCGATGCCCGCGGCGGCGAGCAGACCGTGACGCCGTTGTTCCTCGCGGTGATGAAGGGGCATCGCAGGGTGGCCGAAGCGCTGCTCAACCGCCGTGCCGATCCGAATTCGAAGGGCCGCGTTCCGAGCGACGAAGGCTTCGACGAGTTGCGCCCCCTCCACCTCGCTGCCGTCGGCGGCTTCACCGACCTGGCGGATGTGCTGGTGCAACGCGGCGCGGTGCTGTCGACGCCCTCGAGCTCAGGGTCGACAGCACTCGACTACGCCTGGCGCACCAACAACATCCCGATCGCCTTGATGCTCGGTGCCTACCGCGACATGGGATTGGTGCGCGGCCGCCCCGTCGCCGCCCTGCTCCGCGCCATCGCCGCGCAGGATTCGGCCGCCACGAGCGCAGTACTCGATCGCGAGCGGTCGATCGTCAACACGGTGCTCGAACACCGCTGGACTCCCCTGCACCTGGCGGCGTGGCTCGGGAGCCGCTCCGTGTGCGACGCCCTGATTGCGCACGGCGCCAACCTGAACGCCGTCGAGGCCACGACGCACTGGACCCCCGCGCTGCGCGCGTACGACACGGGACACACCGAGTTGTGCGAGTACCTGCGGCGCCGCGACCCCGCCTTCCAGACCAAAGGGACCCGATGAACCCGCTGCGCACGGTATTCCTGGCCGCATCCGAGAGCACATGGTTGCGCGAGCAGGCCCAGCATCGCGGCTTCGCGCGCCGGGCGGTGTCGCGCTTCATGCCCGGCGAGACGATGGACTTAGCCCTCGGCGCCGCGGCATCGCTGGCGGGTGAGCGGTTCGGCACGATCCTCACCCACCTGGGCGAGAACGTCGCGGACGCGGGCGAAGCGCGCGCGGTCGCGGATCACTACGTCACGCTGGTGGAACGCGTGCGGGAGTCCGGCGTCGACACTGAGGTATCGGTCAAGCTCACCCAGCTGGGCCTTGATCTCAGCCGCGACCTCGCGGTCGAGAACCTGCAGCGCATCATCGACGCCGCGCGCACGTTGCCGGGGCGGCTGTGGATCGACATGGAATCGTCCCCCTACGTGGAGCGCACGCTCGAAGTCTACCGCGCCATGCGGCCCCGCCACCCGCGGCTCGGAGTCGCGATCCAGGCCTACCTGCATCGCTCGGCCGCCGACATCGAAGCGCTCGCGGATCTGGGCGCTGCGGTGCGCGTCGTCAAGGGCGCCTACAACGAGCCGGCGGCCGTGGCCCTGCTGCGCAAGCCTGATGTGGACGAGAACTTCTTCCGCCTGTCGGCCCGGATGCTGTCGCCCGAGGCCCGGGGCAAGGGCGCCTGGCTCGCGGCAGGGACGCATGACCCGGTGCTCATCGCCCGGCTCGCCGCGCACGCCGAGGCCAGCGGCATCGCGCGTGACGCCTACGAATTCGCAATGCTCTATGGCATCCAGCGCGCCGAGCAGTCGCGGCTGGCCACCGCGGGCAACCGCTGCCGCGTGCTGGTGAGCTACGGTTCGTTCTGGTTCCCGTGGTATATGCGACGCCTCGCCGAACGGCCGGCCAACGTGTTGTTCGTGTTGCGCGGCATGTTCGGGAATTGAGCGCGACGGCAGACGCCCGCCCTGCCGGCTCCGGACTCAGTCTTGCCGCGTTCGTGTGCTGCGCGGCCATCTGGGGCAGCACCTTCCTCGTCATCAGCATCGGGAACGACGCGCTCGCGCCGCTGTGGGCCGCGAGCCTGCGGCTGGCGCTCGCCGCCGCGCTGCTCACCGTGATCACGCGGCTCACGCGGCAATCACTGCCGCGCGGCGCCGCACTGCGCACCGCAGCCGTCTACGGCGCGCTAAACCTCGGCATTGGCATGGGCCTGCTGTACTGGGGCGAGACGCGCGTCAGCTCAGGAATCACGGCGGTGACCTACGCCACGATACCGCTGACCACCATGATCGCCGCTTCAGCGCTCGGTATGGAGCGTCCCACTCCCGTGCAGTGGCTCGCGGCATGGCTGGCGTTGGGCGGCGTGGGCGTGCTGTTCCTGGGCCAGCTGCATGACCGGACTTCGATCCCGGGGCTCGCCGCGGTACTGCTCGGAGCGCTGTGCGCCGCGTTCTCAGGCATCGCGCTCAAGCGGGGACCGAGGCAATCCGCGTTGGGCGCGAACGCCATCGCGGCATGGGTTGGCTTCGCGATCTGCCTCGCGGGCAGCTTTGGCCTGCACGAGCACCACGTCATTCCCTCGAACGCGGCGCAAACCCTGCCGCTGCTCTACCTCGCGGTCGCCGGTTCGTGCGTGGCATTCGTGCTCTACACGTGGCTGCTCCAGCGCTGGCCGGTGACGCGCTTGAGCTTCATCGCCGTGGTCACACCGGTGATCGCCACGGTGCTCGGAGTCGTGGTGCGGCACGAACCCGTCACGGCCGCGAGCCTGACCGGCTCGGCGCTCGTACTCGGCGGAGTGCTGTTGATGATGGCGCAGCGGCCGTCCACCCACTGACGCATTCAGTGACACGAAAGCCCCGCCTCGCGACGGGGCTTCCGCTGGATGCAGTCGATGCGCGGGGTGGCTAGACGCCGGAGCCGGCACCTTCGTTGTAGCAGGAGTGCTTGCAGCGCTTCTTGTCATGCAGCAGATCCCGCACGTTCATGGCGTGATCGCGGTCCGCCACCTTCTTGCACACGTAGTCATGCACGCAGGCGCGCTTTTCCTTCTGGTAGCGGATCTCCTCCGCGATCAGGCCGGCCTTGAAGCGTGAGTTGCAGCGGCGCTGGCAGCTGCTGCGGACACTGAGGCTGCCGGCGGTGCGCAGGTCGACGCCCGTCACCGTGTCGGTGACGCTGCGGCACTGGCTCAGGCCGACGAGCGCCAGGCCGAGAGTTGCCGCCAGAGCGAGGATCGCGAGCCGCGAGCGGCGAGGAGCAGGATGCTGGTTCATTTGTGTTTCCTCCGTGAGACGGTTCGTGCCCCTTCAAGGACCACGAATCGTGGATCGATCGATCGGGACGGCGGGCGCGCAGGCTCGCAACATCGCCGTGAATGGGCGAGGAGTTGCCGTGCGCGCAGACGTCCCGCAAGACTCATTCCGCTTTGCGGCGACATGGCGCTGCCGCTCCGCGGACTACTTCCTGGGGGTTGGTTGTGCGGGCGAACCATGGTGAATTGGCCCGCACCGGCAATACACGGGAGCCGGGGGACTACGGTGCAACCCGTGTGAAGCGCCGGAAAAATAGCATGGCGCCACAAGAGGCTCCAAGCGCTTCTTCCAGATTTTTCGCATTCGTCTACAATCTACAAACTCGCATCATGGCAACCGCGTGTTCAGTTCTGTCGAACAAGTGCACACACCCCCATCAGCCCAGACCCGTTTGGGCACCCCCCCGAACCCGGAGCGCGTCGGCATGAGCACGAATCCCCCGCCCTCTCCTTACCTGCTCACGTTCAACTCGGCTACGGTGACCCGGTGGCTGCTCGTGATCGTGGGATCGCTGCTCGCGATTCACCTGTTGCTGCAGTACGACCGCTTCACCAGCGAGCGCACGCCGTGGGAGATCCAGCAACTGTTCGACCTCGACGAAGAGCAGTCGGTGCCAAACTGGTATTCGTCCGCCGCACTAGGCTTCGCAGCACTGCTGGCCGCCGGGATCGCCAGCCGCGTGCGCCGGCTCGCGCTGGCGGACGCGGCGCGCTGGGGCGCCGTGGCGTGGGTATTGTTCTATCTGTGCTTTGATGAAGTGGCCGGGGTGCACGAGACCGTGAACTCGTTGTCCACCATTGCGTGGACGATTCCCTTTGGCCTGCTGGCACTCGTCATCGGCGCGTGGATGCTTCCCTGGGTCATGCGCCTGCCCGTCGCGACGCGCAACGGTTTCATCCTCTCGGGAGTCTTGTACGTCATGGGTGCCGTCGGCATCGAACTGCTGACGAGCCAGTTCTTCGACGAATCGAACAAGCGGCAATTCTCCTACGCGCTCTACACCGTTGCCGAGGAGGGGCTCGAAATGCTCGGCGCGGTACTGACGATCCGCACCTTGCTGCGGCACATGGAAGCGGAGTCGGGCGAGGCGACGCTGGGGTTACGCGCCGGCTCATGAAACGAAATGGGGGCGACCGTGAGGCCGCCCCCCGTTGCAGCTGGCATTGGCGATGTGTTAGCGCGCGAGGCCCAGCAGCTCGACGTCGAACACCAGCGTCGCGTTCGCGGGAATCACCGGCGGGTAGCCGTTCGCGCCGTAGCCCATGTCCGGCGGAATCGTCAGCTTGCGCTTACCGCCGATGCGCATCCCCTTGACGCCCTCGTCCCAGCCGCGGATGACCTGGCCGGCGCCGATGCGGAACGGGAACGGCTGGCCGCGGTCTACCGAGCTGTCGAACTTGGTGCCGTCGGTGAGCCAGCCGGTGTAGTGCACCGAGGCGGTGAGACCGGCTTCGGCGATGTCGCCGTCACCCACCTTGAGGTCGACGTACTTGAGTCCGCCGGCGAGCGCCACTTCCTTTGCAACGATGGCCGATGCGGCGGCGTCAGCAGTCTTGGCGGAGGCGTCGGCGGCCTTCGCCACCGGCGCGCTTTCGGTCGCGGCGGAAGCCGTGGCGGAGGCGGTATTCTGGGTCGTTGACGCTTGGTAGCAGCCGGACGCGAACAAGGCGAGCAGTGCTCCGCCGCTCCACAGTGCGGTGTACTTCATTGGGGTGGTCCTCGGGTCGTTTGGGTCAAACTTCGGGAACGGCGGGACGCTCGCACAACGATCCTTCGGCTTCAAGCTCACGGATCGCCCGCGACGCCCCGGTGAATCGCAGGGGGGCGACCGGATGCCGCCACCCCGCCTACTTGCGCGGCGTCACGAGCAGCGCGCGGCCATCGCGCGTGTTCCACACCGAAGCGATCACCTTGGCGTAGAGCAGGGTCGAGAATGGCCTGCCATCCATCGCCAGGTAGCGGCGCCCGCGCGTGTCGGCGTTCGCGATCACCATGTAGCGCTGCTTGCCCAGGCTGCCCGCGAGCGGTTCGATGCACAGGATTGGCGGAATCCCCTGGCCCAGCAGGATCAACAGTGAGTCGTATCCTGGCGTCGCGATCCGGGCGTCGTAGCCCAACTTCTTCGCCAGCGCCTCGAGTGCCTCGATCGAACTCGTCTGCGTGACCGGGTCGTAAGCCTCGCGCGTGCGCTTGAGCACCACCGAGTCGGCGCCGTAGGCCGCCAGCACCATGGCGAGCGTCGTCGGCCCCGTCTCTGCGGGTGGACCTACGCGGACCGGAATGTCCAACCCCACGCGCGGAATCTCGCGGGCGCTCGCGGCGGTGACCGCCATCGCCGCCAGCATGCACGCAACCCCACACAGCAGGACTCGCTTCACGGATCGGGATCTCCAGGACATGCGACCAAACGAGGAGCGAACAACCGGGCGCGGACCGCGGCAGGCGTGCGCACCGGCGAGGACCCAAAGCGTACCGTCTCGGGCGGCGCGGCGTAAAGCGATTGCGCCGGCGACGGGACGGCGCCTCGCACGCTTCGCGAATGCATGACATTCGCGACACTCCATGGGGCTTTCACCCACACAATTCGAGCACGCGAGTGCCCGGCGGCGCGCGCGCAGTGTGCTAAGATTTACGTCCTCTATTCACCACCGTGGAGCCATTGATTGAACCCTTCCCCTGCACGTTGCACCCGTGGCCTGACCGGGCTGTCGCGCTTGCTGCTCACCGTGTTCGTGACGTGCGCGAGTTGCGGCGCCGCGAGCGCCGATCCCTCGGCTTCTCCCACCGCAGCCGCCGCAGCCGCGGTGAAATTCGGCCTCGAGAACGTGGCGGCAGACTCCGCCCTGGGCGCGCCTGTCGTCGCATTCGAGAACCGCCGCTACCGCCACTCGCTGGACGCACTGGGATGGCTGGACCACGGGGTCGCGCAGCCCTACACCGCGATCGAGCGCCGTCTCGGCGTGTCCACCGCTGCGATCTCCCGGGTAGGCAGCGGTGACTCGGAGCGCTTCCTGCTCCGCTTCCCGAGCGATGCAGCCTTCCCACGGAACCCAGCGGGCCCAGTCCAGAAGCCGACCCGCCGTTCCGTGGACTTCCTGCTTCGCCCCAACTTCAGCTACGAGCTGGGCCGCGTCACGGCGCCGATCCAGGTGCAGGTGCAGGCCGAACCGATGATCCGCTGGAACGCCTGGCCGGGTGCGCGGCTGACCGCCTCGGTGCGCGTCCCTCTTTATAACCAGTTCGACCCCGACTCCCGGCACCCGGACGTCGAAAACGTGCGCCCCGGCGTGATCACCTTTGAGCAATTCATGTGGATCCCCCGCGGTGCACTCGTATCGGGGACCGCGGGATTGCTAGGCGAGAACCGCTATGGCGGCTCCGTGGGTGCTGCCCGGCCTTTCCAAGGCGGGCGATTCCTCGCCGACGCGCAGGTCGACGTGACCGGCTTCGTCGCCTTTGAGGACGCGGGGCTCAAGTACTCGTCCGCCACGACGGTGAGCGGTTTCGGCGGGGTCTCGTGGTCGATGCCGCGATTCGACTCCGTGCTGCGGCTGCGCGGCGGCCGCTTCCTCTATGGGGATAAGGGCGCGCAGCTCGAGTTCCGCCGCACCTTCGGCGACTTTGAGTATTCGCTGGCCGTGCAGCGCTCCGAAGGCCGTAATGTGCAGATCGTGCGGCTGACGCTGCCGGTGCCGCCGATGACGCGCGCCACGCAACAGCGCGTGCGCGTCCAGCCCATCGAGCGCTGGTCGTTGAACTACAGGACGGACGCGACGCCACTCGGGGTGTTTGTGCCGGGAGTCGCCTCGCGCGAGGACTATTTGCGCCAGCTCTCGGAGACCGGGCTCGAAGCGAACCGCTTCCGGATTGCCCGCGCCGGCGCCCGCCAGG
>JAYSRO010000082.1:0-7305 GCA_043720995.1 Candidatus Eiseniibacteriota bacterium
GCAACACTTGGAATTATCGGCACGCTCATCGACTCCGTCAAGTCAAAAGCTCGAGTGAAATCTGACTACTTGAGTACCACCCCCGCCTACGTTTGCAACGGCATAGCTGACATCGCCTTTGCGCTGCGGGATCCGTTCGGCTCAAATTGCCGCACTGCCGGTGCACGGCAGCAACCAGCGCGACTCGCGGTCACGCTGCACTTTGCACCGGGCATGCCAAGAGCAACTTCGCCCTCAACGTTCCACGATAACGACATGCGCCTGGATCTTGCCGTCGACTGCTCCCCGTCCGAAGCGCCGCGCGATCGCTGCCTCTGCGACATCCGTCGCTTCGCTGAGCCCAGTGGCGTCACGTGCCTCGATCTCGTGGCGGAGTGGCGTTCCGTGGCAGTACGCCACTGCCGGGACTCGCGCCGAGATAGCGCGGCTTCGCGCCGCAACTGTGATGATGCTCGGCGAGGCACCGAACCCGCCACCGGCAAAATCCCGCTCGATGTCCTCATGACGGTGATAGCCATGGGGCGTGCGTGCGAGGAAGCGCGGCGGGTCATCTGGGAACAGTGATTCGAGTGCCGTCGTTATGGCGTCGGCGAACTCGTTGTCCTCGATCGTGTCCCACACGTTGAAGATGAGTATGCCTCCAGGCTTGAGCACGCGGCGCGCTTCGGCAAACGCCTTCGTCTTGTCGGGGAAGAACATCACACCGAACTGGCATGCGACGGCGTCGAACGACTCATCCGTGAACGGCAGCTGCATGGCGTCCGCCTGGCGCCATTCCACCGGGCGCGCAGTACCGAGCGTCGAGGCATGGTCGAGCATCGGTTGATTGAGGTCCGTTGCAACAACGGACACGCGTTCGGGCAGCACCGACGCAAGAGCACGAGTCAATACGCCGGTGCCCGCCGCGAGCTCCAACACCGACGCGATGGATCGGGATGCGAGGCGACTCGCGAGGTCCGCGGCGTAGGGCTCGAAGATCAACGGGACTAGGTGCGACTCGTAGAGCGCCGGAATCGAACCGTCGAAGGCCTTGTCGGATTGCGGGCCGAGCATGCTTGCCTCCTACAACTTATCTACAAACGCCGGCCCCGTGTCGTGCACCACGGCAGGCACTGTCTTCAAGTACCGATAGATCGCGCGAATGTCTTCCTCGTCCATGTTCTTGAGCCCCTGCCATGGCATTGGCGATTCCGGGATTGCGCGGCCTGCGCGCATGCGCGCGACGAACTGATCCTCGGTGAAGCGCGCGAGGCGGCCGGTCGTGGGATCGCTCGTGAGATTTGGCGGCGCCCAGGTGCGCTCCGGGTTCCGGTCATCGGGCATGTTCGCTCCACCGAGATGCGGGCCGACCATGGCGCCGGTCTTGAAGTCGCGCTGGGTATGGCAAGCCCGACAGTTGGTGACCGACTCCACGAGGTAGCGACCGTTCTCGACATTCGCACCGTGTGGGCTGTGCTGCTGCGGCGCGGTGTTGGGGCCGACGGGATTGGCGAGCACGGTGGCCATCACGATCCGGCCGAGCAGGTTGGGTTGGTGCGCAGGCACGACATGGTAGATGGGTGCCTGCGTGCGCAGGTACGAGACGACCGCCACGAGATCCTCATCCGAGAGGCCCTGCATCTCCATGAAGGGCAGCAGCGCGCGGCCGTCGTGGCCGACGCCGTTGCGGAGAGCGCGCGCGATCTGGCCGTCCGAGAATTTGCCGATCCCGGTCTCGGCATCAGGCGTGATGTTGGGCGGGTAGAACGCGCCGGGCGGAATCTTGAACTCGAAGCCGCCCGACAGCGCCACCTCCGCGCCAGCAAGGGTGCGCGCGTAGTGGCTGGGATTTCCGTGGCAGACCGGGCAACTCGCCAGGGTACGCACGACGTAGTGACCACGTTCGACCACCGCCGAGTTGTTGGACGCGGCGATGGCGGGCATCGGTACGTCAAAAGTGAGGTGCTGGCGCGAGGCGACGTACACGCTCAAGCCGGCCACCAGAACGACCACCACGAACACGAATCCGAGGAACAGCTTCTTCATGTCCACTCCTCTTGGTCGAGTTCTATCGTGAAACTCCCCCTACTTCCCTGCCTTCAAAGTCGCGACGACGCCGTAGTGATCCGAGGCCCACACGCTGTCGGGGCCGACTGAATTGAAGATCACCGTACTCGCCAGCGGACTCAATCGCTGCGCGCCGGCACGCTCGACGAAGATGTGATCGATGGCACCCGGGTCCTCGCCGAAGCGCGGGTTGTAGGTCGTCGCTTCCGCGCGGCTCGCCTTGGGGTGCACGACGTGGAACGCATCGTCGTGTCGCGCGGTGACGAGATTCAACTCAGTGGAACCCAGCTCACAGTTGAAGTCTCCCCCGATCACGACGGGACCACCGCCGCGCGTCGAGTCGACGTAAGCGAGCAGGTGGCGGATCTGCGCGGCGCGGATTGAGCCACCTTCCTTCGTGTGATGCAGGTGCGTCGCGTACGCATCGACCTCGCGACCACGCCACTTGAACCGCACGTGGGCGACCGCGCGATAGTCGTCGAGTGGAACGAGATTCCGTTCCTCGCCCAGCAGGACGGGATGCGGCGTGAGGATGGCGTTGCCGTAGCGCTTGGGGCGCTCGGGTCCATCGACCGTCGCGAACTGCACGTGGCAGCCGAGACTATCGCCAAGCGTTTCCGCCTGGTTGGGCAGCGTCGGGTTCTGCAGCACTTCCTGCAGGCAGATCACATCGGGGCGGATGCGGCGCATCTCGGCGACGATCACGTTCAAACGCTTCGGCCAATCCTGCTCGTCGTGCCATATGTTGAGAGTGACGACGGTGAGCGAGTCCGCCGCTTTTGCCGACGCCGCGTGGACAGAGCCGATCAATCCCATCACGGCGATCGAGATGCAGGCCGCAGCGCAATTCATCAACTTCCCCGCCGCCTTCAACGGTCGATCCATCGCTGGGACGCTTCCGAATAGCGCTCCCCATGCATCGTGATCGCCGAAGTCGCATCCTCGATCTCGCGCAGCTCGTCCGTCGTGAGCTCGACTTTCGCGGCGCCGAGGTCCTCCTCCAACCGATGCAGTTTCGTGGTCCCCGGGATCGGCACGATCCACGGCTGTTTCGCCAGCACCCATGCGAGCGCGATCTGCGCGGGCGTCACCTGCTTGCGCGCCGCGATCCCGCGCACCATTTCTACGACGGCCTGGTTTGTCTTGCGATTCTCCGGCGAGAAGCGCGGGACGCTATTGCGGAAGTCGGAGGCATCGAACGTCGTGGACTCGTCGATTTTTCCAGTGAGGAAGCCCTTGCCCAACGGGCTGAACGGAACAAACCCGATTCCGAGTTCTTCGAGTGCAGGCAGGATGGCTTCCTCCGGCTCGCGCCACCACAGCGAGTACTCGCTCTGCAGCGCGGTAACGGGTTGTACCGCATGCGCGCGCCGGATTGTCTTCACGCCCGCTTCCGAAAGCCCGAAGTGCTTCACCTTTCCCGCGGCGATCAACTCCTTCACCGTTCCCGCGACGTCCTCGATCGGCACGGCAGGGTCAACGCGGTGCTGGTAGAGCAGGTCGATGCGATCGGTCTTGAGCCGCTTGAGGCTCCCCTCGACCGCGAGCTTGATGCGCGCGGGCTGGCTGTTGAGGCCGCCCTTGTGCTTCCCCGTCTCGAGGTCGACGTCCCAGCCAAACTTCGTCGCGATCACGATGTCGTTGCGGCAGGCGGCAAACGCTTCGCCCAGCAGATCCTCGTTCGTGAACGGTCCGTAGACTTCGGCCGTATCGAAGAACGTGACGCCGGCCGCCACCGCGGCGCGCAACAGCGCGATCATCTCCTGTCGATCCCCGGCCGGCCCGTAGCCGAAGCTCATGCCCATGCAGCCGAGCCCGATCGCCGACACTTCCAGGTTGCTGCGTCCCAGCGTGCGCTTGTTCATCGATCCTCCGTCATCCATCGCACCCGCACCCGGATCAACCCGGCATGCGGCAGTAGCAATACACGAACTCCTGCTCGCTGCCCCACGGCGTCTGATGGACCTCCGTGTCGCTGCCGATCTTGCGGAACTCGTTCCCGAACTGGTCGTGAATACCCTCGGCGCTGTAGCGCACGACGGGAAGCCCACTGCATTGGTCGGGCCCCGAAGGACCAAACGTCGCGACCACGATGTGCCCGTTCGGCTTCAGGGCGTGGCGAACCGCGGCGACGTAACGCGCACGGGCGGAGTCCTCGGTCACGAAGTGAAAGACTGCCCGATCGTGCCAGAAATCGAACGCGTGCTCGGGCAACGCCAGCGTCGTGACATCGCCCACAAGCCACGTCACCGCGGCGGCGCGGGAGTCCAATCGTTCCTTGGCAAGCGCAATCGCATTCGCGGAGAGATCGAGCACCGTGAGGTTCGTGAAGCCACCCTCAAGCAGGTCATCCACGAGCGTCGAGGCGCCACCCCCAACATCGAGGATCGATGCCGTTCTGGGCAACCCGGCATCGGCGATGAAGCGCAACGAACGTCCAAGATGCGGTCGGTACCAGCTGACCTCATCCGGTCCCTTGCGCTCGTAGACCGACTCCCAGTGCTCGCTCTCAGTCATCGCTGCTTCACCCGCTTGAGCCGGGTTTCGGAATGAATCACGAATGGCCTCACCCTTCGGGTTCCCTGACTGCGGCGCACCGAGGAATAATCGCATCGGCTCTTACGGTGACCATCTGCGGCTTCCCGCATCAATCGTGGACACGATCGATCCGAAGAATACTGTAGCCTTCCGGCGGCAGCGACCGCTATTGTCGCTGAAGGCTGACAGCGCCCGCACCGCGTTCCCAGCGTCGAATTCAACCATCCACCCTGCCGAGGCCGTGTGGCGATCGCGATCGATCCCCAGGAACGTGAATTGCGCGCCCTCGGCCGTGTCGCGCGTTGGAAGCAGCAGCGTGTGCTGGAGATCGGCTGTGGCGACGGCCGCCTGACGTTACGGCTGGCGAGTCTTGGCGCGCGAGTTTCCGCGTTGGATCCTGGCCCGGCGAACCTCCGCAAGGCGCGCGCATCGCTCACGTGGCGGAATGCGCGGCGCATCACGTTCCGGCTCGGGCAGGCCGAGCGCTTGCCGTACAGGGCGCGGGAGTTCGACATCGTGGTGTTTGCCTGGTCACTCTGATGAGTGGCCACCCGGGGCATGGTTCATGCCCTTCGCGAAGCGCACCGGGTCCTGCGTCCCGGGGGCATCATTGTGGACCTGCGGCCTGCCGCGAAGCATCGGCGGGTAGGGCTCGGTAGGGATCGTCGTTGGCGCCTGGCCGGGGTGATGCGCGAGTCGTTCGACAAGGATCGCGCCGCTGACCGGGCCGTCGCCAATGTCGTGCGCGCGGGCTTGTTTCATCGTGGCACCACCGCAGAACTCTCCGTCGACCGGGAATTGGACACGATCGACGACTTCTTGGGATGGTTGAAGGACTTCGGCGGGCGCAGGCCGATGGCCTCGCATGCGTGGTTGATCGACAGACTGCGGCGAAAACTCGTGACGAAGGACGCGACCGTCGTGGTGCGAGGCAATCTAAAGCTGCAGGTCTTGCGGAAAGCAGAGTGACTTACCAGGACAATCGACGGACACTACGAAACGAGGGGATCGCAACAATGGAGATCAAACGCAGCGGCACGCAGCCCTCCGGCAAGGGACCATCAGAATACTTCACCGGGACCGCGCGCATCGATCCCCTGTTCACGCCTGTGGCACCGGCGCGCGCGGCGGGCGCGAGCGTCACGTTCGAGCCGGGTGTCAGAACAGCATGGCACACGCACCCGCTCGGCCAGCGCTTGATCGTGACCGCAGGCTGCGGACGCGCGCAGGCCTTGGGCCTGCCGGTCAAAGAGATCCGCCCGGGGGACGTGATCTGGTTCGCGCCCGGCGAGAAACATTGGCACGGCGCCTCCCCCACGACCGCGATGACGCACATCGCGATCCATGAACAACTCGACGGCAAGGCGGTCGACTGGCTTGAGCCCGTCACCGACGCGCAGTACCTGGCGTGATGAGCCGGCGGCGAAGCTGGTTCGCGATTGCCGGGCTCGGCGCATTGTTCGCGGTGCATGTGAGCAGCTGCAGCCTGATTGGCCTCGCAGCAGGCTGGAGGATCGACGCCAAGAGGCCACGCTACGAAGAGCTCCGTGCGAGCCAACTGGTGCGCGTGGCTCCGGGTGAACACATCACCCTGCTGCTCGAAGACAGCACGCGAGTGAGCGGCGTGTACCTCGGCTCCGCCCATATCGCCGACTCCAGCTATCGCGCCGTCTATGACGCATGGCGCGGGCGGCACGTACGCGGGCCTGCATTCCCCGAGATCGGCGAGACGGTCCTGCTGAAGCCCGGCGGCAAGGGGGAATTCAATGCGTTCGTCGCGGAAGGAGTCGAGCTCCAATCGCACCGCCTGGGCAGATACTCGCATGGGAACAAGGGCTGGCTGGTGCGCCACGACGGCAGCAAGCTCGACCTGATCGAAGTGCGGGACCTCGCGCTCTCGGGGGAGTTACCGTTGGCGACGGCGTTGCGCATCGACACCGAGCTGGGCGAACGCAGCACTCCCGTGAATCGCATCGCGATGATTGAGGTCAGCCGGGCTCGGCACGCGGCGCTCAAAGGGTTTCTCGTGGGGCTGGCCAGCGACCTTTTGGTCGTCGCGGTGATCGCAAGCTCTCTGTCGTCTTGGTCGTGGCAGTGATCGCAAGCTCTCTGTCGTCGGGCGGATGCGGAGGCTCCCCGAACATCGAGCTCTTTCGGTACTCGGCCCGGATCCCGGCCCCAAGCCCGCCGCGTTCAGCGCGGACGCTAAGCCCAGAACATCAAGCGTCCGTGCTCAGTGCAGGTCGGTGACTTTCCCCGGCGGGATCGTGTCCGGTCCCCCTGCGCCGTACTCGTTGGCACCGATGTCCGGCGCCGCACCTGCGTAGCTGCGCGTGATGCCAGGGATCACGATGGCGGCATCGATCGCGGGGCTACCCGCCTGCAGCGTGTAATCGCCGGTCGAGCTCGAGGCGAACAGCGGGTCGCCCGACTTGCCGAGCGTTTCGTACCCGGTCGCTGAACGCAGTGCCGCGATCGTCGAGTAGTTGTTGTTCTTCCAGCGGAACAACGTCGTGGTGCCGGACGAGTACAACAGGTCGCCGTCAAATGTGATGCCGCTGCCGGATTCGCCCGTGTCGTCGTTCGAAGCACCCAGGGCATTGCCGACGAGGATGTTGTTGCGGAAGGTGCAATTCGACCACGGCCCCGTCGGCCAGATCGGCGTGGTGCCCGAGAGCTTCGAGGTGATCGTGTTGTGCGCGATGATCCCGGCGCCGGTGC
>JAYSRO010000083.1:0-3562 GCA_043720995.1 Candidatus Eiseniibacteriota bacterium
GGGATGATCGCCAACCCGCGGCTGATCAGGCGGCGGAGCCACGGCTGGATGCGGATGCGCATGAAGCCTTCCATCACGATCTGGCCGGCGAGCGTGCCGGTGATCGTGCTGGCCTGCCCGGACGACAGCAGTGCGACCGCGAACAAGGTCGCGGCGAGCGAGGTGCCGAGCAGCGGCGTGAGCAACCGGTGCGCGTCCTCGAGCTTCGCGACGTCCTGGTGACCGGTGTTGTGAAACGCAGCGGCGGCGAGCACGAGGATGGCGGTGTTCACGAAGAACGCGGCGTTCAGCGCGATCACCGAGTCGATGAAGTTCCAGCGCACGGCCTGCCGCTTGCCCTCGATCGAGTGTTCCACCGCGCGCGTCTGTACCAGCGAGCTGTGGAGGTAGAGATTGTGCGGCATCACCGTCGCGCCGAGGATACCCATGGCGATGTAGAGCGAATCGTGCCGCAGGCCGAGCACGGAGAGCCCAAGGCCGGGGTCGTGCGTCACCAACGTCGGCCGGCCTGCGGCGTCCCGCGGAATGAAGTTCAGCAACACCGCGGGGATATCGGGGCGCGACAGGAACATCTCGATGGCGAAGCAACCGCCGATCGTGGCGACGAGCACCACGATGATCGCTTCGAGCCGGCGCATACCGAGCCTCGACAGCGCGAGCAGCAGCAGCACATCGGTGGCGGTGATCAGCACTCCCCACAACAGCGGAATGCCGAACAGCAGGTGAAGGCCGATCGCAGCACCCAGCACTTCGGCGAGGTCACAGGCGACGATGGCGATCTCGCACAGCAGCCACAGCGGCCAGCGCAGGATCGAGGGGTACCAGTCGCGGCAGGCCTGCGCGAGATCACGCCCCGTGACCACGCCGAGCCGGGCGGACAGTGTCTGCAACAGCACCGCCATCAGGTTGCTCATCAACAGCACCCAGACGAGCTGGTAGCCGAACTTGGCGCCACCGGCCAGGTCCGTCGCCCAGTTGCCTGGGTCCATGTAGCCGACGCTGACGAGGTACGCGGGCCCCGCGAAGGCGAACCAACGGCGCAGGTTCGAGCCCTTGAGCGGCACCGGCACACTGCGGTTCATTTCGGCCAACGAGCGCGAGTCGTGTTTATGGTCAGCCATTGCGGCCCCTCGTGAGACGGTCCACCATCACACCTTCGAGCGAGGCGCGGCCGGTCACCAGCGCGCGGCCCTCGATCTCGAGTTCGATCACATCGTCGAGCGGGCGCACGGCCTTGACGCGCAACCTCGCCCCCGGCACCAGCCCCGCCTGCTTCCACCGCCCGAGACGGCGGCCATCCTGGTCACGGATCTCGCGCACGGTGACGCGTTCGCCCGAGGGCACATCGACGAGCGGACGCAGGTCGCGTTGCAGCATGCGTCCCTGCCGGTCCGGGATTGTGTGTCCGTGCGGGTCTTCCGTCGGGTGCCCGGCGAGCCGGTCGAGTGCGTCGAGCACGCGGTCGCTCACGTGGTGCTCGAGTACTTCGGCATCGTCGTGGACGTCTGCCCAGTCGAGCCCGAGCACGCGCACCATGAAAGTCTCGAGAATGCGGTGGCGGCGCACCAGCGCGATCGCCTCACGGCGGCCCGAGGCAGTGAGCCGCGCGCCGGCACGCGGCGAGTGGAGGACGAGACCCTCGGCCGCCAGGCGCGTCAGCATCTTGGTGACCGAAGGCGCCGAGACGCCGAGCCGATGCGACACCTGCGACGTCGTCACGCGCGCGTTGCCCTCTCCCAGCGCGAACAGCGCCTTCAAGTAGTCCTGCCGCGAACGCGACAGCGCGGGGGGCCCGGAGGGAGGCGTCATCGGCGGAGTGAGACTCCGGTAAACACGACATCGGCATCCACGCCGCGATCGAGGGCATGGTAGAACCCGATGTCGAATCGCACCGACTTGCTCGCCTCGAATGTCACGCCGAGATCGAACGTCCTCGTCCAGGTCCGCGCGGCATCGCGCGCTCCCCACAACTCGACGAAGGCATCGAGCGGCCCGCCGAGCGAATGGCTCACCGTCGCGGAGCCGATCCACACCTCGCCGCCTGCGTGCTCGACTCCGGCCATCACACCGAGTCCAGCCCCCGCAGGAAGCTCGACGGAAACGGGAATGACGATTCCGGGAACGCTGCGTTCGTGCGACTCCGCGGGGATCACCACATAGGGCAGCAGCGCGCCCGCGGTGCGGCCGCCATCGTTGCCCCACAGGTTCCACTTGAGCCGCGGGGTCACGCCGCCAAAGGAGTGCCGCACTTCGGCCTCGCTGCTCACGAGGCCGCCGCGGATTTTTGTGCGTTCGCGCACAAACGGCTCGACGACGAGTTGGAGATCGATTGCGCGGTTGAGGCCAAGCTTCATGTTGGTGACGGCCACGCTCAGGCCGTCGCGGCGTTGCAGGCTCGTGCGCTCGCTCGAATGCGCCAGCATGTCGAGTTCAACTTGCACGTGGCCCGGCTCGACCGAGTACGGGCTTTCGGTGCGGTCAGGGCGATCGGTGCTGAACGCGCGCTGGGCGGTCGCAGTTGGCGCCGCGGATGTCGCGGAGGCCTCCTCTGCAGATTGCGCGGCGACGGGAAGAGCCCCGAAAACGTCCCACGACAGGGCACCGCAGAGCGCGAACGCGGCGCGGGTCGCGGAACGAACCGCAGCGGGATGGAGCGCAGTGATCATGCTGTTAGCCTAGGCTAATTAGATTGTTTGTCAAGGCTAACAGTCGCGCCTCCCCATCGACGCGTGGCGATACCGCTGCGAAGCGCCATTCGCCGCACGCCGGAGTGCCCGCGGCGGGCATCCCGCAGAGGCCTCCCACTGACTTGGCCGCGCGGTGAGGGTTCCGCTACGCTGCCGCCTCCTTAAGCTCCCTTCTTGTGGAGGAGTCCGATGCCGCAGATGACCATGGTCCAGTCCATCCAGGATGCGCTGCGCGTCGCGCTCCGCGAGGACTCCCGCGTGGTGGTGCTGGGCGAGGACGTCGGGCTCAACGGTGGCGTGTTCCGTGTCACCGAGGGCCTGCAGGCCGAGTTCGGCGCCGACCGCGTTACCGACACGCCGCTCGCCGAGAACGGCATTGTGGGTGCCGCGATCGGCATGGCGCTCTATGGCATGCGGCCCGTCGTCGAGATCCAGTTCGTCGACTTCATCTATCCCGCCTTCGACCAGATCGTCTCCGAGCTGGCGAAGATGCGCTGGCGCTCCGCCGGCCAGTACACCTCCCCCGTGATCATCCGCGCGCCGTACGGCGGCGGTATTCGCGGCGGGCTCTACCATTCCCAGAGCCCGGAGGCGTATTTCTGTCAC
Source organism: Candidatus Eiseniibacteriota bacterium (assembly GCA_043720995.1). Lineage (GTDB taxonomy): Bacteria > Eisenbacteria > RBG-16-71-46 > RBG-16-71-46 > RBG-16-71-46 > JANLWK01. Next base: position 3,294 of record JAYSRO010000083.1, read on the forward strand.
ACTGCAGGACTTAAGGTGGTCATCCCCTCGACACCCGCCGACGCCAAGGGCCTCTTGCTCGAAGCCCTGCGTGGCGAGGACCCGGTGATCTTCCTCGAGCCCAAACGGCTCTACCGCTCGATGCGCGAGGAGGTGCCCGAGGGCAATCACACGGTCCCGCTCGGGCTTGCACGCATCGCGCGCAGCGGCGAGCACCTCACCATCCTGTGCTACGGCGCCATGGTGCAGGTGGCCCTCGAAGCTGCGCAGCAGGCGGAAGCTCAAGGCTG
>JAYSRO010000084.1:0-1679 GCA_043720995.1 Candidatus Eiseniibacteriota bacterium
CGCGGATGCAGGGGTGGCCATTGGACGCCCGGTGCCGGGATTCAAGAACTCATCGGTGTGGCTGCGCGGCGCCGGGGGCTATTCGCCGGGAGACCGCAGCGAACCGTTCGCCAACTTCTATTTCGGTGGCTTCGGGAACAACTGGCTCGACCACCAGGAACCCAAGCGGTATCGGGACCCCTACAGTTTCCCGGGTGCGCGCATCGACGCGGTTTCGGGCACGGATCACGTCCACGCCATTCTCGACTGGAACCTGCCGGCACTGCGCTTCCGTCGGGCGGGCACGCTGGCGCTGTACGCGAGCTGGGCCCGGCTGTCGTTCTTCGGAGGTGCGCTGGGAACCAACCTGGCGGACGCGGGCAGCCGGCGGAAGCTGGTCGACGCCGGCGCGCAGGTGGACGTCCGCATGCAGCTCCTGACACAGTCACCACTGATGCTGTCCGTGGGCTACGCTCGCGCGATGGAACGTCACCAGACGACGACCGGCGAGTGGATGGCCTCGCTCAAGGTCTTGTGAGCGTGAATCCGTGGAGCCTGGTGGCCGGATTCGTTCCGGTCATCGCTTTCTTGATCGGCTTGCGCCTCATGGACAGCTACAAGCTGGTCCACCGCAGCTCGCTGTTTCTGGCGCTGGCGAGCGGTGTCGGGACCGCTCTCGTGGCTTTCCTGGTGAACAGTGCACTGCTTGGGTTCGGGCACCTGCCGGACTCCGTGCTGCGGGCGTGGGTCGCGCCGCTGATCGAGGAGCTCTTGAAGGCGGCCGTCGTCGCGTGGCTGATTCACACCGACCGCGTCGGCTTCGTGGTCGACGCGGCGGTGTTCGGTTTTGCAGTCGGAGCCGGCTTCGCGCTCGCGGAAAACGTTTACTACGCTGGTGCGCTCGGCGATTTCTCGCTCGCCCTCTGGCTGGTGCGCGGACTCGGTACGGCGGTCATGCACGGCTCGACGACGGCGTTGTTCGCGACGATCGGCAAGGCGCTCTCGGATCGTGGCGCCGGCGTTCTGGCGCTCGCTCCCGGCTTCGCGGTGGCGGTCATAGTCCATGCGACGTTCAATCAGATCTCGGCATCGCCATTCGTGACCACGGCGATCCTGCTGGGCACGATGCCTGCACTACTTCTGGCGGCGTTCGAGTACAGCGAGCGTTCGACAAGGGCGTGGCTCTCGAGCGGATTCGACGGTGAGATGCAGATGCTCGAGAGGATCCTCGATGGCGAGGTCGCCGACACTGCGGTGGGCCGGTTCCTCGACGCACTGCGTCTTCGCTTCGAGCCCATCGTGGTGGCCGACCTGCTATGCCTGCTCACCATTCACCTGGAGCTGTCCCTGCGGGCGAAAGGCATGCTCATCGCCCGCGAGGTCGGCCTCGAAGTGCCGGTCGACGATTCCGTCCGTGCGAACCTCGAGGAGATGAAATACCTCGAACGCGCTGTCGGCCCCATCGGATGCCTTGCCATCCTGCCGCTTCGCCGAACCAGTCGTCGCGACCTGTGGCAGATCCTGCTGCTCGAGCGCGCCAGTGGCGGCGAGGCGTCGAGATCCCGGCTGCGTACGTCTGATCTCCCGAAGCCCTGAGCTCGGCCGCCGGCACGCCGCTCGGTTCGAGCGAGTCTGGCGACTCACTCGTGCCCGCGCACCGGGTGCGGCAGGTAGGGCGCTTCCAGTGTCGCGACCTCGGC
>JAYSRO010000085.1:0-1679 GCA_043720995.1 Candidatus Eiseniibacteriota bacterium
CTGGCCGACCTTGGAGATTCGCTTGTGCGTGCCCGTATACCAACCCAGGTCGGTCCACTGCCTCGGATCGCCCGGGGCGCTTCGCGCCACACCCACCACCAGCCCGCCCTGACCGAGCTTGAAGTCGATCGAGTCGTGCGCGCTATAGAACATCAGCAACTGACCGGGGTGCTCGGGGTCGTTCATCACGAACGCGTCGCGGAACTGCGTCTGCCCACCGTATGTGGCCGGGTCGGGCACGGCCCAGCTCGTGCGACTTGCCTCCATCACCATGACGCGCTCGGGGTCCCACACGGTGTTCGAGGTGTCGAGGATGGTGGTCGAGGCGAAGCCGATGCGCTGGTCGTTGTTCGCGTCGACACCGGTGTAGAACAGGTAGTCCTTGGCTCCGAGGTGCACGATCGACGGCGACCACACATGCGCGGCGTTCCAGCCAGTGCTGTCGATCGTGAACGCCAATGTGTCGACGGTCCAGCGAATCAGGTCCTGCGACCAGGCGTGTCCCATGCTGGTCTCGATGGACTGCGGCCCGCCGCTACGCTGGTAGATCAGATGGAACATGTCACGAACGCATCCGTGACAGACGTTCGTGTCGGGCACGCTGTTGTGGTAGAGGGAGAATTCCTTGGTGGCGACATTAGGCGCCGGATCCAGGAACAAAGTGTGGTTGAAGAACTGCAGGGCCTCGACCTGGATCACCGGCCGGAGGGTGTCACCCGAGGTGGTGTCGGTCACGGCGGCGTGCGCCAGGGCGAATGGGTTCGCGCGCGGCGCGGCATGCGCGACGGCGGCCAGCATCAACCCCGACGCGCAGGCGGCTGCGAAGCATAACGACAGAACCACGGGCAGGTCACGAACCTGCGCGATGCGGAACAAGGGTGCACCTCTCACTCGGGCCGGGGGCGCGAGTCCGCCGGGCATTGAGCCGTCGAACCTCGCGAGCCTCGATGTGTGCTACTGCACGGGCATGGCCTTCGGCGCCAACCCGAGTTCCTTCCAGGTTTCCGGCTCGACCGGACTGGGCGAGCCGTCCATCAGACTGGTCGCGCTCGCCGTCTTCGGGAACGCGATGACGTCACGGATGCTGTCCCGGCCGCCCAGCAGCATGATGATGCGGTCGAGCCCGATGCCGATGCCAGCATGGGGGGGAGAAGCATACCGGTAAGCTTCGAGCAGGAAACCGAATTTCTCGTGCGCCTGCTCGCGGGTTAGCCCGGTGACCTTCATGACGCGTTCCTGGATGTCAGGCCGGTGGATTCGCACCGAGCCGGAGCCCAATTCGTTTCCATTGAGCACCACATCGTATAACTGGGCATACACCTTGCTTGGATCGGTCTCGAGGAAGTCGAGATGCTCCGGGTTCGGCATGGTGAACATGTGGTGCTTGGGCTCCCAGCGCTTCTGGTCGTCGTTGTACTCGAACAGTGGGAACTCGCGCACCCAGACGAAGCGCCAGTCCTGCTCGTGCCCCGACTTGTTCAAGAGCCCGCGCTTTTCCAGCAACTCCTGCCCGAGCTGCGTGCGCAGCACGCCGAGCGCCTTGCACGTGCGCTCCCATGGGCCATTCGTGAACACGACCGCGTCGCCGTCCTTGGCCGAGACCTTGGCCAGGAACTCGTCGAGCAGCGCGCCCGGGAAGATGACCTGCTGCTTGTCGCGATCCGCGGCCTGCACCTTGA
>JAYSRO010000086.1:0-19104 GCA_043720995.1 Candidatus Eiseniibacteriota bacterium
CCCGCAATGGCGTGAAGGCGCAATGACCCAGTTCGAGCGGCAGCAGCACCGCGACGAACAGAGCCAACAGCATGCGCAGACCATTGCATTGCTTCATGCGGCTGATTCCTCCAGAGCGCTTCGACACAAGCAAGCATCACGCGGGATGCCGCCGGGGGTCAAGCAGGTTATCGACGATCGCCGCCGGGGCTGAAGCGTGGAACCGCGAATTGATAAGGGCATGACGGGGCGATGGGCGTGAATCCGCGTTCGCCGTCCATTGCAGCCACGCAGCCTCAAAATGCCCACATCAGCTCCGCGACTGCGCTGCGATCCCGGGACGCATCGGCGGTCTTGAGGAACTGGGTCTCGAGCGTGAGCCGAACCTGCGTCTGGGCCCAAAAGGACAGCCCGATCGTCGGACCGTCGGTGGTCTCCGCATCCCCCACCGGAACGTCACGGCTCGCGTAGTCGTAGCGGGCGTATCCTGCCCAGCGCTCATTGAGCAGCAGCTCTCCAAGCAGGAACCCGCCGTGGGTCCCCAGTGAGCTCTCTCCATCCGGTCGATCCGTCCCCCACATCATTCCCGCGACACCCTTGCTCCGTGCGCCGTAGCAATTGGCGAACAAGGCGACCCGGTCGTAGTCGATCGAGGGTGCGCCCGGCGAAGCTTCGATCTCGCCCTTGTAGCCGAACGCGCTGATCGCGTTCCCGCTTTCGCCAAACAGCAGTTCTCCACTCGCGTAGAGATCGGTGTGACCGGCGCCCGCCAGGCCATCCAGTTGAGGCTGGCCGGCGCCGATGTACGCGTTCCAGCGCGGCAGGTTCACTGCGCCCAGTTCCACACCGCGCAGCAGTGTCGCGGGCGCCCATGGATTCCGCGCTCGCGAAGGCACTTCCAGAACCACCGGCGCGGACAATGGCATGGCAGCACCCCCACTGTTAAAGAGGATGGCGAACGGCAGCAACTGGCCGAAGCGCACGGAATTGAAACGCGGCGTCCACGAGGTGTTGAACTGGGCATACGCCTGCTCGACCTCGACGCCGCCATCCTGGATATCGAAGGCGAAGTTCGTAACCCCCGACCAGTGCGGATCGATCGGACCCGCGATCCAGCCGTCGATCATGCCGGAGTGAAACCCGGCCCGCTCATGCTCGCGGGCCTCATACGTATGGTGCCCCATCACCGTCAGGTAGTGCTGCCACTCGAGCGGCAGCGGTTCACCCAGCGGCCGCTCCATCGCAGCGACCGGCGCCTTCGCCGCATCCTTTGTTTCCATCTCCATGCCTTGCTGCGGTGCCATGGCACCGTGGGCCGATGCCATCCCGCCTTGTTCTTCACGGAGCCCACGGCGGATGTATGCGTGACCGTCTTCGTTGAGTTCAGGCAGGCGAAAGTGGCACATCTGGCATTTCGCACTTTCACGCCGGGCGAACGCGGGGACGGCCCGAGCGCGTTCGACCTGGATGAACGAAACGGCGGTCACGAGCAACAAAACACTCTGTGCGGCGGCCTTCAGCTTCATGGGGCAGCTCCTTGCGCAGCGGGAATTCGCTGGGGACACCGCCCCATGAACGCCAGCATCGTGCCATCGGCCTGGTGTTCCACTGACTTCGCCCGGGGCGGGCGTAGGGCCCTCGATAGAGCGCCTGGCATCCCTCGGGCGGGCCACAACACGCCCAACTGCGCCGTGTTCATGGAAAAACTTGCACCCGCCCGGGCAGGAAATTCAAAACCTTCAGCGCTGCAGCACTCTCAGCGCCCCGCGTTCTCGCGCAAGGGATCGCCGAACAGCGTCTTCCCCGCGAGTGCCGTCACCGCGCCGAAGATGAGGATCGCAACGATCGCGAGCATCGAGACGAGGGCACGATCCGCGTACCACGCGGAGAAGTCGAGCGTCGCCACCGCCGCACCCATCACGAGCGTCACGAACATCGTGGTCGTGGCGGCGAGCAGGCCGAAGCGCATGAGGACAAAGATCATGCTCGGCAGGGCGACCAAAGAGCCCAGGATCGCGAGCACCCAGCCCACGTTGGGGGCTGAATCGATCGCGGAGCTTACGGACACCAGCAAAATGGAGATGAGCACGGCGGGCCAGGTCTTCTGGAGCACCAGCCGCAGCACCAGCAACATCACCAGCGTCTCGAGCACCTGCAGCACACACACCGAGCCGCCGTACGCCAGGCTGAGCAGGGTGACCGGAATGCTGGTCAGCGACTGCAACCCACCGCCCACGACCGATGGCACACCCGCGAATCCGAATTGCCGCGCTGCGTACACGATGAGCCCGCCGAGCGCCATCATGGTGGTTCCTGCGACGCCCCCAATCAGCAGGTCGCGTCCCACGAGCGGATCGCGCAGCCGCCCGGAGATCAGCCGCGTCCACGAGACCAGCATGCGCGGCCACAGCTTGCGGATGTAGGGCTCGAGCGCCACGTAGGCGAACCACATGCTGACCGAGTGGATCAATGAGTGGCCCAGGCCGCGGCCGTAGACCCAATCCGCTCCGACGGACAGCAGCCCATCCTCGGATAGCCGCGTGGTGAAGGCGGACTCCAGGATGTTCATGAAGAACACGAACACCGCGATGCGCGTCGCACCCCGGCGGTCACCGCGCCCCGACTTCAGGTTGCGCGCACCGAAGTAGACGCTCGCAGCGAGTGGCAGCAGCGAGAACACGAGGAAGTTCACCGACTCAATCGGAGCCGTACTCTCGACGTTGAGCGAGTCCACCGGCGAGGTCGAGCGCCCCCAATCGTGAACCATCGTGAATTGGACGAGGCGCCCGCGCGAGGCCCCGGCCTGCACGACCACGGGTTCGTTGCGTGCCCACGGCAGGCGCGTTGACCACGCCGCCGCGGAATCACACGTGGCCGGCACGGGCCGAACCAGTGCGGCGGGCGTCAACGCCGCGGTGTCCAGGCCCGCCGCTTCGAGCACCACTCCCCAATGTGGCGTCGAGCCGGGCACAGGCTTTGTGCTGTCCGCCGGGATCGCCTCGAGGCCGATCAGGCGGCCTGCGGGATCCAGCAACACCGTGGCCTGCCCCGCGGCGAGCAGCGGCGGGTCGTTCACGCCGGGGTTCTCGCTGTGGATGTTCGGGGACTCGATCGTCCGTGGGCTCCAGCGCCGCCAGAAGAAGAACGTGTTCGCTCCGTGCACCTTTTCCTTGGTGTGCTCGCGAAGGAACTTGAGGTATTCGCCGTTCTGGCCGAACCCTTCAACCGTGTGCGCCGGCACCTGCCCGAAGCTGCCGGTCCGCCCAAGAATGTCCGTCGCGCGAACCGACAGCACTTGAGCCGGCTGGGTCGCCACCCTGAATTCGGGACCCATGAGCCCTGCCCACAGCGCAATCCCCAGCAACCCGGCGGCGACGCAGCCGATGGCCACGAGCGGCGTGAGGCTGCCCTTGTCGCCCGCGTTGGCGACGAGTTCCGGCGAGGGCGTCTCGCCCGCGGCGAGTGCTGCGGCCAGCGGATCGCCGCCGGGGAGTGCCCCGAGCACGGCGTAGGCCGACGCAGGACGCAACTCGGGATCGCTCTCGAGACAGTGCGTGATGATGCGATCGACGGCGGGATCGAGATCGCGCACGAGTTCGGAAGGACTCGTCAGCGACGAGCTGTCGTGCATCTGCTTGATCTCGGCCACGTTCTTGGCTGAGAACACGCGCTTGCCGGTGAAGATCTCGTAGAGCACGAGGCCCAACGCATAGATGTCGCTGCGCACCGAGACGCGACCACCCGAAAGTTGCTCGGGCGCCATGTAGGCGGGAGTGCCGGCGAAGCCGCTCTCCTTGGCCAGCTCATCAGCCAGCCCGGCGAGACCAAAGTCGGTGATGCGCGCGCGGCCGCGGCCGTCGATCATGATGTTCGCCGGCTTCAAGTCGCGGTGCAGCATGCCCGCTTCGTGCGCTGCGGCGAGGCCGAAGCAGATCTGCCGCGCGATCTCGACCGCCTTGTCGGCGGAAGGCCTGCCCATGCGCCGTAGCACCGAGGCGAGATCCTCGCCATCGATGTATTCCATCGAGATGAACACGTGCCCGTCCGCCTCGCCGATGTCGTAGACGCGGCAGACATTCGCATGAGCGATCTGGCGGGCGACGCGCACTTCGCTGCGGAACCGCGCGAGTTCCGCCGAGCTGCCGGCCACCGCCTGCGGCAGGAACTTGAGCGCCACCGACTGGCCGAGTTCGAGATCGTCCGCGCGATAGACTTCGCCCATGCCGCCGCGGCCGAGCAACGCCACGACGCGATAGCGGTTGCCGATGCGCGTGCCGGGCTCGAAGCGGCCGTGCACGCCGCCGGCGCTCGAAGGCGGCAACGACGGGTGCGCGCCTTCGGGGCGCTCGGTGGAGGTGCGCGTGACGTCGCGCGTGAGGTCCGCCGCGGGCGAGGTTGCGGCGGCCGGGGCGGTCGCGGGAGCTGGGGTGGTCGCCGAAGCGGTCGCCGCGCCGCAGCCCGGGCAGAAGCGGGTGCCCTCGGTCAGCGCATGCGCGCATTGCGTGCAGAATGGCATCGGCCAGGATCCCTCTGTGGGGTGAGCTGCCAGCGAGGAGCAATGGCCGCAGCCCGCCCGCGCAATCGCTGCGGGAAAATAGCACGCAACGAGCGCGGCGCTCTAGCCCGGACTCGGGTGCGCGCACCGAATTGCGCGGCGAGTTGGGATCACCCACTGTCCGCGCGGACCGTTGGCGTTACCGCGACTGAAACATGAACATGCCCCGGGGCATGTTCGCGAGCACGCTTCTCCAGAGACCTTTACTCAGACAGGCTGCTAGCGGATGACGACCACCGCACGTGACTGCACTACCGTGCCCGCGCGTAGCTGCACGTAGTAGACGCCGGTCGACAGCGGCAGGCCAGCGCCAGCGCGAGCATCCCAGCGCAGCGTGTGCGATCCGGCGTCACGCGAGCCTTCGTCGAGGACACGCAACACACGCCCGGCGGGGTCCACGACCTGCACGCGAACGTTCGCGCGCGCGGGCAGCGCATAGCGGAGGTCCCCCGCGTTGCGCAGCGGGTTCGGCGAGAGCGAAAGCGCGATCGAAGCATCGGGACCCGCGGGCACGGTGGCGACGTGCGTATATGCGAACGGCCCGATGTCGCCGATCGAACTGTCCGGATCGTGCGGCCGCGTGGGATCGCCTGCGTCGATGGCGGCGCTGCCCAGCAGCAGGTGGTAGTCGTTCGCGGCGGCGTTCACGAATTTCGGGTCGCCGTCCACGTTGCCGTACACCGTGTCGGTCGCGGAGTAACTGTTTGCCGTGGCGCCGCTGAAATTTCCGCCGCCGCCGAACCAGAGCAATGCAGCGACCTGGTTCTGGTAGAACAGGTTGTGGTTGATCAGCGCGGACGTCTCGCTGAGCCAGCAGATCCCACGCCCGCGCAGCGGATCGGGAATGCCGTTCTGGTAGAAGATGTTGTCGCGTACGATGGGGGCTGCGAGATCCACCGTGAGCAGACCATTGCCATCACTGTGGGCCACGAGGTTGTGCTCGAACACCCCGCCGCCACTCTGGTGAAAGCGCAATCCATGCACGTCGGCCGCGCTGGTGGCGAAGTTGTCGAGAATCAGGTTGTGGTGGATCCACGGCGCCGCCGCATTGCCGGCGAACACACCCGCACCACCAACGCTCGCGCCGTTGTGGTCGATGCGATTGTGGTCGATCTCCGCGTTGCCATTGTCGATGCGCACGCCGCCACCCAACGACCCGCTACCGCCCGTGATGCGAAAACCGCTCACGCGTCCGCCCTGCGCCGCGTCATGCCGCACGACACTCGCCGACCCGGCCGCATCGAGCACGCTCGCGTCCATGCCGGCGCCGAGCAGTTGGATGCGGTTGGTGGTCAGATGCAAGGGGAAGGTTTCGCCGTTGGTCGAGGCCGAATACGTTCCCGCGGCGACGAGGACGGTATCCCCGGCACTCGATGCGGCGAGTGCTGCAGTGATGGTCGCGAAGTTCAACGGAACGCGGCGGACTGTGGCGGTCGCGGTGTTCGCGAACAACACCGCCAAGCCAAGTGCGGCGACCAACACGAGCGTCTTCATGTGGGATCCAACTCCGGTTGGGAAGCAAAGCGCACCGCCCCTACCCCGCGTGAATGCCATGGGCCGGGGAATGGTTCCCGGGAAGTTATACCCTCCCGGCACAGCCCAGCGGTTGTGACGCGGTGTGGGGGTCAGGCCGAGCGCAGGGCCCACTCATCATGCCGCGACTCCAACTCGAGCCGCGTCGTTGCCGCTCGCTTGGCGTCAATGCTCGCCAGTCGTTCCGTGGGATAGCGAATTGGAGTGCGGCCTTGGGCTACCATCAGGCGCAGCAACCGGTCCGCTTGGGGGCCAATTGGAGCGGCAGCAGTTTCCCACCGGGAGACGGTTTCATCGCTCACGCCCATGTGCCTGGCGAAGTCCGCGCCCGACCACCCGAGGCTCTTCCGCAGGAAGCGAACCTCTTCCCCGGTCAACCGCGTCCGCTTCTCGATCAGGGCCCGCGCGATCAGGCGGTGGAGACTCTCAATTCTCGGAATCGCGACCTCATAGTTGCCGCACTTCTGGCATCGCGCCACCGCAAGAGCGACCAGCGTGACGTGCTTCAATCCGCACTCATCGTAGCGATGGTTCTCCTTGCGGCTCTTCATCACAGTCCCGCATTCGCCGCACTTCATTGGGCACCCTCCAACGGAAATTGACCCGTCCTTACTTCACTCGCCAAGCAGTCACCACCACCAGCCCGTGTTCGGAGCGAAACGCCACGACTACCGTCATGCGACTCGTTTCAACGCGATACCGCCACGACCCATGTGCATACTCTCCACCGCGGACGGCGCCTCCTCGCAACACATTTTCGCAATCGAGCGTGGTGAGGTCGTCCGCGCGCATCTCGTCCCGGGCATGGCGAGAATAAGCGAACGTGCCCCTCAAAAGGATCTGCCGAATGAGCGCTCGCGCGGATGTGGGGGCAAGAGGCTCATCCACGAGCGTGCTGATGATAAGTCAATACATGACTATTCATCAACTTCCAGCCACGCAAACCAAGCTCCCTCATTCCATGGGTACTCCGCGGGGGCGTGAACCTACTCCCTTACCCCTCCGCGAACAGGTACTCCAGCGCATCGCGGTCCAGCTTGCGCGCGAAGCTGTCGTCGCCGAGAACGCTGTTCACCAGCTCGCTCTTGCGCTGCTGGAGCTCCCAGATCCGCTCCTCGATCGTCCCCTTCATCAGCAGCCGGTAGGCGATCACGGTCCGGTGCTGGCCGATGCGGTGGGTGCGGTCGATAGCCTGCGCTTCGACGGCGGGGTTCCACCACGGGTCGAGCAGGACCACGTAGCTCGCGGCGGTGAGATTCAGGCCCGTCCCTCCCGCCTTGAGGGAGATCAGGAACACACATGCTTCGGGATCGTTTTCGAAGGCGTGCACAATGGCAGGCCGGTCTTTGGTCGCGTCGTTACCGGTGAGCATGTGGGACGGGATCTGGCGGCGCTTGAATTCCTTCTGCACCAGCTCGAGCGCCTTCACGAATTGCGAGAACAGCAGCACCTTGTGCCCTTCGGCAAGCAGTGGCTCGAGCAGCTCGAATAGCGCATCGAATTTGCCGGATCCCACCGTCCACTTGGCGCCCGCGAGTTGCGGGTGGCAACAGATTTGGCGCAGCCGCGTGAGGATGGCGAGGATCGCGATCTGCTGTTGCTTGAGCTCGCCGCGCAACGCCATTGACCCGATCTCCTCACGCGCCTCGGCGAGCTTGATGAGGTAGAGCTTGCGCTGCGCCGGCAGCATCTCGCACATGCGCTGCTCTTCGATGCGTTCGGGCAGATCGGGCGCCACATCGGTCTTGAGTCGCCGCAGCAGCATGGGACGCAGGCGTGCCGCGAGCAGGCGGCGCGTATGCGCAGGCGCGTCGATGCGATCGAAGCGCCGCGAAAAGTCCGTGCGGTTGCCGAGGTAGCCCGGGTTGACGAACCCCATGATGCTCCACAGGTCGAGCGCGCGGTTCTCGATCGGCGTGCCGGTCAACGCCAACCGGTGCGTGGCTTGCAGCCGGCGCACCGCATCGGAGATGGCGGCCTTCGGGTTCTTGACGGTCTGCGCCTCATCGAGGATTGCGACGAACAGCGGGATGTCCTGCCACGCCTCGATGTCCATGCGCAGCAGCGCGTAGTTCGTCAGCACGAGGTCGTAGTTCGCGATCTCGCGCAGGCGCTGCTTGCGATCGCCGCCGCTCGTCAGCACCAACACGCGCAGCCCAGGCGCGAATTTCGCGGCCTCGCGCTCCCAGTTGTGCACGACCGATGCGGGACACACCACCAGTGCGGGCTTCGGACCTGGGTCCTTCGACGTCGCGCGCAAGTGGAGGATCCACGCCAGCGCCTGAATCGTCTTGCCAAGCCCCATGTCGTCGGCGAGCAGGGCGCCCAGCCCAAGCGAGGACGCGTGCGCGAGAAAGTCGAGCCCTTGCCGCTGGTAAGGCCGCAACTCGCCGGCCAATCCCTTCGGCACCTTGCAGCGTGGGAGACCCTTGAACTTTGTGACGCGCTCGCGCAACTCACGCAGCGCGGCCATCGTGTCGGCTCCGGCACCCATTTCCTCGAGTGCCGCAAGACTCTCGGGCCGCGCCTGCGCGAGCTGCCACAGGGTGACCTGCTGCTCGCCACTTCCCGGCTCGATCCCGAGATCCGCGAGCGCATCGCTTACCTGGTCCAACTGATCGATCGCCTCGCGCTGCGCCCACCCGCTGCCGAGCTTGACCCAGGGCTGTTTCGACGAGCGCAGTAGAGCGATGTCGGCCTCCGTGAGGCTCAGGCCCTCCGCCTTCCACTCCGCGGACACCAGGAACAAGTCGATGCCGTGACGTTTGGCGCTGATACTCGCAGTGACACGGCGGTTGGAGCCGATCAGGGCTTCCATGTTTTCGTTGCCGAACCAGCGCACGCCGGTCGGCCGCTGCCGCCAGCCCTCGGCGAGTTGCTCCACCGTGCGCGGCGTTACCTTGATCCACCAGCCTACCCCGACGTCCGGCGCACCGGGGCCGCGATTCTGTTGCATCAGCATCTGGCCCGGCGCGGCGCCGAATTGCTGGATCCACTCGACCACGCGTTCGACGTGCCGGGACTCGGGCACATGGAACCACGCCTCGTCGGCAGGCATCTCAGGTTCGGCGGACAGCGCGGTTGATCCGCTCAGCATCCGGGGCTCCGTCCGCGCTGGCCCATCGTTCGGCCCGGTGCTCGACGCCATCGCGTCGACGGACGACACCTCATTGACCACCACGGCCATCGATGTGTTCGCTTCACGCCCTCGCGTGGTCACCACATCCCAGCGCCGGTCCGGCGTGTACTCGAACAAGCGGGCCGGAGGCTCAAGTGCTTGCCCCGGCTGCCACGCGTGGCCAGCAGTGCACGCCATCAGCCGCACTTGCAGCCAATCCTCGTCATCCAGCCGCATCATCACCGCGGGCTCGACCGCGTGCTCGCGCGTGAACGCCTTCGCGGCCTCAGCGGCCGCGGGCAACGTGTCGGCGAGCGTGCGAACCAGCGGCTCACCCTGCTTACGATCGACGCGAATGGGCACGCTGGAACGCAACAGTCGGAGCACGTTTATGGGCGGCAATTCGGCAATGGGGTGCAGCACGCCGTCGCACAGCAGCAGCCCAAGCGCGGGATCGTGCGGGCTCGCGGCGTCAGAGATGTGGGAGCACTCGGCGAGCGTGCGATGGCGTCCATCAGGCCAACGCACCGCGATGCCCACCACGGCGTGCTCCCCGTCGCGCACGAAGTGAGGCGTGAGGCGCACCGGCATGGGATCGAAACGCAGCGGTTCGCCCGGAGTGATCTTGAGCTGGGCGGCCAGCGGCTCGGCAATGGCATTGCTCCAGACGACATCCGGCGAGGGCGTCACCCCGAGCAGGAACTCGGTCAACAGCCCGCGCGGCGAGCGGCGGCGCGAGAACGAGAACGCGCGCTCGCGCATGGACTCGATCATTGCGATGACGCCATCGAGCAAGTCGGACTGCTCACGAGAAAGCAGGGTGACGTCGCGAGTCACTTCCGATTGCAGCACGCGCAGTTGGTTTTCGGAGCGCGGTTCTTCGTGCAACCGGGCCGTCGTGAGACGCGGATCGAGCAGGATGCCCAATTCGCCTCGCCCGCTGGTCTGAACGCGCACCATGACGCGGAACTGCCGCTGGGGCCGCGAGGTCCGCTGCATCGCCCAGCCCCGCAGAGCGGCCGCGACGAACGGCAGCTGCGCTTCAGCGTAGTGCCCGGCGAGTTCGGGCCGGTCGCGGAACGGCTCGAGTTCCGGGGGTAGGTCGCCTTGCGTCCAACGCAAGATCTCCTGGGCGAGCATCCACGACTGCATGTCGCCGGGCTGCGCATCCAGGATCGGCGTAAAGGCGTCGTGCTCGACATCGACGGTCATGATGCCGGCCTCAGTCAGCATGAACTCGAGCACCGATGCACGGCCGGCACGGCTGCGCTCGCGCCTGAGCGCGTCCAATGAACCGGGTGTCGGTGGCGGCGGCGGCGCGGGGCGCGCGGGTGGGTCGCGGCGCGGGCGCGGACGCGGCGAGGTGACGCTGCCCCCCCCAGATGGCGCTGCGCTGACCGGACCATCGGCGAGAAAATTTTCGAGATCGCCAGGATTCATCTGACTGGGATCGAGCAACTCTTCGAACATCTTTTCGGCGAGCGCGTAGGCATGCTTGCACCGGGGCGCCGCGGGGCACGAGCACATGGGGACCCAGCGGTCGCCGGCGCCCAGCATCCACAGCGCGCGATACTGACGCGTGCCCTGAACGGTGGCCCTCACCTGCCCCGGAAAGTACTCCAAGCGCCCGACACGGCCTGACTCGAAGTAGCGGATACCGCGGGCTTGGACGGGCCCATCGAAGTTCCGCAGTTCGCGCAACAGTTCGTCGAGGATGGGCTCGATACGGTGGCGAATGGAAATAGTCGGTGACATGGAGGCCTGGAATGGGGGGACGTGAGCGCTGCGAGGCGCGGGGCCGGCAGATACTACAACGGCTCCATCCCCTTTTGCAGCACGTCGAGACATCGCGCGTGGATTCTCGGGGCCACCCACCACTCTGGCACGACTTACGCCATGTCATCGGTAGGACGTTGATCCAACAATGACGCGCCGCGCGCGAGGCTCGCCAATGAGCGCGCTGGGCGGCAACGAGTTGCGGGATTCAACGCCCAAACCAGGAAACGGAAGGACTCCGCCGGCAGGGATTGCACCACGCAAGGCGCCTCGCAAGACGCGAATCGCGCCGGGTCAGCCGCCCCACGAGGTGCGCACGTGATGCTCAAAGCCGCCACCACCGGAGCCATGCTCGGCAGCGCGCGGGGGTTGGCGTGGGGAACGGTGCTCGTCGTCGCGATCACCGTGTTCCTGATGTGGGTGTTCTTTGGACAGTAAGGCGATCACTTTGGCGCTGCCGCGGGGACTCAATATCGCAGCGGGGTGGGTGTTGTTGCTGGGGCTGATCGGCTCCATGAATGGCACCACCACCAGCATCACGGTGCTGCTGTTGCTGCTTGCGTCGCGGCAGATCTCCAGCGGAAATGTGTTCCGTACCGCGCCCTTCACGTTCGGCCTGTGCAGCGCGATCGTAGCGACGTTTTGCGCAATGTGGGTGGCGCGAGGGGATGCCGGCGTGGACGCGCTTGCGCATGCGGGAGCGCTCACGTGGCCCACGCTGTGCGCTGGTGAGCTGTGGAGACTGCCGGCGACCGTTTTTCTTCACGGCGACTGGCACCACCTCTGGTCCAACACGACCTGGATGCTCGGAATCGGCCTATTGCTCGAGCCCGCCATCGGCACTCGCGTGCTCATGAGCGCTTGCGCCTTCACTCTCGTGACCAGCACCGCCGTCGAACTGTTCCTTGAAGTGGGCGGCTACGGCGCCTCGGGAGTTCTCTACGGCATCGAGGGCGTGATGCTCGCTCGACCGCTCCGTACAACCGCCGATGGCCGCCGCATGCTCGACTGGGCATGGGCGCTGCTCGCATTGGCGCTGCTCTACGACATCCCCTACTCGCAGAACGATCCCACCATCGGATTTGCCGCACACCTCGGTGGCCTCGCGGGCGGCTTGTGGTTTGGCTGCGTGTGGACGGGCGATCGCGGGGGAATTCCGCGCAAGCGGGTGTCCATGCTCCGATGGAGTGCGGCCACCGCGCTCGCGCTCGCGTTGTTGGCAGCCGAGGCGCTCAATCCGCGCTGGCCCTTGGACTGGCACGCGCGAGTCGCGCGCAACTATGAGCAGGCGGGTAACCTCAAGGCGGCGGGGCAGCAGTGGGCGATCGTCGAATCGTTAGCCGACGTCAGCGAACCCGTGGACGCGGACAAACTCGAGACGGCCGCGGGCTATTGGGCTCGGCGCGACAGCATCGGACGCACGCGGCGTCTCCTGACCGAGATCTGCGCCACGAAAGGGGCTGAGGAGTACAACGACCTCGGCGCGTACCAAGCCTTTGTTGACCCGCCCGACGAGCGCGCCGCGCTCGAGTCGTGGGAGCAATCGCTGACGCTCAATCCGCATTCCGCTGAGGTGCTCGATCGCATGGCATACGTGAGGCTGTTCCCGAGCGACTCCACGCTTTACTCCCCCACCGCGGCGGTTTATCTCGCGCGCTGCGCCGTCGAGCAGGACCGCTTCCAGACCCCCGACTATGTGAGCACCTTGGCGCTCGCGGAAGACCGTATGGGGCACCGCACCGAAGCCATCCGGCTCATGAAACGCGCGCTCGCGTTGGCGCCGGAAGACTCGACGGAGTACCTGGAGGAGCTGGCAGCGATGGAGGGGGAATCGGTGAAATCGAGTGATCCGGCCGCCTCGCTCCGCTAGGCCATCCGATGGTCAGACATGGCGTAACAACCTGCAACATAAGCACGTAGTGGTGGAATTGAGCATATTTATATGCAACTTTCATTTTTACTTGCAACTTAAATATTTAACATGCATCATAAACTCCATGAAAGAACCCAAACGAACCTCTGCATCCCGCGACGCGGCGGCCGATGGCGACCGGATCTTTGAAGTGAGATCCGGAATCGCCGCACTGCGGGGCCTGCGCTCGAGTCTGATGGAGATCGCCTACGCAACGGCGAAGCGCCCCCGCGCGGAGGCATTCCTTGTACTCTCGGATGTCGCCATCTCACGAGAACGACTCCGCAGTGAGTGGGCGCTCGCGGGAACGGTGCTGCAACCGAGCGTCCTCAATCGATTGAGCCTTTGCATCGCCGAAGGCGACGGGTTCGTCGGCATCCCCCGGGATCCCGATGCCGAGACTCAGCGAGCACTGGCTCGAGTCGTTGATCAGGATCGACTGCTTCACCACCCGAAGCCGACCCGAGGTGACGCGGCATTCGTTGTGCTGAAGCTCCTCCTCCATCGTTGGTTGACCAGCGACGAGCCGTTCACCACCGACTGGCTAGCGCAGACGTGCGGGTACTCCTACCCCACCGTCGCGAGCGTCCTGCGAGGCATGGGCAGCTTGATCGAACGCGGGTCTGATCGCCGCATCCGTGTTCGCTGGTTCCCTCGCGAAGAAATTAATCGTCTTGAGGTTATGTCCGAACGCGCTCGAGGATCCGTTCGCTTCGCCGACAGCTCAGGGCGTCCGCGCGCGGTGGAGTCACACGTTCGCCGCCTCGAGAAGCTCGACCCGCCGGGCATCGCGATCGGCGGAGTGCTCGGAGCCCAGCACTACGACGCACGACTCGACCTATCGGGACCGCCGCGCCTCGACCTGTCACAACACTCCCCCAAGCGCGTCCTGGATCTCAAATTCATTGAAGCGCTTGACCCCGCGTTGAAGCGCGTCGACGATCCGCTCCAACCGGCGACAGTTGTCGTACACGCGGTCCGCCACGCTGACCCGCTCTTCACCGCACGGCAGGGCGGATTGCGTTGGGGGGACCCCGTGGAATGCATGCTCGACCTGTTCGATGCCCGCCTCGAACGGCAGGCGTCGGAGTTCCTGGAGACCCTCAAGCGCACGCAACCGGACGGTCATGCCACGCGGGGCCGGTGAGCTCTCGCCGAGCTTCGTGCTCGGCGCTGTCGCCCGGGCGATTCCCGCGGAGGTTTGCGAACATCTAATCGTCATTGGCAGCCTCGCGGCTGCCTACCAGTTGTTCAAACGTGACCGAACCATCGGCGTGCGCACCAAGGACGTCGACTGCGTCCTGGCGCCTTTTGTAGCCGCAGTAAGCGCGGGACGTTCTGTGGCCGAACGCCTGCTCGCGGCCGGCTGGCAACCGAAGACCACCGGACAATTCTCAGCCCCTGGCAACGCACAGACGCCAGTGAGCCAGCTTCCTGCCGTCCGCCTTTATCCACCCAGTGGCGATGATTGGTTCATCGAGCTCCTCACCGAGCCCGAGGGCGAAGACCAGCTCGCACCCGTGTGGACGCCGCTCCCGCTCGCTTCCGGCGATCACTATGCCTTGGTCAGCTTCCCGTTCACCGGTATCGCGACGTTCGATGCGCAGCAAACCAACTTTCAGCTTCGATGCGCCCTCCCTGAGATGATGGCACTCGCGAATCTGTTGGAGCACCGCGATTTCACCCACGCGATCATCGAGGACTCCGACTACCGCGGTCGCCCGCAATTGCGGCGCAACAAGGACCTCGGGCGCGTTCTCGCAATTGCCAGACTGACCGATGAAACGGCTATCGAGCAGTGGGCAGAGTCATGGGAACGAGCGCTCAAGCGACGGTTTCCTGAACGCTGGCGCGAACTAGCCGGCTCCGCGGGAGCGGGCCTACGCCGCCTGCTCGCGAGCGGCGAGGACTTGCAAGAAGCGACAGCGCACTGCGCCAACGGTTTGCTGTCGCGGGATCCGCCCACCGCCCCCCAGCTCGTCGCAATCGGCAGGCGACTGATCACATTTGCGGTAGAGCCGCTGGAGCAACTGGGCGGGTAGCGACTTCGGTGGAGCCAACTCCCCCGCAATGCGATACTCCATCGCGTTGCCCCGGCGCTCACACGTGCCGCACCACCCGCCCCCCCTGTCGAGGTTTCGTATGCCGCGTGGCCGTGGGTTCACGAAGGTTGATCTTCGCCACCTGCTCGAAGACCTGCGCGATGCCTATCCCGGCGGGCTCGAGGAGACGATCCTCACCGAACTGATCGCGAATTCGCTTGATGCCGATGCGACCGTGATCCGCATCACCGCCGATCCCGCGGCGGCGACGTTCCAGCTCGAGGACGATGGGCGCGGCATGGTGTGGAAGGAGCTCCGTCAGTTTCACAACCTCGCATCGAGCACCAAGACGCGCGGCGCGGGAATCGGCTTCGCCGGCGTCGGCATCAAGCTCGCACTTCTCGCCGCGCGCGAAGTCATCACCGAATCGCGGCGTGGCAAGTCGCACTCGGCCTCGCGCTGGCATCTGGCTTCGCGAGAGATGGCGCCCTACGAACCGATCACTCCGGCCGGCGTCGTCGCGAACCACGGCACGGCCGTGTTGCTCCAACTCAATCACGGGCTCTCGCCCCTGCTCGATGCGGGTTATCTCGAGCACGTCATCCGGCAGCACTTCCAGCCGCTCGTTGATGCATCGTTCGAGGCAGCGCTCGCACCGTTGTACCCGCATGGTGTGCGCTTCGAGGTGAACGGGCACACGATCGAGCGGCGCACCGATCGCTCCGCCGAGCACGCGCCGCTCGAAGTGCGCATCGAGCGCCAGCGCAAGGCGTCGGGGCTGGGTACCATCGAGCGCGCCGCATCACCACTTCCCGAGCATCTGCGCGGCATTGCGATAAGCACCTACGGCAAGGTGATCCGGCGCGGCTGGGACTGGCTCGGCATCCTGCCCGCGGCACCCGATCGCGTTACGGGCATCATTGAAGTGCCCGCGCTGTCGCAAGCGCTCACGCTCAATAAGGGTGACTTCGTCCGCACCGGCCCACGCGGCGCCCTCTACCTGTCGTACCGGCGTGCGATCCAGGAAGCGGTGCAGGCGCAGCTGTCGCGCTGGGGCGATGCGCGTGATGTCGCGCAGGACGACCGCCGCAAGGCCGCGCGCCCGATGGAGCGCGACTTACAGCGCGTGCTCGAAGGATTGAGCGATGCGTTCCCGTTGCTGTCGTCGTTGGTCGAACACCAGCGCGGCGGGCAACGGCGCATGGGTTTAGGCGAGGGAGCGGGACGCGGCGAGGGCGTGACCGGAGTGGGGACGAACGTGGCGGAGGACGCGGCGGCGGTCGAGCCGCCGCCCGGTGAGGGTACGGGCGACGCGGCAGCAAACGCTGCAAGCGCGGAAGCAGCTGATGCGACGCTCGCGGCTATCACGCTGCCCGTTGCACCTGACTCACCCGCGACACCGGAAGCACCCGTCGCAGGCACCGCACCCGATGGTTCCAACGCTCATGGCCCACGCAGCGGACGCGGCCAGCGCTACGGGCTCTCGGTCCAGTTCGAGGCCCGCCCCGGCGATCCCGAACTCGCGCGCCTGATCGAGAACACCGTGTGGATCAACACCGACCACGCCGCCTACCAACGCGCCGAGTCCACGCGTTCGACCGGCTATCACATCGCCGTCGCCGTGGCGCTCGCGTTGGCGCCACTGGCAACGGGCGACGCAGGCGTGCAGAAATTCGTTACGGCATTCCTCGCGCAATGGGGCGAGGCCGTGCGCGTGACCACGAAGGGACGCGGGCGCGGGAAGTGAGGGTGGCGACCGGGAATTCTGCCATTTTGGCGAGAACCCTACCGCCCCTTCCCGATCCGCTTGCGCAACTGCTTCACGAACTCGCGGGCATCACGCTCGCTGAAGTTCGTCATCACCTCTTCGTGGTCGATGTCGGCGTGCGAGAACATCCGCTCGCCGCTGCGCGTCGTGATGATGATCTCGCCGTCTTCGAAATCGGCGGACTCGATGTCGCGCAGATCGCACTCGGCGCTGTGGTTCAACGCCGTGCGCACCGTCGTCAGCACCGCATCCTTGATGATCTGGCCGAGCGCGTTGTCATCGTCCTTATCGTCGGCCTCGCGCGTCTTGCGGTCGATCTTGGCCATCACGCGATCCGAGAGCTGCATGGCCACCACTCGATCCGTGAGCAACAGGGTGATCTTGCGGTTCTCGGTGGTGATCGCGAAACGGGCATCGTCGACAGAATGACGCCGGGCCAATCGCATCGGGTCGTCACACGACGTGTTGAGGAACATGGAGTGCGAACCGTGCTCGTGGGCGGATGCGCCCTGGGCGACCAGGCATGCGGCCGCGACCAGGAGAATACTCGAGTGCTTCATGGGGAACCTCCGGGCAAGGTGGAGCGAGGGGCGTTGCCTCGAGGGGGATACGCGGCTGGGATGCTCCGGGTTGCAGGAGTCGTGCGAATCGGGCCGTACCGCATGGCTTGCCGATCGCATATTCTTGGGCTCCACACTGATCCTGCGAGTCAGTTGCACCCCAATCCCCCATGGAGGCCGACCTGCGTCCCGATCCCGAAGTCATCCTCCTTTGGGAGGGTCGCTCCGCGGCCTACGACTGCCTCTGCCACACCCAGGAGCTCTTCACGCTGCTGTCGAACCGGCTGATCGACATGCTGCCGGCGGGCTTGCAGGGCCCGGTGCTAGATATAGGCGCCGGATCCGGGCTGACGTCCGAGTTGTTGCTGGCGCGCCACCCGCGCTGCGAGATGATCCTGCTCGATCCCGTGGAGGCGATGATCGCTCTCGCGCGACACAATCTCGCGGGGCGGCGCGCCCAATTTCACGTGACTACCATCGAGGAAGCCCCCGCGCTGGGCATTCGTGTGGTGGCGGCAATCGCGTCCGTGTCGATGCAATACCTCGAGCTCGAGACAGCGTTCAACGCGCTCGAACACGTCGTTCAGCCCGGCGGACGCTTTGCGTTCAACCTCTGGTACCACCACTGGCAGGAGACCGGCGACCTCAAAGGCATGGCGGGGTGGCATGGCGTCGCGCAATCGGTTTGTGATGCGGCGGGAGTCGCAGGCCTCGCGGCGCCGGCACCACCCATGATGCCACCCAAGACGCGCGAGGAGTTGATGAGTGCATCGCACCGGTATGGATTCCTGCTCGTCGCGGAGCATCGCGATGAGGACCACTCCCCGGTCGCGTGGGGCATCGACTTCATGGCGATGAATGCGGATTGGCCCGTGAAGGGGCTGGAGCCCGCGGCGCGTGAGGCGCTGTTGCGCGCGATGCACGAGTTGGCCGCGGGCGAGTCGGAACCGGTGGTCTCGACCAGGTTCGCGTTCGAGCGAATGGCCTAGCCGAGACCCGCCGGCGCGAGACTTCAGCGCTCCAAGGGATCACTGCATCATGACGACCCGGGTCAACGTCACGTGGCTGCCGGCCTTGGCCCGCACGAGATAGACCCCGGCAGGCGACTTGCGTCCGCTGCGATCCGTGGCGTCCCACTGGATGCGATGTGTGCCGGCCGGCATCCACGCGTTCTGCAGCGTGTTCACGAGCCGCCCGTCAGCGCTGAACATCTCCACACTGACCGTTCCTGCCGTCTCGAGATCGAGCGAGAACGCCATCGGCCCGCGGGCGGGATTCGTCTGGGGCCTGAACGCGAACACTTCGGGAGTCGGCTTCCCTCCCACTCCGGTGGTCTTCATCACCTGGATGTTCGCCGACGCCACATTGAGGCTCTTGGTGTCACACTTGGCGTCCTTCACCGACAGCGTCGCGAAGTATCCACTTGGCCCGCTCGGCATCCCGTAGACGTGGCTGATGCCGGGGTTCGATTGGGTGACGGGATCCGAGCCGTCGCCGAAGTTGAATGTGTACGAAGCGACCTGGTCGCCATCGGCGCCATCGGGATCCGTTGAGCCCGCCGCGTCGAACATCACCGTGAACGGCGCCGTCCCCGAAGCGCTCGATACCTCGAGGCGCGCGACCGGCGGTTGGTCGACGTAGCAGAAGCACGCGCCGTTACCCACCAAGACATAGCTGCCGTCGCCCGTGATGTCCGAGGCATTGTTCTGTGATTTCTGCCCCGCATCGGGTCGCGCAAGGTAGGTGCGCACGTTGACCGCCTGCAGGTCGCTGCCCGCAACCAGTGGGGTGTCATCGACCTTGCTCACCGCAAGCTTGATGGTGATCACACCGCTCAGCGGATCGTAGCTGCCGAAGTCCG
>JAYSRO010000087.1:0-1678 GCA_043720995.1 Candidatus Eiseniibacteriota bacterium
GCGACGCCCTTGTCCGCGGCGACAAACCCGGCCGCAGCCGTTTCGGGTGTGGTCTGCGGCGCCTTGAGCAGCAGTTGGGCGAGCGGCTCGAGCCCCGCCTCGCGCGCGATCTGCGCACGGGTGCGGCGCTTGAGTTTGTAGGGAAGATACAGGTCCTCGAGCAGCGTTTTGGTGTCTGCGCCGCGGATCGACTCTTCCAGCAGGGGCGTGAGCTTGCCCTGCTCGGTGATGCTCGCGAGGATCGTGCTGCGGCGTTCCTCGAGTTCACGCAGGTAGCCGAGGCGTTCTTCGAGCTTGCGCAATTGCGTGTCGTCGAGCCCGCCCGTGACTTCCTTGCGGTAACGCGAAATGAAGGGGACCGACGAGCCCTCGTCGAGCAGCCCGATGGCCGATTCCACCTGCGAAGACTGGACGGCGAGTTCCGTGGCGATGCGCTGGGGAATGGAGAGCTTCAAGCTAGGGCCTCACGGGCGTCGCGGGAGCAGTCGCGGCGCCTGTGGCCTTGACGAGCTCGGGGGCCGGCACCCAGAAGTCGCGCGGGTAGAGCCGGTACAGCGTGGTCTTCGCGTCCCCGACTGACTTGAGGTAGGCCTCGTAGGCGGCGAACTGCTTTTCCGCGCCGATGACGAAGTACGATCCCCCTTCGACTGGCGCCGCCTTGGGGTCGTACCCGGGCAGCACCCGAGCATAGACACCCGGCATGCGGTCGAACAATGCATCAGTGAGATTCGGGCGCCCACGCAGGGCAAGGACCTGCTTGCGGAACCCCAAGACGACTTCGGGTGTCACGCCGTCCGCAAGGTTGGCGGCCATCGCCTCACCGCGCGACTCGTAGCCGGATGCCGCGCGCGAGTTGAAGGCGAGCGACACGGCGTATTCGGCGAGCGCGGGATCCTTCTTCGCACTCTTCAACTGATCAATCACGAAGCGGACCGTCTGCGGCAGTTCGGGTGTGCGCTCGGCGTAGTAACCTTGGCGCCCCGTTTCGGGCGAGGCGGAGATGCCATTGCTGTAGGCGAGTCCGGCGCCCCACGTCTTCATGAACACGCTGTGCGCGCCGCCACCGGCGTAGAGATTGCCGGCGAGGTAGCGCAGCACCGGCTCTTCGCCAGTGTCGGCAAAGCTCACGAACGGCGCGGAGTTGATGACCACTCCGCCCTGGCTGTTCGGGTTGAGCAGGCCCACGTACTGCGCGTTTGTGGCGGCGGGATCGCGTTCTCTCAGTCGCTCGAGCACGAGCTGACCTGTGGCGCGGGTCGCGGCCATGCTGGTGCCTGTGCCAAGGCTCGCCAGCGTTGCCTGAATGGGAGCCGAGAGCTTGGCCAGCGTGGTGGGAGCGCCGATGGTGAAGACGCGCGCATTGCCCTTGCGCAGGATCTCGCCGCGCACGGCTTCCAATTCAGCCAGCGCGTGTTCCGGTGTGACCTGCAGGTCGTGGCGCATTTGTTCGCACAAGTAGGACCAGTCCGCGGCGAGCGTGGCATCCGGCAGATCGGTCAGCGACTGGGACAGGTCCTTCGCGGCCTCGATGGCGATCGCGTGGGCGCGCGGCGTGAGCGCATTGAAAGTCTTGAGCACGGGAGCCACCCCCGCCGCGAGCTTCAGCGCAGCCGCCGAATCGCCTTGGACCGCCGCGATGAGTTGCGCGAGCTCCGCGCGCTTCGTGCTGCCGGGGGCC
>JAYSRO010000088.1:0-1676 GCA_043720995.1 Candidatus Eiseniibacteriota bacterium
CCGACGCCCCAGTGAAAGGTCACGGGCGGGCCCGATTGCCGCGGCGCCGCCCGAGTCGCATCGATCAACGCGGCGCCGGCCGGTGATGTGAGCGCGCGAACCAGCAACGACGAACGCAATGCGTTGAAGTCGCCGAGCAGGAACACGCCCTCGGGCGGGGGCTCGCGTTCGGGCGGTCGCGCGGCGTCGTGTGGCGCATGCGCGGCGCTTTGCGGCTCGCGTGGCGACAGCGCTCGGAGGCGCTCCGTGATCGTCCGCACGGCGAGCGCGTGGTGCCACGGCGCATGTCCGATGTGCGCGTTCATGACGAGCAACGATCCGGCGTTTGTGAGATCGGCGAACCGCACCCAGTGCACGAGCGAGGGGGAGAAGGCCGAGGGCGGGCTCGTGCCGGGCTGCTCGGGCGTTGCCGAGATCCAGAACGCGCCGCTCGCGACCGGCTTCAACCGCTCGGTGCGGTAGGCGATGGGCAAATGTTCCGCGGAATTCCGCACTGGCTCGTGCCGCGCCCCCTCGGGTCCTCGCAGGCTGCCAGTGCGAACAAGCCGCAGCGCGGATTCCAGCAGCGGGTAGGGACTGAAGGCGCGAGCGGGTCCGCGGTCCGGCCCCGCGACGAATGACAGGTCGCCGAGCAGGTTGGGCAACTCCTCGAGTGTCGCGGGCAGCACTTCCTGCAGCCCGATCACGTCAGGCCGCGCCCGTTCGATCGCCCGGCGAATCAATTCGCTGCGTCGCGCCCACGTGCCCGGTTGTTCCAAGGCGCTCGGGAACAGCGTGTTGAATGTTGCGACGCGCAGGGAGCTCAACGAATCCGCACGACCCTGCGCATCCGGTGTTCGCTGCCTGCATCGAGCCGCGCGAAGTACAGGCCCGAGGGGACGGGGGTGCCCGCCGCATCCAATCCATCCCACGCCATCACGTGCTCTCCGGCCGCGAGTTGGCCGTTCGCGAGGTCCCGCACGCGCCGTCCGCCGACATCGAAGATTGCGAACGACACCTGCGCCCTGGTGGGCAGGCTGAGCCGCAGGGTCGTGGTGCCGCGCGCCGGATTGGGGCGCGCAGCCGACAGGTCGAGCGTGCGCGCTATCCCTCGCGGCCCGGCGACCGCGGTGCCGAGCGGGAACATCAGTAGCCGCACGTCATCCAGCGCCGCTTCGACGAGCGAGTTGGGCAGGTCGTCGTTGGCGATAAAGCGCAGCCGCATCGAATGGGACGGCGTCAGCACGTCCTCGATGCGGAAGGCGATCCGCTCCCACGAGTTGGCGGGCAGGGTCGTGGACTCGAGTGGAACCCACGAGCCGCCACCGTTGTTGGAGATCTCCACGCGCCACACGTCCCCGCCGATGGCGCTGCCGGCATTGTTCGAGTACCAGCGCCAGTAGTCGATGACCGGGTTCACGTATCCTCCCGGTGCCGCGTCGAAGATGGGTGAGGTCAGCGTTGTCTTGCCGCCATCGACATCGTTGTAGCCCTGCACGTATAGCGTGTCGGCGTTGCCGGTGACCCAGCACTGCGTGCCAATCAAGGAGTGGTCGTTGGCAGGCTGCAGCACCACGAAGTTCGCTGTGTCGTAGTTCGCCGACTCCGTGGGATCGACGCGCACCCACACGCCGGCGCTCGCGTCATCGTCGGGCGCTCCCACCGTCCAGCCCGCCTCGCTCTCCATGTCCCAGGTG
>JAYSRO010000089.1:0-1671 GCA_043720995.1 Candidatus Eiseniibacteriota bacterium
GCCGCGGCCGAAGGCCACCCGGCGATGGTGATGGACATGTCGTTCGCGAACCAGGCGCTGAGCGTCGAGTACCTGCGCAAGAAGGCGCGCACGCTGAAGAAGGACGTGTACGTTGTGCCCAAGGCGATCGACGAGCAGGTCGCAGCGCTCAAGCTGGCCACGATGGAGATCGATATCGACCGGCTGACGGCCGAGCAGGATCGCTACATGCGCAGCTGGAGCGAAGGCACGTAAGCGGGACGACAGCGCAAACAACATGCGGCCCGCCTATGGGAGTTCCCACGGCGGGCCGTAATGTTTGGGCGCTGGCTCCGCAGCGGGATGCAGCGGGCATCTCGCGCCCGGCGCCACATGGCGCGCCTGCCCGCTACTTCGCGCGCGCCTCGATGTACACGTACGAGCCCTGCGTCCAGCCGCGCCGGTTGAGCGGGCCGTCAATGCGTTGCGCGGCGGCGATCCAGGCGCGCTTGAGTGCCATCGGCAGGCGCAGCTTGGGCACCGCGTGGTACCAGTAGGGGCAGAACGTGTAGCTCTCGACGAGCGTGAACCGTGCAGTGATGGCAGGCAGGATCGACTCCTGCGTGATCGACTCGAACGGCGAGGCGTCGTGAAGATCGGCGGCGCCACCGGCATCTAGTGCTGCGCGCTTGTCGCGCTCGGAGGCGAGCAGTGCGCGCAGCCGCCCGCGCAGGCGCCACTTGGCGGCGTAGGGTTGGGCAGTCGGCAAGACCGCGACCAGCCCTGCCGAAACGAGCTTCTCGAGCCACGGCGCGCCACGGAAGTCGCTCACGATCAGGGTGCCGCCGGGCTTTAGCGCCAGGCGCACCTGGTCGAGCAATGCCTCGACGTAGGGCACATGGTGCAGCGCGTCGTGCGCGACGATGCAGGCGTAGTATTGCGGCGCGAACGTGCAGGTGTTCAAGTCCGCGACCTCGTAGCGCGCCCGGGTGGAGAGGCCGGCGGCTTCCGCTTCGGCGCGCGCGCGTTCCACGCGCGCGGGGCTCAGATCCAGTCCCGTGATCTCGAGGCCGCGCCGCGCCAGTTCCAGCGACAGGTCGCCATCGCCACAGCCGAGCTCGAGCGCCGGGCCGCCGGCTGCCCTCGCGCGCGCCAGCAGGTGCTCGTAGGGCCGCGCGAGCACGGTGGCGTAGAGCGCAGGGTCGTCCCACAACTGGGGGTTCGCGACGTCCTGCGTGGCGTGGCCCCAATGCTCGGCCTCACGCGCGATCAGTTCGGCGTAGCGCTGGTCGGGCGCCGGGGGCTTGGGGTCGGTCATCGGATGCGGGATTCGATCATTGCGGCGGTGATCTCAAAAGTGGGCGGTGACACTGGGCGTGAACTTCCAGCGCGGCGAGTAGTGAAGCCGCTGGTCCTGCAACTGGCCATCCGGAGCGTAGCCGCGGTACCACTCGAGCGCCACGATCCACTCGGGCCCCACGGGCCGCGCCGCGGTCATCGTCCCAGCCTGCCCCGGCAGCGCGGCCGGCGCTCGTCGATGCAAGGCCGTGCCGATCATCCCGCGCCACGAGCCCGCATAATTGCGGAACTCGCGGCCATAGGGCGAGGCCGTCCACAGCCGCGGTGTCCACACTTCGCTCTCCCCGTCGGGGTTGTCGGCGGAGGCGAAGTTGTAGGGTTTGGCGAGGCGCACGTCGACGCCTAAGAACCACT
>JAYSRO010000090.1:0-3547 GCA_043720995.1 Candidatus Eiseniibacteriota bacterium
GGGAAGTACGGCAGGAACGGCACGTCGTTCGCATCCACGCCATCACCGAGCAAGTTGTTCGGCGCGACATTGAATGAGGGCGTGAACGGCGTGGCACCCGCCACGACACGCTCGGCGATATCGACGACGTCATCGCCGAGACGACGGCCATTCGGGAAGCCCGCGTTGTCGCCTGCGAGAATGCCGAAGCGGCTCGGCCGCATGGTGGGCGCTACCGCCATGTTGAGGCGCAGCATTTCGCACGGCACCTGGTTCGGGTTCGAAGGCTTGTTCAGCCCGGGGATTCCCGTCAGGAACACCGTGACCAGATCATTGCGCGGCGCAGGCGGCGCGTTGATGCCATACAGCAGGCCCAGCAACTT
Source organism: Candidatus Eiseniibacteriota bacterium (assembly GCA_043720995.1). Lineage (GTDB taxonomy): Bacteria > Eisenbacteria > RBG-16-71-46 > RBG-16-71-46 > RBG-16-71-46 > JANLWK01. The sequence continues at coordinate 363 of JAYSRO010000090.1, forward strand.
CGCCAGTTCCGGATCCACCACGTAGCCCGCGAACTGGCCATCGCTCGTCGGCTTGGACGCATTGAACTTGTCCTTGTCCTGCAAGGCGATCACGACTTCGTTCACGAGCGGATTACCGAGTCGTGATACCTGCACCGGCTGACCGCTCGTGGTCACCGTGCCATCGCCATTCAGCGTTCGCGAAGCAGGACGCTCCGCCGAGGCGTACAGGCCGATCACCGAGTTCGAGGCACTCGGCGCGAGGCCATCGGAGGTGAGGCGCACCATCGGGATCTGCATCGCCACCGTCATCACATCGAATCCACCCAGGCCGTCGAGCCCGCGGCCGCGATTGCCGGGCGGCTTGCGGATCGTCAGCAGGTCAAACGTCGCGGCGAGATCGACAAAGAACGGATCGTCGCGCGGTCCCACGAACACCTTGGTGCCATCGGACAACGTGCGCACGCCATCGGCTGCGAGCTGCGCGTAGTTCGGCATGGACACCGGTCCGACATACGCAGGCACAACAGGCAGGTCGCTGCCCAGCACCGTCGGTGAACCATTGTCGTAGCGCGTCACGGTGTAGGTCTGGCGCACGTTGAGATCGGGATCGGTCAGCGAGGTGACGGCACCCGTGTTGTAGAGGAACGTGGCCCCGGTCTGCCGCGTGGTCTTGAAGCTGAAGCGGTAGCGGATGTGATCGTTGGCATCGCCGACATTGTCGATATTGAAGTAGTACGACACTTCATCGTCGAAGCCATGGAAGTTCGGGCCGCTGCCCGGTTCGATCATGGGTACCCAGTTGCCGACGATCGTGACACGATCGCTGGCATCGGGACTGACCCAGGCGTACAAGTCGGTGTCGTCTGCGAGGCGGTCCTTGGCAGTTCCGGGTGCTTCGCTGTGACTCGAAGCGTGCGATGCCACGGGTCCCAAACACGTGGCCATCAGGAGGACCGCCGTGAAGGCGGCCCCTCTCAGGTGATGCTGCTTCATGCGTGTGCCTTTCTTCTCGCGCAGGTGCGCGGCAGGGAGGAGAAGCGTTTTGGCGGGGATCCCGGCGCCGGCGTTTGTCCCCCGACAACGCGAGTGCTTGGGTTCCCGCAGTGTGCGACCACCTCCATTACGGGCTCGCCGCCCCACTGGATGAGCGCAATGGCGCAGGTGCCGCGAACGGCTCGCGTCGCTGAGCCCCTCCCGCGTGCCCTGCCACTGCGCCGCCCTTCACATCCCGCTTGTCGCGCCGCGAGCGACTCCTTTATGTTGTGCGGGTTCTGGTTGCTCGCGGCCGCGCGCCACGGATCTCTTGCCCCCTGGGTGCCATGCTTGATTCGCACGTCCAATTCGCTCTACGAAACGTAGAGTGGATGGAAACCCCAAACGTCGCTGGAACCCCTTCATGAGCGATCAGGACAACGATCGGTCCTGCATGGACAGGGTCCGCGCCGGGGACATGCGCGCACTCGAAGAGCTCTATGACCGCTACAGCGGTCTGCTCTACTCGGCCGCGCTCAAGATCCTCGGCCGTGCCGCCGACGCGGAAGAGGTGCTCCAGGAAGCGTGGCTTCAGGCATGGAATCGAGCGGAGTCCTACGATGCGGCGCGCGGTGCGGTTCCCGCGTGGCTACTGACGCTGGTGCGCAGCCGCGCCATCGACCGGTTGCGCACTCGCGCCTCACGGCAGCGCGTCGAACAGGTGATGGCGGACCGGCCGCCGGTGCAACTCGTCGAGGAGCCGCCCGCTGCCGTGTCGCAGCTGCAGCTGCATGATCGTGTGGTCTCGGCGCTGGCCGAACTGATGCCGCAGCAACGGCAGGTCATCGAATTGGCTTATTTTGGCGGACTCTCCCAAAGCGAGATCGCGGCGCAATTGGCCGCCCCGCTGGGGACCGTGAAGTCCTGGACACGACAGGGCCTGCTGCGCCTGCGTGAACTGTTGCCTGAGGAGGAGTGGGTTTGAGCGGCCATCGCGAAGAACATTTCGCCCTGTGCGCGGGCGGCGTCCTGGGGGCTCTGGACGAGCCCGAACGGCGCGTGCTCGAACAGCACCTGGCCGAGGGCTGCCCGGACTGCGAAGCGGAGTTGCGCCGCCTCGCCGATGGCGCCGTGCTGCTCGCGGCTTCCGCTCCACAGGTCACGGCCCCGCCGGCGCTCAAGTCCAAGGTGTTCGATCGCATCCGCGCCGAGGGCGTCGAGCGTTCGCCTGCGCCTGCGCGTTCCACCGCGCGGAAGGTCGTCGAACTGCCGCCGCGGCGCAGCAGCGCCCCGCTCGTGTGGGCGTTTGCCGCAGCGGCCGCGGTGCTCGCGGTGACGAGCGTGTCGATGTGGAGCACCGGACAGCGGCTGCGCGGCGACCTGGTGGCCGTCCGCGCCCAACTCGACACGCAGCGCCAGCAATTGGCCGACAAGCAGCAGGAACTGGCGGAAGCGCAGCGTTGGTCCGAGCTCGTCGAAGGCGCCGGTACGCGGCTCGTCGACCTGCAGATCACCCCTGCGGGCAATGCCATCCTCAAGGCGCGCGCGTTGTACGACCCGCAGAGCCACCGCGCCATGATCGTGTTCTCCAACTTCACTCCGCCGAGCGGCTCGGACTACGAACTGTGGGCACTGCGTGACGGCAAGCCCGCGAGCCTCGGGGTGATCCACGCCGACGCCAGCGGCCGCGCCATCATCAAGCTGCCGGATACCGGTGACCCCACGAATCTGGGCGCCTTCGCGGTCTCGCTCGAGAAGGCGGGCGGTTCGACCACGCCCACAGCTCCGCAAGGACCGGTCGTCATGGTGGGAATGCTCGCGGGATCATGATCCGCCGCTCATCCGATCGCGGGGTGACCCCGTAGAGAGGGTGATGACACGGACCGCAACCACTCGCCCTGTGCCGCTGCGACTGCGCGGCGGACTCGCCCTGGTGCTGGTGGGGCTGGCGCTAACAGCCGCGCTCCCGGTCGCAGCGCATGAGTACTGGCTCGCGCCGTCGCGCTACCTGCGCTCGCCCAATCGCCCGATCGAGTTGAGCGCGCTGGCGGGTACCGGCTTTCGCGGTGAGCGCAAACCGTTCGCCCCGGCGCACTGCGAGCGGCTGAGCGTGCACGCGACTCGTACACTTGACCTGACTCCCGTGGCCCGCGAGGGCGGTTACACGTGGGCACGTTTCGCGCCTTCAGACAGCGGCGGCGCGATGTTCGCGTTCGAGTCCGACTTCACGC
>JAYSRO010000091.1:0-7247 GCA_043720995.1 Candidatus Eiseniibacteriota bacterium
CGTCGAACGCCTGAGCCACCACGAGCGCAATCGCTTGGCCGAGACGCAAGCATCACTGGCCAACGCCAACGAACTCGCCCGCAGCCCCGAAGCCCGCAAGCGCGAAGCCGAGAAGCGCCTGCGCGAGGATGAAGGCTGGTCGCGCTCGGAAGAGATCATCTTCCGCATCGATGACAAGGGAACGGTGCAAGCGCAGCCACCAGCGCCTAAGTAGGGCGATCGGCAGCGGTCGCGGCTTCCTCGCCGCGCGGCTCGAACTCGCCGTGTCCCGCAGGGGCGTATCCGCGCATCAAGGGATCACAACGAATCGAGCGGTGGCGCTCAATCCCGCTTGGCTGAGTCGAACGAGGTACAGCCCGGGAGGTACCTCCCCGAGCGCCAGCGAAGCTGTGCTGGCCCCCGCAGGCGCCCCGTCAATCGTGCGCCGATACACACGTCGACCTGCGGTGTCGAATACATCGATGCTCGCGGGCAGAGCCCTCGGTACCGCGAAATAGCACTGAATACTGGATCGCGAGGGGTTGGCGCGAACCGTGATGGAAAGCGCTAGAGCGGGCGAGTCAGGCACAGCGATCACGCTACCCTCGTTCTTCACGATGTGCTGTGCATAAATTTGAGGGTTCGGCCCGTTGCGATAATCGCGCCACGCCAGGTAAACGCCACCAAAACTATCCGCTGCCAAAGAAACGCCGGTCTGATACCCGGGGGCAGTGCAAATGGGAGATCCCGTAGCGAGCCACCCGGGCGCAGGCACACCAGCAGCGGCAAAGTGTTGAGCATAGATGTCCCCGCCAGTCTGCGGCGCAAAGTCGGCTTGCCACGCCACATACAGGCCGCCTTCACCGTCCGGCACAATCTCTGACGGCGCGGTGCTGTAAGCGGGCGGACCGAGAACGGTGCCCGACGGGTTCCAGCCCGCAGCGATAGCACCAGCGCCAGAAATGCGCTGGACGAGGTAGGCCGTCTCAGTTTGCCAACGCAAGAAGAAGCCACCGGCCCCATCGCTGGTCAGGCCCAGTGGGTTGGCGGAATAGACGTCGGCGACACCAACGTCGAATCCGTTCGTGGGCCAACCGGGGCTCGCATGGCCCAGTGAGTCGATACGCGTGACTCGCATTGCCGAACCGGAGACCCAAGCCAAGAATGCGCCATGCAGACCGTCGGAAACGAGTGCCATGTTTCCGGTGCAACCGGGCCATGGTCCTGAGTTCCACACCTCAGTCATCGACGAATCGAGGCCCTGTACTTCACAGAACCGACAGGCGAGTGCTCCTCCCAAATGATTGGTATCGATATCGGGGAAAACGGTGGCTTGGGTTACAAGAGGCCGTTGGATCGCAGCCTGCGAACCATCGCGACGAATTCGTTGCAGGCTGATTGAGGTCGCGTCTCCCCAGTAGCTGAAACCGTGGTAGGCGCACAGCAAGCCGCCTGGATCATTGACCGCGATCGAAACCAGGGGCGAAAGGGGGAAATCTCGCGGCCAGCCGTTGAAATCTGGCCCCGATGCCGTCACGTGAGCCAAGCATGACCATGGCGTGTGAGTGATGTAGGGCTCGTACTGAACGTAGGCGCCACCCAGTCCGTCCGGGATCACCGCGTCGATCGACTCAATGTCGTACACTCCAGACTGGTTCGCGACCGCGATGATCATTCCGCTATCTGGCCACCCTGGAGCCGAAGTTCCAGCCGCGGTGATCCGCAGCGCCCCCACCTGCCGGTAGTTCCTGAAATATCCCCCCGCTCCGTTTCCCAACGGAACCCAGGTCACGAACATGCCACCAGCCCCATCCGAACCCAGCCGCGGGCCGGCATTGCCAGCATTGGGGAGTGGCCAGGGGAGCAGAATGCCATCGCGCTGCCAGATGGCGAATGCTTCGCGTGGCTGCGAAGCGGAGAGGGCAATCATGGCGGCGGCGACAACAGCCGCCCTTGGGAGCCAACGCACTTCAACCTCCAGACAAGGTGTGTGAAGACAATGCCTAAGGCTAGCACAGGGCCCGCGATCGGCAGGCGACCCGATTGGCTTCGCCCGCCCCGCCGACGCGCTCGCGCTGCTCGCCTCGGGAATCTCTCATCTGAGCCTCCACTCGCGGCAGAGGGTGAAGGATGGTCGCGCTCGGAATAGATCAGCTTCAGAATTGACGACAAGGGCACGGCGCAGGCGCAGCCGCAAGGACAAGCGCCGAAGTAGGGCAGTGCGGGCCGCGTCATCGACATGGACGCGCGGTCACCGATAGCGGCGCTTGAGCTGCCCCCAGCTACGTCGCGACACGGCCACCGACGGGGATGCGTAGTGCAGCAGGTGAGCGTTAAATCTAGACAAAACAAACACGTTGTCACCACCACCATCGACAGTGATGTCGACGAGGCCGATGTCATTCGTTGGCGTACGGGATAGTTGGACGCCATCCTTGGTGTACTTGCCGATCTCGTTATTGCCCATGGTGACAAATACGTTTTCGTTCGCATCGACCGCTACGGCCGCGCCGCCACCCTGTGGCTCCCAGTGCCCGAGAAACGCCCCGTCCGGGGACAGCTTCTGCACGTAGGCATCTCCGCAGACGTAGATCGTGCCGCTCGCGCCGATGGCAAATCCGAGTGGGCCCGCGGACAAATTGGCAAATTGCCATGTACCCATTAGTTGACCATCGCTCAGGCGATATTTGCGCATGTACGTACCTGCAGTGCCATAGATGTACTGGCCCGTTGGATCGAGCTCCAAAACGCCCAGCTGACACTGGAGTGATTTCTGGAACGATCGATCCGCGTTGAAGACAGCCAAATTGCCATCGTCTGAGACATAGATGGTGCCATCCGAACCGACGGCAACGCCGAGAGGCGCGACAAACCGCTGGAACGGTGTTCCATACCCGTCCAGATGCGCCAAGAAATCGCCCCCGGGTGAAAATATCTCCACGCGGGTGTTCCCAGTGTTGGCGACGAAGACTTCGCCGGATGGCGCGACACAAAAAGCGTGCGGTCCCCCTAGCTGCCCATCTCCACCACCCAGCGACCCAATCGTCTGTACCAACACGAGTGGGTCGTCCGCATGGCACGGGAGCGCGCTCAGCATGACGATGAGTAGTGCGAGCGCAAGCTTGCGGTTCAGGGGAAACGCTCCTGCGGGGGCGAAGCCGGGGTGGTGCGCCAGACCAGCGAATGCCAACTGATCAATGGTACACCCCGGGCCAAGGCGCGGGCTTACGAAAATTCCACGCGCGCCGCCGCCTCAGAACCCTATCGCCAGCCCCAGCTTCGCGCCGAAGCCGCTGTAGTCGATGTCGAACGTGCGGCCGAGGGGCGTGATGGTCGTTGTGCCATTCGCGGTGCGGATCAGCTTGGTGTCGGCGTCGCGGACCGTGGCGCTGCGGTAGATGCCGCCGACCTGAACCGAGAAGCGGCTGGCGAAGAACAGGTGCGAGCCCGTCTCGAGATAGTAGCCCGGGGCGTCGCGGCGGGCGACCACGCGGTAGTTACCGCCCAGCGTGTGGCTGCTGTCGGTGCTGGACTCGACGGCGCTGAAGCGCGCGCGGTTGTAGACGTTCGCCAGCATGCCGCCGCCGATGTACCAGCGGGCCTGGAAATCGCCCGAGTTGTAGGGCGGCAGGTAGAACGCGCCACCTAAGTGCGCGGGCACGGACAACAGCTCGGCCTGGTAGTCGATCGACATGCCGATCGCGGGCAGGAACTCGCGCCGGCTCTTGGAGCGCAGCTGACCGAAGCCGGCATCGATGGCGAAGTTGTTGCGCAGGAAGTAGTGCCCCTCGACGTCGTACACCCACGCTGAGGTGATGCGGTCGAGTCCCTTGTAGCCGCGCGGCTCGAGCACGATGTGATTGAAGGTGGAGATGACCTCGTCGTTAAAGCTCTTGGCATCGACCGACGTGGGGTTGGCCGAGAGGATGATGCTGAACTTCGAGACCGTGGCCGACGCGAACGCAGTCGATCCCCAGGCGAGCACAGCCGCGCAGGTCGCGCAGGCTGCCAGCAAACGGAGCCGATGGACGGGCAACACCAACCTCCTGAACGTGGGGCTAGGACGGGGCAAGCCATGAGGACCCGGTCTTCAAGGCGAGGCAGGATAACCAGCCGCCAGCGTCGCAGCAAGTGCGAGTCGCATCGGCGTTTCCACGCGCGGGGCAAGCCTGCGAACAGGCCCGCCAGGGGCGCATGACTTGACACTTCAGGCCCTCGCCCGTAGTGTCCGGTTCAACGTTGCGGGGTGGAGCAGTCTGGTAGCTCGTCGGGCTCATAACCCGAAGGTCGCTGGTTCAAATCCAGCCCCCGCTACCAAATCTTTCTAGAGTTCGATCGCCTCGGGGCCAAAAGCGCCGGGGCGTTTTGCTGTGTCCGGCCGGAGTTGCACGGACGGCGGGGCCGGCTGGACGGTCGTCGCGGGCACTTCCAGCGCCGCCTGCTCCCCTGACGCGACCGAATAGTCCGTCACGGTCAGTTCTTCCTTAAGGCTGCGGCTGCTCGCCCGGCGCAGCGCCCAGGCGCCGCCGAACAGCATGCCGAGCGGCAGCAGCGACAGCATGATGGTCATGTTGAAGAACGCCGTGCGCACGCGTGGGGAGCCCGAGAAGCACACGGCGCAGGCGTGCGCCATCGTCGGCAGCACGGTTCCCAGCACGACCGCGATGATGCGCGTGCGCAGACCAGCGCGCCTCGAGCGGCTCCCCCAGCCCGGGCGGCTCACAGGTACACCAGCGCGTAGAGGACGGGCCAGATCAGCACCACGAAGAACCAGAATAGCTGCACCGCGCCGAATCGCGCCGCCGTAAGCCGGCCGGCATTCAATTCATTCAGGGCCCAGAACAGCGCGACGATCGCGGCGATGGCGTGCAATGCGTGCGTGCCGATGATCAGGTAGAAGAACGAGCCGAGCTGGCTCGAGGTCATCGTCATGCCCTGCTTGATGAGGCCGAACCACTCGCGGCCCTGCCCGAGCACGAAGATCCCGCCCAGGATCAATGCGGGCGACATCCAGCGCCGCGCCGCAAGGGCACCATCGCGCTTGAAGCGGCGGCCGGCGATGAACAGCAGCACGCCGCTCGCGAGCAGCGCCAGGGTGTTCACCGCGGTGCTTTCGATGGGCAGGCGCGGCTGGCCGGGGGGCGGCCAGGTGCCGGGGATGGCGTTGCTCTGGACGATCACAAACGCCGAAACGAAGCCCGCGAACATCATCACTTCCGTGAAGATGAACACGCCCATGGCGATGCGGGCACTCTCGGTCGCGCCGCGGCGCGGCGGGCCGCCCTGCCCGAGACTACTTGTGCTCGGTATCGTGCCCATGTTCACCGCCCCCATGAGCGCCACGGGCCGCTTCGCTCATGTAGTGGAAGCCGTCCGACTTGACCCAATGCTGCCCGGAGCTCTTCTGCACGTCCGGCGCGAGTCCCGCATACAGCAGTACCATCAGCACCAGTACCGCGCCGAGCGCCCAGCGGATGATGGGCTTCTCGACGTCGAGGTGCATGAAGTGCTTGGCCACCATCGAGGCCTTGACCAGTGCGATGCCGAACGCCGCGATCAGCGTGATCACGCGAATGTGCAGCATCGGACCGGCGACACTGACGACGAGCAGCACACAGAGAATCGCCCAGATCTTCACGTAGTTCGGGTGATGATGGGCGGCAGCGGCGGCGTGTTGATCGGACATGAGCGTCTCCCCTGCTACTTCGCGATGTACAGCAACGGGAACAGGAAGATCCACACGAGATCGACGAAGTGCCAGTAGATCCCGATGTTCTCGACGCGGTGCAATTCCTGGTTCTTCTCGGCGGTCGAGGCTACCCATAACATGATGATCATGCCGCAGATGACGTGGAACGCGTGCAGCCCGGCGGCGGTGTAGTAGTACGACCAGAAGCCGCCGGCCTGGATGGTGAAGCCTTCGCGGATCTCGTTCGCCCACTCGAATGACTTGACGATCAAGAACATCAGGCCGCCGACACACGTCAGCCGCAACAGCCCCGCCGCCTTCTTGCCGTTGCCCTCTTCAGCCGCCTTGTGCGCGAGCACCGCGGACAGGCTGGAGGTCAGTAGCACCAGCGTATTGAACGCGCCCGCCCACGTGTTGGTGTGCGAGGCTTCTTCGGCCCACTCCGGGTGGCCCAAGCGGGCCATGATGTAGCCCACGAGCAGCCCGCCGAAGATGACGATTTCCGAGACGAGCACCCACCAGATCGCGAGGCGCCCCGTGGGGATCCCCATGGCGCTGCGGGTGGTGGCGATGGTCTTCGTGCTCACGCGCTGGTCCTCTCAGTCTTTCTCGTTCTGCGGCCAGAAGTCTTCGGCGCGACCCGGCACGGCGTACTCGTAGGGGCCACGGTAAACATCCGGAAGCTCCGCCCAGTTGCCGTGCGGCGGCGGTGAATCGGCGGACCACTCGAGCGTGTTCGCCTGCCACGGGTTCTTACCCGCCTTGGCACCCGCGAACATGCTGCGGATGAAATTGATCAGGAAGATCGGCTGGAACAGCAGCATCACCACCAGCGACACGGTCGCGAACACACGCATCGCCTGCAGCTCCGGCGTCGCCAGATGCGGGAAGCTGTGGTAGTCGAAGATGCGGCGGTGCTCACCGGCAGCACCCAGAATGAACAACGGGATGAAGATGCAGTTGAAGGGGATGATCGTGCCCCAGAAGTGCACCTTGCCCCAGCCGTCGTTCATCATGCGGCCGAACATCTTGGGGAACCAGAATGTCAGCCCTGAGAACACCGCAATAATCGCGATGGGGAAGAATGTGTAGTGGAAGTGCGCCACCACGAAGTAGGTGTCGTGGAAGAACACGTCGAGCCCGCTGGCGCCCAAGTAGATGCCGGTGACGCCGCCGACCAGGAACTCGGCGAGGAACGCCAGCGCCCACAGCATCGGCGTCGAGAACGTGATCGAGCCGCCGTACAGCGTGGCGATGTAGACGAAGCACATCTCGGCGATGGGGATCGAGATCAGCACGGTAGTGACGACAAACACGTTCGCCATGCGCGGGTCGATGCCGGCCACGAACTGATGGTGGGCCCACACGAAGAAGCTCAGCACGCCGGTGGCGACGATGGTGAAGATCACCGTCTTGTAGGCGAACAGCTTCTTGCGCGCGAACACCGTCATCACTTCGGCCACGATGCCCATGGCCGGCAACAGCACGACGTAGACTTCCGGGTGGCCGAAGAACCAGAACAGGTGCTGCCACAGGATCGGGTCGCCGCCGCGGTCCGGATTGTAGAACCCGGTGCCGA